>JBDTWS010000167.1:0-8247 GCA_040006575.1 Betaproteobacteria bacterium
GTGCATGTAATCGTGTATCGCTCGCACGCCTTCGGAGAAAGCCGTGAAGTCATTGAGTGCGAATAGATTGCGCACAGCGCGTTTGTCGGCGAACCGGTCGGTAACACCGGGCAGGCCAAGGCCTCGTATCAGCTTGATATCGACATCCTCGATCACATGCCACTGGGGAAACGCAAAGGGTCCGCTGACGACGGGATTGCCGGCGCCACCCAGCCGATCCCAATCCCACAGCGGGCCGATGTGCGAGGGCAGGCCATAGTCGTCAGTCCAGTCCCAATAGGGCAGCGCAAAAGTGTCATCACCCAGCACACGCTGCATGTCGCGTTCGAAGTCGAGCAGGAACAGCCGGTGCCAGGGGAGAAAGCAGGGAGTGAGGTGTATGACCGGCGGGCTACCGCGTGCCAGATCACGGTGGCGACGGATATAGCGATCGTATGCGCCTATTTCCTTCAGCATTTTCACGCCGCGCACGAAGTCGAAAAGCAGTTCCTCGCTGCTGCCGATATTCCTGCGTATGCGCGTCGGCGGATGCGGCACGTTATCGTGCGCGCCGGTTTCCCAGGCAACCGTGATGGGTTGCCCGGCGACGACATTGATCAACTGCAGGTTGCCATCGCTCCATAGCGTGAGGCGGTTGGTGCCCCATGCTGCGGTCTTGCGCGCGTCCCATACGAGGCCCTCGTTCCGTCCGGGACCGGTGCCCTTGTACACGCAGAAATTGCCGTCCCCCTGCATGATCGCGAAGTAACTGCGGTCACTGCTGGAATAACTGGAGAGCCATATGGCGCGCGCCTCGCCATCGGCCTTGAACCAGATTTCAAGTTGGCCGTACTGGTTGAGTCTCAGGGTGTAGAAGCCGTCGTCGGAACAAACAACCCCCTCATGCTGGAAATACTCATCGGCTTTGAGATAGCCGAAGACTGCATTGGCTTGTGGGCCGGGTTTCATGGGGAATCCTTTCTATGCAGGTGGAGCGGAAGGTGAGAGTGAACGACGCTGTTTGCCCCTAGATGCGCGGTTGTGCTCATCTGAAGCGGGCACGTCTAGATCTGAAGCGGACTTGCACAACAAAAGCGGTTTTAGGCGCCGTTTCTCCGCGCGAGGTTCTAAGCAGTCATCGATTTGGGGCCTGGCAGCGCGGCGATATTCCCGAACTCGATCGAATCCCGGGGCGAGCGCGATCACGGGTCTTACAGCGAAACGGGCCGGCGAGTGCCTGTGATTACGCACGATTGTGTTAAATTGATTTCCCGATCAACACCTCACTTGCCACATCACTTTTCCGTATGGACGATTCCCCCAAACGCTCCTTGATGGAGCGTGTTTCTTCCATGCTCCTGCGGGAGCCTGAAGACCGCGGCCAGCTGGTCGAATTGCTTCACGGCGCCTTTGAAAAAAACCTGCTCGACGCCGATGCCCTGTCGATGATCGAAGGTGTAATGCAGGTGTCGGAAATGCATGCGCGCGACGTGATGATCCCGCGTTCGCAGATGGACATGATCGACGTCGAGGAAAGCCCGGACACCTTCATTCCGTTCGTCATCGAGACCGCCCACTCGCGCTTTCCTGTTTACGAAAACAGCAAGGACAATGTGATCGGCATCCTGCTGGCGAAAGACCTGCTGCGTTACTACGCCAATTCGGCCGAATTCGAAGTGCGCGACATGCTGCGCCCGGCGGTGTTTGCACCGGAAGCCAAGCGGCTCAATATCCTGTTGCGTGAGTTCAAGGCCAATCGCAATCACATCGCCATCGTCGTGGACGAATATGGCGGCGTGGCGGGGCTGGTGACCATTGAAGATGTACTGGAGCAGATCGTCGGCGACATCGAGGACGAATTCGATTTTGACGAAACCGAAGACAACATCCTGCCCGACAAGTCGGGGCGTTTCCGCGTGAAGGCCGTCACCGAGATCGGTGATTTCAACGAGGCGTTTGAAACCGGATTT
Source organism: Betaproteobacteria bacterium (assembly GCA_040006575.1). GTDB lineage: Bacteria > Pseudomonadota > Gammaproteobacteria > Burkholderiales > Usitatibacteraceae > UKL13-2. The sequence goes on from JBDTWS010000167.1 coordinate 1,950, forward strand.
TCCGACGATGATTTCGACACCGTCGGTGGCCTGGTGATCAATCGTTTCGGCCGCGTGCCCAAGCGCGGCGAATCGGTCGTATTCGACGGCTTCAAGTTTGCGGTGCTGCGCGCGGACAGCCGCAAGGTGCACTCGCTGCTGGTCGAGCGCCTGGCCATTCCCGATCCCGTGGCGGACAAAGCTGCCGCCGCCAAAGAAGCTGCGGATAAAAAGAGCGCATGACGGGGCGCAGGAGCGACGGGAGCGGAGGCAGGTAATGCGTTTCCCGTCAGGCCTCGCGGCACAGTTGTCACTTTCATTCGCCGGCGGCGCGCTGGCGGTGCCGGCTTTCGCACCTCTGTATTGGTGGCCGCTTGCGCTGGTTTCCCTGTTGATATTGTTCGTGGCCTGGCAGCATGCGGCGAGCGCATGGCGTATCTTTGCGTGCGGATTTTTCTGGGGTCTCGGTGTCTTCACGACCGGTGTGTCATGGATCTACGTCAGCCTTCATGTGTACGGCAGCATGCCGGCCATCCTGGCGGGCCTGGCGACATTCCTGTTTTGCTGTTACCTGTCGCTGTACCCGGCGTTGGCAGGCATCTTGTACCGCTGGTTTTCGCGACGCTTTACGCCACAGCCGCTCATTGGCTTGCTGGTGCTGATGCCGGCCTGTTTCGTGATCTTTGAATATTTGCGTGGTTGGGTGGTGTCTGGTTTTCCGTGGCTGACCATTGGTTACTCACAAACGCCGGGAGGATTCATCGGCGCGCCGCTGGCGGGCTATGCGCCGCTGCTGGGCATGTTCGGCATCACCTGGTTGCTGGCGTTGAGCGTGTCGCTGGGGATGTTGCTGTTGCGAAGTTCGCCGGGGATTTTCGTATCACGCCGTGGCCGTATTGCGACGGGTATCGCCCTGTTTGCGATGTGGGGTGCCGGCGCGCTGTTGCAGGCATATCCATGGAGCGAAAACGCCGGTCCACCGCTCAAGGTTGCGCTGCTGCAAGGCAATGTAGAGCAGAACCTCAAATGGCGCGACGACCAGCGACTGCCCACGCTGGCCAACTACTTCGAGCAGGTCAAGTCAACGCAGGCAAAGTTGATCGTGATGCCGGAAACCGCGCTGCCGGATTTCCTGGAGCGCATACCGTCAGACTATCTCGATGCGCTGAAACAGCACGCCATCGGCACCGGCGGCGACATCGTAATGGGCGCACCGGTGATCGACCGTGCCGCTGATCGGAATACACCGCCGCATCTCGCCAACAGCGCTATTTCCATCGGTACGTCGGCCACGCAACGCTATGACAAACGGCATCTGGTCGCGTTCGGTGAATTCGTTCCACCGATGCTGTCATGGGTGTACCGCTGGCTGAAAATTCCCCTGTCCGATTTCAGTCCACCGGAAGGTGCGCCGTTGCCGATGAACATTGCCGGACACACGGTCGCGATCAACATCTGCTACGAAGATGCGTTCGGCGCAGAAATCGCCTGGCAGTTACCGGATGCGGCATTGCTGGTGAATATTTCCAACATGGCGTGGTTCGGCGATTCGCTGGCGCCGTGGCAACACGCGCAGATGTCGCAGATGCGCGCGATGGAAACCGGGCGCTGGATGCTGCGCGCGACGAATACCGGTGCTACCGCAGCCATCAATGAAAAAGGGGTGGTGTTGAAAAGCCTGCCGGGATTTACGCGTGGCGTGCTTGAGGTGGATGCGCAGCCGTTGAAAGGTGCGACGCCTTACAGCCGCTGGCGCGACACGCCAGTGTTGCTGATCCTCATCGCGTGCCTGCTGCTGTCGTATCTCCTGCGCGAAAAATCCGCGCGAAAAATCTAAAGCGGCCGCGCGCGAATAAAAAATTGCCAGGTGCACAGCTCGGCCAGTTCCTTGGGTGTGAGGCGCTCCAGTGTCATGCGGCCCACACGGACGTTGATCTCGGCCTTGTTCTGGTTCTGCATATAAAACTGCTCAAGCGACGCGTCCAGGAAAAAATTGACGTGCTCCAGTTTGTAGCCGGTCTGCGCCAGGAAATTGTTGATCTCGGCCAGCGTGAAAAAGCGGATATGTGTGATGTCCAGCAGGCCTTTTTCCGCATAGGTCCACTGCCCGTCATCGATCAGCGCTTTCAACAGGCCCATATGGCGCGTGTTGGGAATGCTGAGGATGATCTGCGCGTCTTTTGAGAGATAGGGCTTGAGTCCTGTCATCACGTGCCAGGGGTCGTACATGTGCTCGAGTACGTCGGCAGCCACCACCGTGTCTATGCTGCCCAGGGCAATGCCTTCGGCTTCGAGATTGAAATCCTCGAATTTCCCGCACAGCACCTGGTCCAGGTTGGCCGCGGCCAGTTTGGCGGTTGCCGCATTGGGTTCGATGCCGATGGTGCGGCAGCCGGGATTGCGGGTCTTCACTGCTTGACCCAGCAGGCCGGATGCGCAGCCGATATCCAGCAATGTGCGCGGCGGATGCGCCAGCACTTCCAGTAACGCAGGATTGAAGTGATGCTGGTAGATGTGCCCGTCGGAGTTTGCTACGTCAAGGCAGGTTTGCCATGCAAACGAGGCTGCAGGTGCTCCTGCGGGAGTCGGGGCGGATGCAGGCGCCGGGGTCGGAGTGGGTGCAGGTGAGGACATGATTTTCGGCAGGAAAAATGAATCAGTGGAATCGCGCGTCTACCCTTTGTTTCAGAGGGTGAACCACGTAAAATTAGGGGCTTAGCTTAACATTCCCGGCGCGTTTCATGATCACCTTTCAAGAAGTCATCCTCAAGCTCCAGCAATACTGGAACCAGCAGGGCTGCGCCTTGCTGCAGCCCTACGACATGGAGGTCGGCGCCGGCACCTCGCACACCGCCACCTTCCTGCGATCGCTGGGCCCGGAGCCGTGGCGTGCTGCCTATGTGCAGCCTTCGCGCCGTCCCAAGGATGGCCGCTATGGCGAAAATCCCAACCGCCTGCAGCACTACTACCAGTATCAGGTGGTGCTGAAGCCGTCGCCGCCGAATATTCTCGAGCTCTATCTCGGCTCGCTGGCCGCACTGGGCCTGGACCTGCAGAAAAACGACGTGCGTTTTGTCGAGGACGATTGGGAAAACCCCACGCTGGGCGCATGGGGACTGGGCTGGGAAGTATGGCTGAACGGCATGGAAGTCACGCAGTTCACTTATTTCCAGCAGGTCGGCGGCATTGAATGCAAGCCCATCACCGGCGAAATCACCTACGGCCTTGAGCGCCTGGCGATGTACCTGCAGAACAAGGAAAACGTCTACGACCTGGTCTGGACCACGTGGAAAGAAAATGGCGTGGATCGAATGCTGACTTACGGAGACGTTTATCACCAGAACGAAGTCGAGCAATCGACGTACAACTTTGAGTACGCCGATGCACCGTCGCTGCTGCGGCATTTCGCGGATTACGAGGCCAACGCGAAACGCTTGATGGAAGCGCAACTTGCCTTGCCTGCTTATGAACAGGTGCTGAAAGCGGCACACACGTTCAACATGCTCGACGCGCGCGGTGCGATTTCGGTGACCGAACGTGCTGCATACATTGGCCGCATTCGCAATATGGCGAAGACGGTGGCGCAGAGTTATTACGAATCACGCGAGCGGCTGGGCTTTCCGATGTTGCATGTTTCGAAACAGGTGGCCGCATGAGTACCGCGACACTGCTGGTGGAATTGTTCACCGAGGAATTGCCGCCGAAGTCATTGAAGAAACTGGGCGATGCATTTGCGGCATCGATACAGCAGGGCTTGTCCAAACGCGGCCTGCTGGAATCGACTTCCGCATCGACGATGTTCGCCACACCACGCAGGCTGGCAGTGCAGATCACACAGGTTCGCGAAACCGGTGCGGACGAGGCATTCACCGAAAAGCTGATGCCGGCCAGTGTGGGCCTCGACAAGGAGGGCAATGCCACACCGGCGCTGCAGAAAAAACTTGCCGCCAAATCTCTGGGGCATATTGCGCCCGCCGATTTACTGCGCGAGAACGACGGCAAAGTCGATCAACTGGTTTATCGCGGCGTGGCAAAGGGACAGTCGCTGCAGGTTGCGCTGCAGAGCGCACTGGATGAAGCCATTGCCGGTTTGCCGGTTGCCAAGGTGATGAGTTACCAGTTGGCGGACGGCATCACAACGGTCCAGTTTGTGCGACCCGCGCATGGTCTGGTGGCATTGCATGGCGCGAACGTGGTGACCATTGCGGCACTCGGACTTGAAGCAGGTCGAACTACCCATGGACATCGTTTCCAGGGCGCAGTCGATATTGAGTTGAAGACGGCCGAAGACTATGAAACGCGTCTTGAAAAAGACGGTGGCGTGATGGCCAGTTTCGAAAAACGCCGCAAGGAAATAGAACGCCTGCTGCTGGTGCATGCCGAACAGGGTGGCGATACCTTGGGAGAACGCGACGACTACATTGCGCTGCTCGATGAAGTTACCGCGCTGGTAGAAATGCCCACCGTGTACGCCGGTAAATTTGAAGGTGAGTTCCTGGAAGTGCCGGCCGAGTGCCTGGTGCTGACGATGAAGCTCAACCAGAAATATTTCCCGCTGTATCTTTCTGAAGGCGGCCTGTCGAGCCGCTTCCTGATTGTCAGCAATATGCGCCTGGACAATCCGCACAACATCATCGAAGGCAACCAGCGCGTGGTACGGCCGCGATTGTCGGATGCGCGTTTCTTCTTTGAAACGGACAAGAAAACCAAATTGGTGGATCGCATCCCGCGGCTGGCCAGCGTGGTGTATCACAACAAGCTGGGGTCGCAGGGCGAGCGCGTTGAACGCGTGCGTGCGCTGGCGGTGAAGATCGCAACTGCCATCGGCGCCGATGCAACGCTGGCCGATCGCGCCGCATTGCTGGCGAAGGCCGACCTGGTCACTGACATGGTCGGTGAATTTCCGGAACTGCAGGGAACGATGGGACGCTATTACGCGCTGCACGATGGCGAATCCCCAGTCGTCGCCGATGCGATTGCCGAACACTATCAACCGCGTTTTGCCGGCGACGCATTGCCCACCTCGGATGTAGCGGTGGCCGTGGCGCTCGCGGACAAGCTGGAAACGCTGGCCGGCCTGTTTTCGATTGACCAGGTTCCTACTGGTGACAAGGACCCGTTTGCATTGCGCCGGCACGCGCTGGGTGTGTTGCGCATGATGATCGAGCGCAATCTTCCGCTGGTGATGAAGCAGTTGGTCGCACAGGCGCTGGCACCGTTCCCGGCGGCAAAGCCTGAAGCGGCCGACAAACTGGTGCATTACATTTTCGACCGCCTGGCAGGCTACCTGCGCGACATGGGATATACCTTGCTGGAGATCGATGCCGTCGTGTCCGTGAACTCCGTCTGGGGCGAGTTGGTGGCGCGGCTGGCGGCAGTGAACGCATTCCAGAAACTGCCGGAGGCCGCAAGTCTTGCAGCGGCCAACAAACGCATCGGCAATATCCTGAAAAAATCCGAAGGTGCCACTGGCACGGTGGATACATCGCTATTGACGGACGCCGCCGAGAAAGCGCTGCATGCAGCCGTTGCCGTTGCGCGTCCGGTATTCGAACGGCACATGGCCGCAGCGGATTACTCCGCTGCACTGGCCTCGCTTGCGCCGCTCAAGACGCCCGTCGACGCCTTCTTCGACGACGTCATGGTCAACGCGGAAGACGCAAAACTGCGCGCCAACCGCCTCGCCTTGCTGGCCGACCTGCACTCGCTGATGAACAAGGTCGCCGACCTGTCCAAACTGGCGACGTGACGCGGACGTCGCAGATGACGCAAAAGATTAATCCGCTGCTGCTGGATATCCCCGACGAATTACGCGGTGAACGCGTGCTGCTGCGTCCACTCCGCGATGACGATGCGTACGCCCTGTGGAATGCGGTCGAGGCTTCGCGCGATCACCTGGCGCGCTGGATGCCGTGGGTGAAGGATCACAACAGCCAGGATTTTTCACGCGAGTACATTCGCAAGATGCAGGCGAAGTGGATCATGCGCGAGGATTTTCCGATGGGTATTTTCCGCATCGCAGATAACCTGCTGCTGGGCGCGTCCGGCTTGCATCGCATCGACTGGAGTGTGCCGGCGATGGAGGCCGGTTACTGGCTGCGTCCGGATGCGGAAGGCCATGGCTATATCGGCGAGGCTGTGCAGCTCTTGATGGGCTTCGCCTTCAACCATCTACATGCCGAGCGTCTTGAAATCCGCTGCGATTCAAAGAACCTGCGCAGCGCAGCCGTTCCGCAGCGCCTCGGATTTGTCCACGAGGCCACCCTGCGCTGTTCGCGCCGCAACACCGACAACACCCTGGGCGACGGCCATGTCTTTG
>JBDTWS010000168.1:0-7957 GCA_040006575.1 Betaproteobacteria bacterium
GCGATGGCGAGGAGGGCGAATTGCGTGCGCGCTTGAGTGCGCCTGCGCTGAACCTCACACAGGATATCTACGTCGCCGACGGGCTGAAGACCGGGCGCATCATGGCCAAGGACGAGGACGTATGCCTGCACTGCGGCCTGTGCGCGGAGCGCTGCCCGACGGGTGCGTGGGACATGCAGAAATTCCTGTTGAATCCGACCAAGGCCGGACCCGGCTGCCGAAAGACACAAGCTGAACCGATGCGCGAGGCCGCAGAATGAAAACTGCCCTCACGCCAACGTGCGCCGTCAACGACTTCGTCGTCAAGTTCGCCAACGTCAATGGCTCGGGTTCGGCTTCCGCCAATGAGCTGTTCGCCAAGTCCATCCTGCGCATGGGCGTGCCCATCAGCCCACGCAATATTTTTCCGTCCAATATCCAGGGTTTGCCGACCTGGTATGAAGTGCGTGTGACCGAGAAAGGACATCTGGGCCGTCGTGGCGGTGTGGATTTCATGGTCGCCATGAATCCGCAGACGTGGGACAAGGACGTCAAGGAACTCGAGCCCGGCGGCTATTTGTTCTACGACAATTCCCGTGCACTGCCGCCCTCTAAATTTCGCGATGACATCACCATCATCGGCATGCCGCTGACCGAAATCAGCAATACCACTTACGCCGATTCGCGTGAGCGCCAGCTGATGAAAAACATCATTTACCTGGGCGCATTGTCGTTCCTGCTGGGCATTGAGCCGGCCGAAATCGAGACGCTGTTCAGCGAGCAATACAAGGGCAAGGAACGGCTGCTGGATTCCAACAAAAAAGCGCTGCACCTGGGCCGCGATTATGCAGAAAATCACCTTGCACCCATCGGCCTGAAAGTCGAACGGCGCGATTGTGTCGGCGACCGCATTTTCATCGAAGGCAACAGTGCGGCAGCACTGGGCTGTGTGTACGGGGGCGCCACGGTGTGCGCCTGGTATCCCATCACCCCATCGTCTTCGCTGGCCGAGGGCTTCACCAAGTGGTGCCAGAAATTCCGCGTCGATGCCGAGACCGGCAAGAATAAATTTGCGATTGTGCAGGCGGAAGATGAGTTGGCTTCCATCGGCATGGTGGTCGGCGCAGGCTGGAATGGCGCGCGCGCATTTACGGCCACTTCCGGCCCGGGTATTTCGCTGATGCAGGAATTTATCGGCCTCGCCTATTTTGCCGAAATCCCCATCACCATCATCAACGTCCAGCGCGGCGGGCCGTCCACTGGCATGCCGACACGTACGCAGCAATCGGACGTGCTGTCGTGCGCGTACGCATCGCATGGCGACACCAAGCATGTGCTGCTGTTTCCTGAAGATCCGTACGAGTGTTTTGAGATGTCGGCCGCTGCACTCGATCTCGCCGATCGCCTGCAAACGCCCATCTTCGTCATGACCGATCTCGACATCGGCATGAACCAGCGCCTGTGCAAACCGTTCGAGTGGGACGACAATCGCGCCTACGATCGCGGCAAGGTGATGACCCACGAAGAACTGGAAGCGGGCAAGGATTTTGGCCGCTACCTTGATGTCGATGGTGACGGCATTCCCTTCCGCACCTATCCGGGAACGCACCCGACGAAAGGCGCCTACTTCACACGAGGCACCAGTCGCGACCGCTATGCCAAGTACAGCGAAGCCGGGCCGGACTATGTCGACAACATGTCGCGCCTGCTGCACAAGTTCGAGACCGCCAAGGAGATTGTTCCGCAGGCAATCATCCAGCAGGCTTCGCACAAAACCAAGTTCGGCGTGATTTTTTACGGCTCCACCAGTCCCGCGATGTCGGAAGCGATGGAGTCATTGGAGGCCGATCGCGTGTACGTCGATACGTTGCGTGTGCGCGCATTCCCGTTCAGCCACGCCATCACCGATTTCATCGATTCACATGAGCAGGTGTTTGTCGTCGAGCAGAATCGCGATGCACAACTGCGCACGCTGCTGGTGGCCGAACTCAACATCGATCCCGCAAAACTGATATCGGTTTTGCACTACGATGGCACGCCGATCACGGCGCGTTTCATCGTCAGGGAAATTTCCGAAACAGCCAGTACGTTGAATGTCACGCCGATGAGGGCCGCGCAACAGGGCCGCACCGTAAAAGGAGATTCAGCCGAATGACCTATATCGTCAAACCCAGGCTTCATCACCCGACCCTGGCGGTTAACAAGATCGGCTACACGCGCCGTGATTACGAAGGAACGATTTCCACCCTGTGCGCGGGTTGCGGACACGATTCAATTTCCGCCGCCATTATCCAGGCCTGCTGGGAGCTGAGCATCGAGCCGCATCGCGTTGCGAAGCTTTCAGGCATCGGCTGCTCCTCAAAGACGCCGACCTATTTCCTCGGCAACTCGCACGGGTTCAACACGGTTCACGGCCGCATGCCTTCTGTGCTGACGGGCGCAAACCTGGCCAACAGCGAACTCATTTACCTCGGTGTTTCCGGTGATGGGGATTCAGCTTCCATCGGCCTCGGCCAGTTCGCCCACGTCATGCGGCGCGGCGTGAACATGACGTACATCGTCGAAAACAATGGCGTGTACGGACTGACCAAGGGCCAGTTCTCGGCAACGGCGGACCAGGGCTCAAAATCGAAACGCGGCCTGGTCAATCGCGATTCACCGATCGATCTCGCCTCGATGGCGTTGCAACTTGGGGCCACCTTTGTGGGCCGCAGTTTCAGCGGCGACAAGCAGCAACTGGTGCCGCTGATCAAGGCTGCGATCGAACACCAGGGGGCTGCGTTCATCGACGTCATCAGCCCCTGCGTGGCGTTCAACAACCACGCCGGCAGCACCAAGAGCTACGACTACATCCGCGAACACAATGAGGCCGTCAATTTCCTCGACTTCATCCCCAAGCGCGATGAAATCACCACCGAGTACGCGCAAGGCGAAGTGACCACCGTGCGGCAACACGACGGCAGCCTGCTGCTGTTGCGCAAGTTGCACGAGAGCTACGACCCGACCAATCGTATCGCCGCGATGAACTACATCCAGGAACGGCAGGCTGAAGGGGAAGTGGTGACGGGATTGCTGTACGTCGACGCGGAACCCGAGGATTTGCACGCACACCTGAATACGCGCCCCGGTGCGTTCAACCAGATGAGCGAAGCGGAATTGTGCCCGGGGCACGCGGCACTGGAAAAGCTCAACGCCTCACTGCGCTGACGCAACGAAAATCTATCGGCACGTGGGCGGCAGCGCGTCGGGGGGTATGTCGGTCACGTTGGTGCCACCGACATCCATTCCCTTCGGCACGGCCATATTGCCGCAGATCCAGTCCATCGGCGTGGTCGGCGTATCCCTGACGACAATCGGCCGCCACGTCAGGCGCTTGCCCGCAATCCGGGCGTTGCTGTTGTTGCCGAAGGTCACATTGACGGCGCCGTTGTCGACAGTGACGGCACTCACGTAGTTGCTGATCATCTTGTCGGGGGCGGGCAAGTTTGCGATCGCGTTGTTGGCGGGCAGCTTGTAGCCGTTGGAATTATAGAATTCGAGCACTTTTGCTCTCGCGATATCGGACAAGGCCAGGCTCTCCACAATCTGGTTGCGCGCACTTCTTCCCGTAAACAGTGGCATTGCCATCAAGGCAAGGGCCGCCACAATTGCCATGACGATTAGAAGTTCGATCATGGTGAATCCGCTGGCAATGCGAGGTTTGTTTTTTTGCATGACCCAATGATAGCGGCTCGGCGGTGTGTTGTGGCCGCAAGTGCGCGCGGCGTGTTGGGGCCGCAAATGCACGCGGCGTGTTGGGGCCGCAAGTGCACGCGGCGTGTGTGCCGCACTGCGCAAAGCCGGATTTTGATCTGGAGCAGATAGCAATCCGTTTTCCCCTATCATTGCCAAATGAAGAACCTGCCCCTTCGATTTGGAATTCGCCCCCGCGGCTATACGCTAATCCACCTGTTGATCGTGTTGGCCGTCATCGCCATTTTTGCCGCGATGGCGATGCCACTTTTCGGGGCCAACGTGGCCAGGCAACAGATACTGAATAGCCAAGCGCTTATAGATATTGCCAAGAATGGTGTTGCGGTTTTTTACGGAAAACAAGCCGCATTGCCCGCAAGCAACTCGGTTGCCAATCTCCCGGCGGCTGACAAATTAATCGGCAATTACGTGAGCTCCGTCGAGGTCAATGGCGGCGTCATTACCGTGACTTTCGGCAACAACAGTCATGCCAGCATAACCGGCAAGCACCTGACCATTCGACCCACCGTAAGACAGGACAAGACGGGCGGAATTGTTTGGATCTGCGCCGGCAAACCCGTACCGCTGGGGTCCGATGTCGCGGGGACAAATGCGACCGACATTCCGACTGCGATATTGCCAATAGACAAGAACGCAGGCCTGGAGTGCAGATGAGGAAATAGAGTGATTGCGCGTTCGAAAAAATTCGAGGCGGCGCTCACAAAGCGGACGACAAGCCGCAGCGCATGCCCAAGCCCCGGGAAATGCCTTACGAGTTGATGACGCAAGCTTCTTCTTTTTTTTGCGGGTTCGCCGCAATCAAACACGCCATCGGGCGCGCCTTCCAAGTGATTTATGGCTGAAACGCCGCGCCAGTGCTCGAGTTTCGCTAAATTATGCGGGTTTGGGAAAGTCCGGCTGCTTCGAAGGCTGCGCATCATTAAAAGCCGACAACTTCATCGCATGATGATAAATCGCGACGATTGTCGGGAAGTTTTCCAGCGGCACCTTGAAGCGGTTTGCATTTGCGACCTGCGGGATGAGGCAGATATCTGCCAGGGTCGGCGTCTCGCCCAAGCAAAACGGGCTCTGCACCTTTCGTGCTTCCAGCACTTTTTCCACAGCTGCAAATCCCTCGGTAACCCAGTGCGCGTACCAGCGATTTTTTACCTCGTCGCTCACCTTCAGCTCATTGCTCAGGTAGCCCAGCACCCGCGTGTTGTTGAGCGGATGGATATCGCACGAGATCATCTGCGCCACCGAGCGCACCCACGCACGTTGCTGTGCGTCTTTCGGCAACAGCGGCGGATCGGGCTCTGTTTCGTCCAGGTACTCGATGATCGCGAGTGATTGTCCCAGCGCCATGCCCGCGTCATCATCGACCAGGTACGGAACAAGTCCCTGCGGATTCACCGCAAGGTACCCGGCGCCGCGTTGTTCACCGTTGGCGAGATGGATATATCGCCGCTCCGGATTGATGCCCTTGAGATTGAGCGCGATGCGCACGCGAAACGCGGCGGAGGAACGGAAATATTCGTAGAGGATCATGTTGGCCTGGTCTTTTTGGCGGTGTGTGGATGCGTGAGTTCGCTTGTCGAGCATGAAGCTCGTGATGCCCGCGCGTTTATAATTCCGGGATGAACAATTGTAGTCCAGGAAACCAGGCAAACGGCGCGCAACGGCTGTCGCGCGAGGTGCTCGCAACATGGCTCGCACACAAGCACGACGTGGCCGCCAGCGGCGATGCCGCGCTCAGCCAGAAGCATGGCGGCTTCAGCGATGACGGCGAATCCGCCGATGTGCAAACCGGCAAGCCGTTGAAGGCGGCGGCCGTGCTGATCCTCGTGATCAACCAGCCCGAAACGCCCACCGTGCTTTTCACGCAACGTACCGCACACCTCACCGACCACGCCGGCCAGATCAGTTTTCCCGGCGGGCGTGTGGAAGCCGATGACCGAGACCCTTTTCACACAGCCATGCGTGAGGCCGAGGAAGAAACCGGTGTGGACGCCGCGCGCATCGACATCATCGGCACGCTGCCGCAATACACCACCGGCACCGGCTACCTCATCACGCCGGTCGTGGCGTGGATGGAGCCGCCGGTTGTCTACAAACCCGATCCCACCGAAGTCGATGAATGCTTTGAAGTACCGCTTGATTTCCTGCTGGACATCAACAATCACCATCTCGAAACGGCCATGTACAAGGGCCGCATGCGCAGCTATTACGCGATGCCGTACGGGCAGCGCTACATCTGGGGCGCCACAGCCGGAATGCTGGTGTCGCTCACGCGTGTGCTGGGTGCGGCGCAGGGAAAAGACATCGGGCATCCGGTTCGCCGTTCGCCTGATTCGGGTTGAATGCCACAACATTTTTCTACACGCTCTACTTATTTGACTTCATCTGAAAAAGGAAAAAACATGAACACGACCCCCAGCGGATTGCAGTACGAAGACACCGTCACCGGCAGCGGCGACACCGCAAAGCAAGGTGATTTTGTGTCCGTGCACTACACGGGATGGCTGTACAAGGACGGCGTTGCCGGCGCCAAGTTCGATTCCAGCAAGGACCGCGGGCAGCCGTTCCGTTTCCCGCTGGGTGGCGGGCAGGTCATTCGCGGCTGGGATGAAGGTGTGGCCGGCATGAAGATCGGCGGTACGCGCAAGCTGGTGATTCCGCCGGAACTGGGCTACGGCACGCGCGGTGCCGGTGGCGTGATTCCGCCGAACGCAACGTTGTTGTTTGAAGTGGAGTTGCTGGGCGTTTAATTGCTGGGTTGGGCGCAAGGCCCAAGGCGCCCTACGCTTCGGGCTGTGCACCGCAGGCGTTGTACTGCTCCTCGAGTGATCCATCCGGCCCGGCCCTGCGCATTACCCTGATCACCGTCGCGGTCGGAAAACTTTCCGCCAGCGCGACGGTGTAGGCGATCTCCCTTTCGACCAGCGCACGCGCGCTTTTCGTATCGGCCGTGCCCGGTTTGGTGCCAGGCAGATTCGCCATCATCTGCGTTTTCAGCGCGTCAATTTCTGCCGCTTCAATCTCGACGATTTCCGCGTTGGCACAGCGTGCCGTACTGGTCAACGCCAGGAACGTGCAATCGCAATGGCAGGGTGGATCGCAGCGATAGGACTTCCCCAGTTCACAGACCGCATAGCTTCCGGCGGTGACCCATTCGCCGTCGGCGCAGCCGCCCATCGCGCAGGCAGCAGGTTCGCCCGCTCGGCCGGGAATATCACTGCAACGCGATTTGAGGAATTTCGGCATGGAACTAAACCCTGCGGCTAAACTCAGTTGTCTGTGTGCTGATTCTGCACGGTTTCACCATCATATCCATGACCCCTGCCATTTTGTTTCGAAACACCCGCCGGTTTCTTTTAGCCATCGCAATGGTATCTGGCCTGGCCGCCTGCAGCCTCGCCACCATGGCGTACAACAATGCCGGTTCGCTGATTGGTTTCGCACTGAACGACTATGTCGAGCTGAACGAGCAGCAGGAAGCCATCGTCAAGGAGAGAGTCAATCAGCTGATCGCGTGGCACCGCAAGAGCGAACTGCCCCAGTTGCTGCGCCTGCTCAACGAGGCGCGCGAACGTGGCGTCACCAGTCCCGCTGTGGCCGATGTGCGAGATTTCTACACGCGCGGCCAGGCGCATTTCGAGCGCACCGTCGAACAAGTTCTGCCCGACATGGCAGAGTTGTTGCGCCAGCTCGAGCCTTCGCAAATTGCGCGCCTCGAAAAGAAATTCGCGAAAGAAAACCTAAAGGTCATGGAAGACATGGCCAAGCCGCAGGCGTTGCGCCAGTCCAAACGACTGGAGCGAACCCGCGAGCGCTACGAAGACCTGTTCGGTTCGCTCTCCGCCGAGCAGGCGGCCTATCTGCAGGCGCACCAGCCGGTAACCGGCCCGCTGGATGCAATGCGGCTCGCTGACCGCAAGCGCTGGCAGCGTGAGTTCACGGACGCCATCAAATCCAACGCGGATACATCGCAATTGCTGGCCGAGTTGCGCATCCTGATTCTCACGCCCGAGAAACGTCGCGATCCCGCCTACCAGGCCGAGTTGTCGCGCCAGCAGGAAGAGATGCTGGCCACGACGACGTGGATGCTGGCCAGCGCGACGCCTGCGCAAAAAGCAAAGCTGCAGAAAAAGATTTCCGGCTACGCGGAAGATGTAACGAGACTGCTGCGCGCCTGAGTTTTCCGGCACGCATGCCTTGCGGCTAACTGCCGAAACGCACTTTCAGC
>JBDTWS010000169.1:0-7849 GCA_040006575.1 Betaproteobacteria bacterium
GCGGTCGCAATATCCCATTCCGCGCCCAGCTTCAGGGACGTATCGATATTGCGTTTCAATGCATCCGAGAATTGCACGGCCACCGCCAGCGGCAATGCCGATCCGCTCCCGCGCGTGGCGATGGCGCCGCCGGCCATGCGGAATTGCGCGATGTCGAGCTTGCCGCCGCTCACGTCGAAGTGCGCGGCGCCCAGATCGACACGGCCATCGGTGGACGCAGCGAGCGTGGCGGGCGACAGCAGGTTGAATGGGACATTGCCGCGATTGTCGAGGCGTGTGATCTCACCGCTCCAGCGATTGCCCGCATCGAGTGCGCCGCGTCCTTCTACTCGCACATTGAAATCGGCATTGGCCGCAGACAGCGCCAGCGTATGCGCGAGACGCGTGCCGTCCAGTTTCGCCGTGGCGCGATCCAGCGAAGTCTTTGAGGAAACATATCCGCTCAAATTCACGTCCGCCGAAAGCGCCGCATCGGTCTTGCCGTTGAGCGCAACCTGCGCGCGGCCATTGAATGCCTTGATGCGGTGTTCGGCGAAGACCTGCAGGTCCTTGCCTTGCGCGTCGGCGGTGATGGTCGGTGCAGTCCATGCGCCGGTGGCCACCCCTTTTGCAACGAGGCTGCCCGCCAGGTCGCGATGCAATTGTCCCAACTGCGGCGCATCGATGTTCCAGTCGAGCCTGGCGTTCGCGTCATTCGCTTTGGCGCTCATGGCGCCGCGCGCGGAGAGTTGGTTCGCGCCCAGCATCAGTGCAACATCCACATCGCGAACCACGCCGGCGCTGGCCGTGAGGTTGGCTTTGCCCGAAAGCGGCTGGCCCATGAAGCGGCTTTGCGCGATCGTTGAATCGAGTTTCACGCGCCACGCGTCCGCAGCCACGCCGGAGGCCGCGATGTCGGCATTCAAGTCGGCTGCGGGATAGTCGCCGAAATCGGCGGGATTGAATTTTTTCAGTGACCCCGTGACCTGGAATTCGCGCGCACCCGCCAGCTTCATGTCGCCGTTGAAGGCAAGCCTTCCCGCGCCGGCCGACAGCTCCGCGCGAGCGATGTGCAGCGCTTCACGGTCTGCACGCGCATCGATGTTGAGTGCCAGCTTGGCCTCGCGGAAATCACCGACGACGTGTACAGCACCCTTGTCGGGTTTGATGGTCGCTTCACCCTTGATGCTGGTCTTGCGCAGCTTGCCGTGCACGCCGTTCAGATTGAGATTCTGCGTGTTGACGGCCAGCGTGACGCGGTCCAGCGCAGCCAGCGATGCGTCGTTGCGGTAGGCGGCGTTACCGCGGAATTGCCCGGCCGTCGCCATATCGAGCACCAGTTCACTCACCTCAATGCGCTTCATGTCACCCGAAAAATTGGCGCGCGCGGAGGCGAGCGGCAATCGCTGGACGTCGAGCGTTCCCGGTGCTGCATTGACTGCGCTGAAACTGCCTTTGAATGAATCGCCCGCACCCGGTACCAGCGTAGCTTCCACGGCCAGCACTGCATCAGGCAAGGTCGCGTCGAAATTACGCAGCACCAGTTTCGGCACTTTCACGGCGGCACGCACCAGCGGTTGCGCTACGAACGGCGCCAGTGACGCACTCGCGCTGCCTGCAACCGCATGTGCGGCATCTTTCAACGAAAAATCAGCAGCGACGCCGATATCGGCCAGTTTTCCATTGAGCGCTGCCGTGGCGCGATACGGCGTCTCGCCGCGTTCCTGTGAGAACGCGAGTTCGCCCTTCAGTGCATAGGGTTTGACCGCATCAAGCCCCAGCGCCGCTTTCGCGATGCCCCACGGCGTTTCGACGGAAGCATGGTCAACCTGCCAGTGCTTTGCGCTGTACTTCGCACCCAGTTGCAGGGCGGAAAATTTGGTGTTCACGGGCTTGCCGGCAGTGGCGTCGCGAATTTCCAGCACGCCGACTTTCGCCAATGGCACATCGAGATCCACCGGTATCTCCAGCGATGCGGGTTCCACGGCAGGGTCGGTGGATTTCTTCTTGATCTCGACGGTGATGCGCGCAATTTCCGCCTGCCGCACCCGCAGCGTTTTCGACAGGAACATCACCGGTTCCCACAGGATCACGCCCTTCTCAAGCACGATGTCCTGGTTGGGCCGGTGAATTTCCAGCCGGTCGAACATCAGCCCTTCATACAACCCGCCACGCGCGCCAACCACCTTGATACTGCCCTCGGCGCGCCGCATCACATCGTCGATGACGTACTGCAAAGTCCATTCACGCCCAGCCAGCCACGCGGCAAAAATCACCAGCGCGATGGCGGCGAAGATCAGCCACATCAACACTTTCAGCAGGAGCCGGGCGCGCGCGCGCATCAGAACGTCACGCCCAGTGAAAAGTGCAGCCGCGTCTGCTTTACCGCTTGTCCATAAGCGACATCGAGATTGATGACGCCCACCGGGCTTTTCCAGCGGGCACCGGTACCGTAACCGTACACCGGTTTGATATCGGCGATGCGGTCACCGGCATTGCCGCCATCGACAAATACGGCCGCGCCCCAGTTGGTCCACTTGCCGGAAAGCCAGTGAATTACTTCTGCGCTGCCGGTGGCGAGGTAACGTCCTCCGACCACTGCCAATCCTTCCTTCACACCCAGCTCCTGGTAGGCATAGCCGCGTATCGACTGGTCGCCACCGGCGCGAAACAGGAAATCCGCCGGAATGCCGACACGCTGGTTGGCACCGACGACGCCGGCTTCCGCACGCAGGATCAACGTGTTGCTGGTGCCCAGCGGAAAATAGCCGACGTATTTTCCGTAGAACCGCGCGAATGGGGTGGTGGTGAGGAAGCGTGTGGGTGCGGCGCCTGCCTGCAGGTTGACGAGGTAGCCGCGTGTGGGAGACAGCAGGTTATCGGTGCGGCGCCAGGTGATGCTGTAGTTAGCCGAAAGCGTCTGGCTCGTTGAAATGCCGATGTCGAGATCACTGTCCACGTGCACATCAGCAGGATCGACCTCACCCAGCACTTCACGCCGCTCGCGCCCATACGCCAGCGTCACGCTGCGCTCGAACTGCGGCTCGCCCCAGGCGCGCGTTCCGGCAATGCCGGTGGTGCGCACCACTTCATTCTGGATATCTTCGCGCTTGAAGTAAGTGGAGATGCTGTCGCGCCTGCCTTCCGCAGTTGACGGAAACAGGAAGTCGACGGCGCCGGTCTGCTTTTTTGTCTCGATGGTCAGCAGCGATTTCATGCGAATGCGCGTGCCGAACAGGTTGAGCCGGTCGTAGCTTACTTGTGCGCGCGCGCCGGTGTTGGTGCTGTAGCCCGCGCCCAGCCCGATCCGTTGCAGCATGTTTTCGGTGATGCTGACCGCCACCGGTGCGGTGCTGCCGCCGGCCGAGGTCACATCGGCCTCGGCGCTCACGTCGACCCGCAGGAAATAACCGGTGTCCTGCAGCCGGCGCTGGAATTCGAGCAGCTTCGTCTGGTTGTACACCTCACCGGGCGAGATGGTGTTGAGGTCGGTGACCAGCTTCACCGGATAGCGCTGCAGGCCGGTCACATTGAGCGCGCCGAAGCTGACCGAAGGACCGCTGTCGACGTCGACATGCAGCACCACTTCACCGGTCTGCACATTCACTTCCGCGCGGCTGTCGGTGATGGCGGCCTGCGGGTAGCGCAGCACAATCATCTGCTGCAGCAATTTGCGCTTGGACGCTTCCCAGATGCCTTGCCGGAAAACATCGCCCTTCACCAGCAGCCAGCCTTCGCGCAATTCGTCCGTGGTGGGCGCCTGGTCCTTGGGCGCTTTTGCAATCGCGCCGGCGAACGACAGCTGCAGGTCGGTGACGTGCACTTGTGCATTCAATTCAACCTTGAAGCGCGCGACCCAGGTCTCGCCGGCCTTGCCCGACGCAGGGTTTTCGCGCTCGAGGGTTGCGACGATGGTGGGCGTGAAATAGCCTTCGGTCGAGACCAGCGTTTCAATTTCCGCCTTCGCTTCGTCGACGAGGCGTTTCAGTTGCGGCTGGTCGATGCCTTCCTGGTTGTCTTTCTTGCGCAGTTTGATCAGTGCAAGGTTTTCAACAATCAGCGGCCGGACGGTGTCCGGTGCATCGATGTCCACGCGGTAATCGACCGGTTGCGCGCGCACGTCCGCCGGAATCCACAGGACGGCAGGCAAAACGAATCCGGCGATGATGGCGAAGATCGATCTCAATGTGGGGGGCGGAAAAGTGAGGTGAGGTGAACGGTGAAGGCAATCACCCGGGGCCGAAACGATTGCAATTGGAGAAGGCGGCGTTCGTTCGGTTCCATGCCAAATGTTGTGCGCACGGGAGACCGAAGTTTACACGGGCCGCTCTGCGCGGCGGAATGAACGCAATCGCGGTAATTTCATTTGCGCCGGGCGAAACACAAGCGCTGTCGCCATTCGCAGGCTAAAAATGCCCTGGGAGCCGCTCCAGTGCTTGAGTTTGCCGGTCGAATTCCTACACCATTCCCGTGCAACATCCTTTGTACTTCCGTCATTTGCTTTCCCGGGTTGCGCGCAATAACATGAACCCCGGCCCGTCCTTCTGCCAACAAAACTGCATCACCTATTTCCCATCCGGTGCGCGACTCTCACGATTGCACGCTCTCACGCTTTCGCGATTCCACAATCTCACCGCGCCGTGTCATCCCGAGCCAGAATTTTTTCAAATTCGTCAAACACCGAGGAGCGCAACAATGGCAAAACTGAACGTCAACGGCAAGGTGCGGGATTACCAGGCGGATGAAGGCACGCCGCTGCTCTGGGTCATCCGCGAGCAACTCGGGCTGACCGGCACCAAATATGGCTGCGGCATCGCGCAATGTGGCGCCTGCACGGTGCATATCGATGGCGTGCCCACGCGCAGCTGTGTGCGTCCCGCGTCCAGCGTGAAGGCCAGCGAAAAAGTGGTGACCATCGAAGGCCTGTCGCCGGATGGCTCGCACGCCGTGCAAAAAGCCTGGGTGGCGCTGGATGTGCCGCAATGCGGTTTCTGCCAGTCGGGCATGATCATGGCCGCCACTGCGCTATTGAAAGCCAAGCCGAACCCCACCGACCAGGACATCGATGCGGCCATGACCAACATCTGCCGCTGCGGCACCTACAACCGTGTGCGCGCGGCCATCAAGGTTGCAGCGAAGAACATGAAAGGTGGCGAGGTAAAGGGACAAACAAAGAAGGCCGATGCCGGCGACATCATTCACGTTGAAAGGAGCGCAACATGAAGACGATTTCCAAAGCGCTCGAAGTGAAAGCGGCGGTGAAGACATCCCGCCGCAAATTCCTGCAGGGTTCCGCTGCCGCCACCGGCAGCCTTGTCGTGGGATTCCATGTGGCGTTGTCCGGCGACGCCGATGCGCAGAACGTGCAAGCGCCCACGTCACAAGTGAAATCCGCGCCGCCCGGTGAACCGGAAGTCAATGCCTGGGTGGTGGTGAAGCCTGACGACACCGTGCTGATCCGCGTCGCACGTTCCGAAATGGGGCAGGGCTCGATCACCGGCCTCGCACAACTCGTCGCCGAAGAGCTGGAATGCAACTGGGCCAAGGTGAAGACGGAATTTCCGACGCCGGGACAAAGTGTTGCGCGTGGCCGCGCCTGGGGAAATTTTTCCACCGGCGGCAGCCGCGGCATTCGCGAATCGAACGAATACGTGCGCAAGGGCGGCGCTACAGCACGCATGATGCTGGTGCAGGCCGCAGCCGACGAATGGAAAGTGCCGGTGGCGGAATGCAGCGCGGCCAACAGTGTCATCACCCACGGCCCGTCGAAGCGCACTACCACCTACGGAAAAGTCGCCGGCGCCGCAGGCAAGCTGACACCGCCTGCGAACGTCACGCTGAAAGATCCGAAGGACTGGAAAATTGCCGGCGCGCGCATGGCGCGGCTGGACACCGTCGACAAGACCACCGGCAAGCAGGTGTACGGCATGGACATCACGCTGCCCGGCATGGTGGTGGCCACCATCAAGGAATGCCCGGTGTTCGGCGGCAAGGTCAAGAGCGTTGATGATGCCGCCGTGCTGAAACGGCCCGGCATCAGGAAAGTGATGATCGTCAACGGCACCGCCGTGGCCGTTGTCGCCGACACCTGGTGGCGCGCCAAGACCGCGCTCGACGCGCTGAAAATCGAATGGGATTACGGTCCCCATGCGGGCGCATCATCGGCGGCGTTTGCGGAAGTGCTGAAGGCGGGACTGATTGCGACCGACGCCGTCATCGGCAACAAGTCCGGTGATGCCGCCGCTGCCATCGCCGCATCGGTGAAAAAAGTCGAAGCGGTGTATTCCTATCCGCACCAGAACCACGCCTGCATGGAAGTGATGAACACCACCGCGCGCTGGACGGCGGATCGTTGCGAAGCGTGGGTGCCGACTCAAAATGGCGAGGCCGCGCTCGCGGCAGTGTCGGAAGCGTCCGGATTTCCGCTCACCAAATGCGAGGTGTACAAGCAATTGCTGGGTGGCGGTTTCGGCCGTCGCGGCATGACCGATTACATTCGGCAGGCCGTGAACATCGCCAAGGAAATGCCGGGCACACCGGTCAAGCTGATCTGGTCGCGTGAAGAAGACATGGCGCAGGGCCGCTTCCATCCGATCACACAATGCAAGCTCACGGCAGGTCTTGATGCGCAAGGCAACGTCACCGGATTCGCCATGCGTATTTCGGGCCAGTCGATCCTCGCCGCTGTCGCACCGCAGGCCATCAAGGACGGCAAGGACCCGGTGGTATTCCAGGGCCTGAATCCGCCCGGTCCGGAGGCCTCGATCGGTTATACCTTTCCCGCCATCACCGTCGATCACGCCATGCGCAATCCGCATGTACCGCCGGGATTCTGGCGCGGCGTCAACCTGAACCAGAACACCATTTACCTCGAGTGCTTCATCGATGAAATGGCCCACGCGGCCGGTGTTGATCCGCTAGCGTTTCGCCGGAAGCTGATGGGCAGCAGCCCGAAACACCTGGCCGTATTGAATGCGGTGGCCGAGCGCGCCGGCTGGGATAAGCCCGCAGCCCCCGGCGTATTCCGCGGCCTCGCGCAAACGATGGGCTTCGCCAGTTACGTGGCGGCGTGTGCGGAAGTCTCGGTAAATCCCGCCGGTGAACTGAAGATTCACCGCATCGTCGCCGCCACCGATCCCGGCTACGCCGTCAATCCGCAGCAGATCGAGGCGCAGGTCGAAGGCTCGTTCGCCTACGGATTATCCGCCGCGCTGTATGGCGAATGTACGGTCAAGGACGGCCGCATCCAGCAAAGCAATTTCCACGATTTCCCCGCGCTGAAAATGGCCGACATGCCGAAAGTGGAAACCGTCATCATCGCCTCGGGCGGATTCTGGGGCGGGGTGGGTGAGCCGACGATCGCGGTAGCGGCACCGGCTGTGCTAAATGCGATTTTTGCGGCGACGGGAAAGCGTATTCGTGATTTGCCGTTGAAAAATCATAGTTTGAAGGCGTAGGGGACGGAGTGTTGCGGGCGGAAACCAGGGCCGCGTATTCCTGGTTTCTTGCCTTCGCGGAATGTCGAAGTAAAAGTGCGATATTCGCCCTTGCAAAGGCGGGCTGGCGCCGAGCACGGACAAAAGCCGATGCTCACCCAAAGACGCCTTTGACGTTGGGCCCCCATAGGAGTCGCCGAGGTGAGGCAGGGGTTTCGTGAAGCATGCTTCGCGCCTGCCGAACGCAGGGACGACCGGGGCAGTCCGGGGCGAATGTTTGAGCGGCGCTACTGAGCGTCATCTCTTGATCAGTGCCACTCGCCGCGAGTTTTCGCCTCGGCCGGGCGTACCGAGTAGCGGAGGGAACCGCGAAGCGGCGACGACTCTGGGGTCGCCTTTTCTTTGGTTACTTTCTTTTGGCGAAGCAAAAGAAA
>JBDTWS010000170.1:0-7828 GCA_040006575.1 Betaproteobacteria bacterium
GAACAAGTTGTAATCAACAACGAACCACTCAGCCTGAATGACCTGTCCCTGGCCCTCGTCGGCGGCGGTCAATGCGTCGTCACGTTCTAGTAATACCTTGGAAATCTGCGGCACTCGCGCGTTGAGAATAGGCTCGACGCGATGTGACAAGGTTTGTGTATCCGACCCGATCAGGCGTTTCCGGCCATGCTGATCAATTGTGGCTCTCAAATGACCGCGGTTCCCAACAAGGGTTTCACAGCCTGAATATCCGCCCAGCGCTAACCGACTCGGCCCGATGGCTAACAAACACAGTACTGGACACTACCCCTGCGATCCGGGCGCGAATCTCCTGTTCCTGCGACGAATCCACCTGGTCCAGCGTCTCATCCAGGAATAGCACCTGCGGTTTCCGGTAAAGCGCACGCGCCAGCATCACACGCTGCTTCTGCCCGCCCGACAAGCTCATTCCCAGCGAACCGACGATGGTGTTGTATCCCATCGGAGTGGCCGCGACTTCCGCTTCAATCTGCGCCAGCCTGGCGCATTCGCGAACGCGTTCGGGATCATGGTCGCCGTCGAAGAAACTGATGTTGTCCTCAATGGTGCCGACAAATAGCTGGTCGTCCTGCATGACCGCACCGATCTTCGAACGATACTGTCCCAGGTCCCAATCGCGCAGGTCACGGCCATTGATCAGTACCTGCCCTTCCGTGGGCTGAAGCAACCCCAGCAGAACTTTCAATAGCGTCGTCTTGCCGCAACCCGAGGGGCCTACGATCGCCACGCGTTCGCCCGGCATGATCTGCAAATTCACGCCGCGAAACGCGTAACCTTCCGGCCCATACGCAAAACCAAGGTTGCGTGCCTCGATGGAAATCGGTTCGGTCGATTCCGCGAATACCGATTGCGCGGTATGCGTCGTTTCCGCTTCGGCCAGCGCGATGTCGGCAATGCGTTCTGCATGCAAATCCAGCATGCGGAATTCATTCCACTTGTCGATCAGGTTGTTCACGCGGCCCAGGAAAACCAGCTTGAATCCGAGGAATGCATACAGCATGCCGACTGAAAACTTGCCTTCCATCACCAACAATGCGCCCAGCCAGACGACGATGATGTTCTCCAGGCCGAACACCAGGCTGTTGGCCGCGCGCTGGAATATGCCGACATTCTGGACTTTCACGCCCGCATTGATCTGGTCCACCACCAGGTTCTGGTAGGAACCACGCCGCTCGTTTTCGCGCATGTTGAGCTTGATGGCCATCATGCCGCGCAACGTTTCGATGAAATGGGTGCTGGCTTTCGATTCGTGCGCCAGTTGCTCGTCGGTGGCGTAACGCTGCGGATAGTAGAAATACCAGCGCAGCATGGCGTAGATCAGCGCCGCGCCCAGCACCACCGAGGTGAGTTTGAGGCTGTAAAAGAACATCACGCTCAACGTAATGAGCACCATCACACCGTCGATAAACGTTTCGACAAACGTGGTCGACAGCGTTTTCTGGATGAAATCGACACTGCGGAATTTGGAAACGATATCGCCGATATTGCGCTTCTCGAACCAGCCCAGCGGCAGTTTCAGCAGGTGATTGAACAGCGCCGTCAGCAGTCGCAGGTTGAAATGCGTGCTGAGGTACACGCCGACGAACGCACGCACTGCGCTGACCACCACCTGTATCAGCACCAGCGCGGAAAACGCGATCCCCAATACCGCCAGCAGGTCTGTATCGCGCCCCACCAATACCCGATCGACCACCATCTGCAGGAAAAACGGCATCGCGATGGCGAACACTTCGAGCGCCAGGGACAGCAACACCAGCTGGAAAATCGTCCCTGCCATGCCGGAGCCGGCCGACAGCAATTGCCAGGCGCTGACCTTTTCGCGCTCATCGACGCGGCGGAAATCCTGGTTGGGCGTGAACTCCATCGCCACGCCCGTGAAGTGGCGCGACGCATCGGCCAGAGACAACTTGCGCTTGCCCCGTCCGGGATCATGAACGATGAGTTTCTTGCCGGAGAATCCCGTGAGCACCACAAAATGATTCATGTCCCAATGCAGCACTGCCGGCAATTGCAGTTTGGACAGCCCTTCCAGCGAAACCTGTACACCGCGTGCAGCCAGCCCCATCGACTCGGCCACCTGCGACACATGCTTGAGGGTGATGCCTTTCAATGACGGCGATAACCGCAGCCGCATTGCCGAAAGATCGGTGAGGTGTCCGTGGTACGACGCCACCATGGCCAGGCATGCGATGCCGCATTCGGGCGCTTCGCTTTGGAGAATGACCGGCACGCGCCGGCCGAACAGGCCGCCGCTCATGTCCAACGTGGCCTGCCGAACAATCCGCCGCTCACAGGCGCCCCCGCAATTGCAGAACCGGTTCAAAAATCCATTCGAGCAAGCTGCGTTTTTCGAGCAGGATATCGGCGTTCACCAACATTCCCGAGCGCAACGGGATTTCCTGGCCCATCGCAGCAACAGTCTGCTTGTCGAGTTTCGCGGTAATGCGATACGCCGCTTCACGCACCGTCAGCGGCCCGATCTTGTCACCCGGTGACCACACCGTCTGGCTCACGTCCGCGATCACGCCGCGATATTGCCCAAAGCGTTCGTAGGGAAATGCTTCGTAGCGCAGGATCACTTCCTTGCCTTTGGTGACGAAGCCGATGGCGCGGGTAGGCACCAGCATTTCCGCCTGCAACTGGCTGCCGGCCGGCAGGATGGTGGCGAACGGGCTGTCCGCTGTCACCGACTGGCCTGCGCTGACAGCGATGTTGGTCACCACACCGGTAATCGGCGCCTGGATAATCGTCTCGCGCCGCGCGTCCTCCTGCAGGAGACTTTGCTGCACTTCACTCAGCTGGCGGTTCATCTGCTCGACTTGCGTGCGAGAACGCAACGCCACAGCCGGCTCCTCCAGCCTGGCAGTTGACAAGTCCCGCTCCAGCGCAGCCTTCGACCGCCGCAAAGTTTGCGTGCGAATTTCCTGGTCTGTGACGACGTCCTGCTTTTCGCGCGCCACGATTTCCGAAACGAACTTGTCTTTTGCGAGTTGCTGGTAGCGCTTCGCTGTTTCCTTGGCCGAGCCCAGCCGCTGTCCCTGCAGCTTGATCTCCTGGTCGATCTGCGTGATTTCGCCCTGGATATCGACGATGCGCTTCTTCGCCTGCTGGATCTGCTGCTCGGCCAGCTCCTTCATCTGCACCTGCTCTTTTTCCAGGCTGCCTCGGCGCGAATTGAGTTCACCGCTGACCATCGCACTGGTCGATGCGGATGATGCGGTGGCGCGGTCAACCGAAAGACGCAGCATGGGCGTGCCGGCCTTCACCTCCTGGCCTTCCTTCACCAGCAGTTCCGCCACACGTCCGGCATCGGTGATGGACACCTTGGCCGCGCCCACGTCCAGCTGCAAGAAGCCTTCCACCCGCTCGCGGCGCGTGTACTGGCCCCATACGGCGATGGCGATCATCAAGCCCGCCGCACACACCGCCAGCAGGGTCATGCCCCACATCGGCAATGGTCGCGCGATGGTGGCTTCGCCGAGGAACTTCTCGCGCTGCGCATCGATCGCTTCCTGCCGGAACAGCTTCTTGGTCATGAGAGTGTGAAATTCAGTCTTGTTTTTTTGCCCATGCAACGCGGGCCTCCCCGTGGGGCCGCAGGCAGAGGGATTGTAATGCAACTGCCACAAGATAAGCGGCATTCCCAAAGTACCGGTAAGCACGCAGTAAGCAGCCTTCAGAAACGATGCAGGAAACAAACTAGTCGCCTGTCACGAAATCATCACGCCGGTGAAACCTGTGCGCAACACAGCGCCGATAACCTGCTCGCAGAAAGTCATTTCATTGCGAGGAGGCAGCATGTTGAATCCAGCGCCGGGCAATCCATTTTCACTTCAGTCCGATAACGCGACACCGATGCGCAAGAACCGCTACACCGTCTCGCTGGCGCGCACCACGCGCGAGGTCGAGGAATCGCAGCGGCTGCGCTACCAGGTTTTTTTCGAGGAAATGGGCGCCACGTCAAAATCGCAACATCCCGAGCTGGACGTGGATGCGTACGACGATGATTGCGAACACCTGATCGTGCGCGACCAGGAAACGCTGGCCGTCGTGGGCTGCTATCGCATTATGCGACCCGATGTGGCAAGACGCCGCGGCGCGTTTTATTCCGACAGCGAATTCGATTTGTCACGCCTGCATCACCTGCGCAACAACATCGCCGAAGTCGGTCGCGCCTGCATTCATCCCGCGTATCGCGCGGGCAGCGTGATCATGCTGCTCTGGTCCGGGCTGGCGCGCGTGGTAGCCGAAAGTGGCTACGAATATGCCATCGGCTGCGCCAGCATCAACCTGGCCGACGGCCATGCCAATGCCGTCGCGGTCTATCGTGAATCGGCAGCGAAATGCCTGGCACCGCCGGAGTACCGAGTGTTTCCGAAGAATCCGTATCCGCTTCGCGACCTGCGCGCCATTGAATCGATCACGCCACCACGCGTGCCGCCATTGCTGAAAGGCTATATACGCATTGGTGCCTGGATCGGCGGCGAGCCGGCCTGGGATCCGGATTTCAATACGGCGGATTTATTTATCCTGCTTCCCGTCGCGCGCATGGCGGCGACGTACTCGCGGCATTTCCTGGGGCAGGAACGCGCAGCCTGAGTTGTGTTGTGACTACACCAATGCCCGGGACAGCAGCGCAACCATAATCGAAAGGCCATCCCGCCACCCATCGGCTGGGCGGGATGGCCCCAGTGCGTTGATAGGTGTTGCGGAGGGGACGTTACTGGATTACCGGCCCGTGGCGAATTTCGGCGTGATCCAGCAGGGTGAGTTTCGACAGGTAGTGACGGTCGAGGCGCCAGTCGTCGATCATGCCCATGGCCAGCCTGAACGCTTCGTGATCGAGTTCATACAATTTGCTGAACGAATAAACCGAACCCGTCTCGAGTGCGATAGCCAGTTCCAGCAGTGCAGGCGTGTCGGCGGAGTCCGGATTGGACGCGACGTACTTGGCCACTTTCTTGATGTTGTTCATGCGAGATTTCCCCTGAGTGCACATCGTGAGCGTGTGTGGCGCAGCCGAACGGCCTGCCGGAACAGCCGCAAGATTACACGCAAACTTGCGCGCGTTGCATTCGCAAATTTATGTTTTTTATACATGGTTTTGCAATGAAACTGTCATAGAGATTTGCATTCAACAGCTTGCGCGCCATTGCTCGTAAATTACGCAAAGCAATCTCAGAATGCCTGCGATTTGTCACCTGCGCGCAACTTCGCTGCAAGACGCGACCACTGCAATGCAAAGACCTCCGCCGCACCCCAGATCACCGCACCGCAAACCGCTATCGATGAAATGAGGCGGGGACGCAAGGCCATTGACCGTGCAAACTTTTTCCTCATGCGTTTCTCCCTTAGTGAACGACTCATTGGTCAAACACAGCCAACCAGTGATCGCACAATAGTTCTTCCAGTGTCGCCTCAAGCCCAAACCAGATCGCGCTCATAAAGCACCTCGCCATAGTTGGAAACCGGACCTGCATCACCTTAGTGTGTGCACATGAAAGCGGCATGTCAGTCATGTGACGCGCATGTGACGGCGGCGAAAATATAGTTGGCCGGGAGTGAACGGATATTGGCTATGCTCGCGACCACAACATTTATATGGCGCCCTCAAATCCATGACGACGCACTGCCTCCCGCACCTGGACGAACTGGAAAAAATCATCGCACTGGGCGGCGCGCATTTTGAATCGCGGGTGGTGTGCGAAGTGCCCTGCATGGAACAGAGCCTGCCCGTCCATGTGATCACGCTGGGCAACCCGGACCCGACTGTTCCCGCCGTCGGATTTTTCGGCGGCTTTCACGGTCTCGAGCGCATCGGCGCGGAAGTGGTACTGGCCTATCTCCACAATCTCGCGACCAGGTTGACCTGGGACCGTACGCTGCACACCATGCTTGAATCGGTGCGGCTGGTGTTCATGCCGCTGGTAAATCCGGGCGGCATCTGGCGCGGCACGCGCGCCAATCCCAACGGCGTCGACCTGATGCGCAATGGTCCGCAGGAGTCACTGGAAGGCGTTCCCTGGATGCTGGGCGGCCAGCGCATCAGTGCGCGCCTGCCCTGGTACCGCGGTGTGGCCGGACAGCCGATGGAAGCCGAAAATCGCGCCGTGTGCGAGGTGGTGGCCGCAGAGCTGCTGTCGCGCCGCTTCAGTCTCTCGGTCGATTGCCATTCCGGTTTCGGCGCGCTCGATCGCATCTGGTTTCCCCATGCGCATACGCGTGTGCCGATCGCACATCTGCCGGAGATGCACGCGCTGAAGGATGTGCTCCAGGAATCGCTGTCCAACTATCGCTACGTGTTCGAACCGCAGAGCAACCAGTATCTCGCACACGGCGACGTGTGGGATCACCTCTACCTGCAGTCGATGTTGAACGTGGATCGCACATTCCTGCCGCTGACGCTGGAAATGGGTTCGTGGATCTGGGTGAAAAAAAATCCGCGGCAATTGTTTACGCGGCACGGCATGTTCAATCCGCTCATCGCGCACCGGCAGCAGCGCGTGTTGCGCCGCCATCTCCCCTTGCTGGATTTCTTCGCGCGCGCGGCGCTGAGCCAGGCGCATTGGGCGCCGCAAGGGCCGGCGCGCGAGCGTCATCGCCGCGACGCGCTGGCCCACTGGTATCCGCAGGACACGTTAGCGGGCGTGGCGCGATGAACACGTGGATCCTGTTGCGCGGGCTGACGCGCGAAGCTCGCCACTGGGGCGACTTCCCTGCGCTGTTCGCGCGGGAAATTCCGGGCGCCAACGTGGTGCCGGTCGACCTGCCCGGCAATGGCCGCTACAACCACATGGCGAGTCCCGCGTCCATCGAAACCATGGTCGAGCATTGCCGTGCGGAACTCGCGCGGCAACACCTTCTGCCGCCCCATTGCCTTTTCGCGATGTCGATGGGCGCGATGGTGGCTGCCGCCTGGGCGGAGCGCTATCCGGCCGAAATCGAGCGCTGCGTGCTGGTCAATAGCAGCTTTGCCAACTTCAACGCGCTGCATCAGCGCCTGCGGATGCGTGCTTGGCCCGCGCTGCTGCGCATTGCACTGGCGCGCGACCCGCAGCGCAAGGAGGCACGCATACTTGCTCTCACCAGCAACCGGCAGCGCACGCCGGCGAGCTTGATCGAAGAGTGGACAGGCATTCGTAAATTGGCACCGGTATCGGCGATGAATACGATCAGGCAGCTATTTGCGGCGGCGCGCTTCCGCGCGCCTGCTCGCCTGCCTGTTCCCATGCTTCTGCTGGGAAGCGAAGGCGACCAGTTGGTCGATGTAGCGAGCACCGGCGAAATCGCGCGCCGCTGGCGATGCCCGCAGGCGCTGCATCCGGACGCGGGACACGACCTGTCGCTGGACGATGGCCTGTGGGTGGCCATGCAGATTCGTCGATGGCTCGCGGCGCGCGAGTCGATAAGAAA
This sequence comes from Betaproteobacteria bacterium, assembly GCA_040006575.1. Taxonomy (GTDB): domain Bacteria; phylum Pseudomonadota; class Gammaproteobacteria; order Burkholderiales; family Usitatibacteraceae; genus UKL13-2. The sequence goes on from JBDTWS010000170.1 coordinate 7,453, forward strand.
ACTCTAGCATCCACGCGGCTTTCAAACCATTTTTGGCCTGGAAGCCGCTCCAGTGCTAGAGTTTTTCCCGAAGGCGGCGGGCGGCAGGTGGCTGGCTGACGTTATTTGCGCTTCTTCGTCGGGCGACCTGTCTTGATCGCCGCCACTGCAGCAACTGCTTCGCTGAACGCCGCTTCCTTCATTGCTGCCAGCGCCTTCATGCCGGCGCGCAGTAATTCACTCTTCTTGATTTCGCGTCCCAGCGAAATGGCGCGCTTTTTCATTTCGCCGATCAGCTGGTAATCATGGGCGGGCATGTTGAAACTGTCGCGAATGGTTTTCAGTTTTTTCTCGGCGGGTTTCTGTTTCTTGCCGGCGGATTTGGTTTTCACGGCAG
>JBDTWS010000171.1:0-7735 GCA_040006575.1 Betaproteobacteria bacterium
GGGCAAGTAATCCAGCCGCAAGAAAAAAACCCGCGCAAGCGGGTTTTTTTTCGTCCTGATTTATTGAAGCTCACGCGAACCTTAATTTCCTGGTAGCGATCAGTCCCTTCCGGCCGCAGCGCCGAGCCGGCGAGAGAGCCAGGCTTCAGCCGCGGGCATCCGGCGGCTGCGCAAACAATCTCGACAGCACCTGCCGGTCCGCCGCAGGCAAATCCATGATCTCGGAGAACATGGTCTTCACAATCCAGCATGCGCTGGCATCCGACGCCGTCGAGGGATAGAGACTCACACGCATCATCACCGCCTGTTCTTCGGCGTTGAATTTCCGCACCAGCTTGCGCATGGCGCGTTCAGCTTTTTCCTTGGAGAAATCAGGCGCGGGTGTGCGGTCCAGTTCGGCGTTCACGGCTTTCAACGTCAGGTTGAAATACGCGCGGATATCGTCCGAGGACATTTTTTCCAGGGCGAGCAGCAACTTTGCCGACTGCGCGCGCGCCGCCGCGGGATCCGCGCGCGCCACGGTGGCGCAGGTGCGCTCGTCGAGGTGCTCGACCATTTTCACCACCAGTTCCATCCATCGTGACAAATCGGCATCAGTCAGCCGCTTCAGTCCGTTCTGCGAAATCTCGAAGCCGATGGCGGTGGCCTCAGTGCCACTGGTGGCGTTGCGTACCTTGTTGTTGAAGTTGGGAATGGCGGCAAGCGACTTTACAAAATCTTCGAATGGCAGATGCGCGCGCGATTGGGTGGGAAACGGATTGGGAATGGGCTTCGGCTTGGTCGCTGCGCGGAATGCAAACACGCCGCCGATCAGGAGCGCGATGACAACAATGAAACCAACAACGTTTTTATTCATGAGCGTGAGTTTCTAATAGTTATGGCGCCATTTTCCCCGGCAATGCGTGGGCCATGGAAGCCGCTGCGTCGTTTACACCTACGCTGCGAGTACCCAAGCCGCAATGGCTTCCAGCAGGGTATCAACCTCGCCCAGCGCAGGCAAGATGCGGAATTCGATACCGGTGCGGCTGGCTGCAACTGAAACCAAACCGGGCAGGTCATTTTTCATATGGCCGCCGATCGCCAGGAAGATCGGTGCGACAGTGATTTTGCGTACGCCGCGTTTTTCCAGCGCCGCGATTGCCGCATCGAAATCCGGATTCATCCGCTCCAAAAACGCCAACTCGATAATCCGGCCCGGTTCACGTGCCTGCATGATTGTTTGCAGTTGGCGAAACGGCTCGGCCCACGCCGGCTCAGATGAGCCGTGGGCGAACAGCAGGAGCGCGCTGGTATCAATCGGCGATTTGGTTGTTTCTGCAGGCATGAGGGTGGCTTGAGCTGGTTTGCTGGAAACAGGATGGCACGGCAGACATCATAACAATTGATGGCTGACTCTCACTGCGTGGCACGCCGATTGCTCTAACAGTCATTACGATGAAATCGCGCAATCCCGTGCCGTTGAAAGTGATGCTGGTCGATGAAGATCCCGACCGGGCCGCAGGCATGCGCGCGGCGCTCACGGCAAGTGGTTGCGAGGTGATTTCGTTGCTGGCCTCGCCGCTCGAGATTTATGACGCCGTGAAGACCAGTTCGCCCGACGTGATCATCATCGACACCGAATCGCCATCGCGCGATTCGCTGGAGAGCCTGGCATTTGTCTCGCGCGATCGCCCGCATCCCATCGTGATGTTTTCAGGCGATCGCAGCAGCGACACGATTCGCGAAGCTATCCGCGCCGGTGTATCTGCCTACGTGGTGGACGGACTGTCGGAGAGCCGCCTGCAACCGATCCTGCAGGTGGCGGTGGAGCGCTTCGCTGCCGAGCAAAGCCTGAAGCAGGAGCTGGCGGATGCCAGGACGCAACTGGCCGATCGCAAAAACGTCGAACGCGCCAAGGGCCTGCTGATGAAGCAGAAAAAAATCGATGAAGAAGAAGCTTTCCGCCTGTTGCGCAAGTTCGCGATGGACCAGGGAATCAAGATGGCCGACGCGGCGGAGCGCGTAATCGATATGGCGAAACTGATGGGTTAGCGTCACCCGCTCACTTCGCGCTTCGTAAAAGTCCCGACCGTACGTTTATGGTGCGTTGCAGCAACTGCGTGCACCGGTTTAGGTGCGGCATGGTGTGTCGCCGGTCTTGGCCGAAACACGCGCGCATCTGGAAAAACCGATTGCGATCAATGGCCTGCTTCCCTGCGGGCCGATTGGCACCGGATTTGCATAGTGATGGATGGATGCCGCATCGCCGCTGATGCGTCAAACAGGACAACGACGTCCAAACCGGAGTGCTTGCCCGCGCCTTCAGCCCTTGAAGCGCCACGTGCAGCCAGTCCCGTTTGGACGTTTTTTTTCGCCCGCAAATTTGCGCACGCATTGAAATTGATTTCATTTTCTGGAGAAACGGAATGGACCATGAAGCAAACAACAATCCTCCCCAGCCCGCTGTTGCCACGGAAGTTGTTACGGAAAAGCACGGCACAACCGATGCCGGCCAACGGCGCGATTTCCTGCGTGCGTCCACCGGCATCCTCGGCGGCGCGGCGCTGATGTCCATTGTGCCTCCCGGCGTACGTTCGGCCGCCTGGGCCGCAGGTTCCGACGCTCCCGAAAAAAAGGAAGTGAAGATCGGCTTCATTCCCCTCACCGATTGCGCCTCGGTGGTGATCGCCTCGGTCATGAAGTTCGACGAGAAATACGGCATCAAGATCACGCCGTCGAAAGAGGCATCCTGGGCCAGCGTGCGCGACAAGCTGGTCAACGGTGAGCTCGATGCATCACATGTGCTGTACGGCCTGATCTACGGCGTGCACATGGGCATCGGCGGCCCGAAGAAAGACATGGCCGTGCTGATGAGCATCAACAACAACGGCCAGGCCATCACGCTCGCCAATAAATTTGCCGAGGGCGGCGCCAAGGATGGTGCCGGCCTCAAGGCCTTCATCGACAAGTACAAGGGCGAGTACACCTTCGCCCAGACGTTTCCCACCGGCACGCACGCAATGTGGCTGTATTACTGGCTCGCCACTTACGGGATCGATCCTTTCAAGGATGTGAAAAACATCGTTGTCCCGCCGCCGCAGATGGTGGCCAATATGCGCGTCGGCAATATGGACGGATTCTGCGTCGGCGAACCCTGGAACAACCGCGCCATCGCCGACAAGATCGGCTTCACCGCCGAGACCTCGCAGGGCATCTGGAAAGACCATCCGGAAAAAACACTGGGTACCACGGCTGAATTTGTGAAGAACAATCCCAACACCGCGCGCGCCATGACGGCCGCCATTCTCGAAGCCAGCAAATTCATCGATGTGATGGCCAATCGCAAGAAGGTCGCGGAAATCATCGGCGATAAATCGTACGTGAACTGCCCCGTCGACATCATCGACCAGCGCCTGCAGGGCGTGTACGAAAACGGCATCGGCAAAAAGTGGAATGACCCCGACTACATGAAGTTCTACAACGACGGCGCGGTCAACTATCCCTATCTCTCGGATGGCATGTGGTTCCTCACCCAGCACCGCCGCTGGGGCCTGCTCAAGGAAGACCCCGACTACCTGGCCGTTGCCAAACAGGTCAACCAGACGGAAATCTACAAGCAAGCTGCCGCGATGGCGAAGGTGCCCTTGCCGAAGAGCGATATGCGCAGCGCCAAGCTCATCGATGGTGTGGTGTGGGACGGCAAAGACCCGAAGAAATACGCAGCGGGATTCAAGATTCACGCCTGAATTCGCGGCTGAATTCGCGCTTGAATGCACCCTGCGCAAACGCAACAGCACGCCGACAAAACCGGAGCGTTCCATGAATGCAGCAGCAAACGAAATCATCATCGACAGTGCGGTCGTGGCATCGACCAGGGCCGAGCCTGCCAGGCTCGCCGTGGTGCCGCAACCACGCAGCAGCGTGAAGCCAATCATCATGCGATGGACCATGCTGTTGCTGCCACCGCTGCTGGGCATCCTCATGTTCATCGGCATCTGGGCGCTGGTCGCCACGGCCAGTCCCAACCTGCCGGGCCCCGGCAAGACATGGGTGTCTGCGGTGCAGGTATTCAGCGATCCGTTCTACCAGAAAGGCCCCAACGACCAGGGTATCGGCTGGAACATCCTGAGCTCGCTGAAACGTGTCGGCATCGGCTTCGGCATGGCGGCGCTGGTCGGCATTCCGCTGGGCTTCCTCATCGGCCGCGTCCAATTCATCAACGGCATGGTCTCGCCCATCATCAGCCTGTTGCGCCCGGTGTCACCGCTGGCATGGCTGCCCATCGGCTTGCTGGTGTTCAAGGCGGCCAATCCGGCGGCGATCTGGGTGATCTTCATCTCCGCCATTTGGCCACTCATCATCAACACCGCCGTCGGTGTATCGCGCGTGCCGCAGGATTACCTCAATGTGGCCAAGGTGCTCGACCTCTCGCAATGGAAAATCATTTCGAAAATCCTGCTGCCCGCCACGTTGCCCTACATCCTCACCGGCATCCGTCTTTCCATCGGTGTGGCCTGGCTGGTGATCGTCGCCGCCGAAATGCTGACCGGCGGCGTGGGACTCGGTTTCTGGGTGTGGGACGAGTGGAACAACCTCAACGTCGAACACATCATCATCGCCATCTTCATCGTCGGCATCGTCGGCCTGCTGCTCGAACAGCTGCTGGTGTTCGTCGCGCGCCGCTTCAGCTACGAGTACCAGGCCTAGCCGGGCCTGAAGGAGAAAACAGATGCAGAAATTTCTATCCATCGAACACGTCGGCATGGAATTCGAAACCAAGCGCGGGCGCTTTGAAGCGTTGCGCGACGTGAACCTGCATATCCAGCAGGGCGAATTTGTCAGCCTCATCGGCCATTCGGGCTGCGGAAAATCGACGCTGCTCAACATGATCGCGGGATTGTTGTACCCGACCATGGGCGGGGTGATCCTGGGTAACCGCGAAGTGAAAGGCGCAGGCACCGATCGCGCGGTCGTATTCCAGAATCATTCGCTGCTGCCGTGGCTGACCTGCTTTGACAATGTGTACCTGGCGGTCGAACGCGTTTTTGCCGAAACCGAAAGCAAGGCGCAGCTGAAGGAGCGTACCCACGCTGCACTCAAGCTGGTGGGCCTGGCGCACGCTGAGCAGAAACATCCCAACGAAATATCCGGCGGCATGAAGCAGCGCGTCGGCATTGCGCGCGCCATCGCCATGCAGCCGAAAGTTCTGCTGCTCGACGAGCCATTCGGTGCACTCGATGCGCTCACGCGCGCCAAGCTGCAGGATGAGCTGATGGGCATCGTCGCCGAAATCAAAAGTACGGTGGTGATGGTGACGCATGATGTCGATGAGGCGGTGCTGTTGTCCGACCGCATCGTGATGATGACCAACGGGCCCGCAGCGACTATCGGCGATATTGTCACCGTGACATTGGAACGCCCGCGCGATCGCCTCAAGCTGCTGGCCGATCCGGTCTATCTCAATTGCCGCCGGCAGGTGCTGGAATTCCTGTACCAGAAGCAATTGCGCGCAGCTGCCTGATTCATGTCTTCCCCGCTGTTCGTGCCGCTTGTCCCTATTTCTTCTTCGAGGAACGCGACAGGCGATGCACGTGAAACCCGCAGCACCTGCCCCTACTGCGGGGTGGGTTGTGGCGTGATCATCGAGAGCGTGGGTGATGCGATTTCCGGCGTGCGTGGTGACCCCGCACATCCGGCCAACTTCGGAAAACTCTGCAGCAAGGGATCAACGTTGCATCTCGGCCTGGACCCAAAGGCGCGTGTCACGCATCCGGAAATGCGCGCGTCGCGAAACGCACCAAGGCTACGCGCCACCTGGGACGAATCGCTCGACGGCATTGCGGAAAAATTCGCCTCGACCATCCAGGCGCATGGCCCCGACAGCGTCGCGTTCTATATCTCTGGACAATTCCTCACTGAGGACTACTACGTCTTCAACAAACTGGCCAAGGGTCTTATCGGCACCAACAACGTCGACACCAACTCGCGCCTGTGCATGAGCAGCGCGGTCGCGGGATACAAGGCCACGCTGGGGGCAGACGCGCCGCCATGCTCGTACGAAGACATCGATCACGCCGACTGCATTTTCATTGTCGGATCGAACACCGCATTCGCGCATCCGATCCTGTTCCGTCGCATCGAGGCTGCCAAGGAAAAGAATCCCGCCTTGAAAATTATCGTCGCCGATCCGCGTCGTACGGACACCGCCGAAATTGCCGATTTGTTTTTGCAGATCACGCCGGGCAGCGATGTCGCGCTGTTCCATGGCCTGCTGCACTTGATGATTGAAGCGGGGAATGTTGATCGTGATTTCATCGCTGCGCACACCGAAAATTTTGAGGCACTGGAAAAGTCCGTAGCCGCATATTCGCCGGACAAAGTGTCCAGCTGGTGCGGCGTTCCAGCCGAAATGCTTCGCGAATCCGCGTCGATGCTGGGGTCTGCTCCTCGCGTGCTCTCTTTGTATTGCCAGGGATTGAATCAAAGCATCCGCGGTACCGACAAGAACGCAGCACTCATCAACCTGCACCTGGCCACCGGAAAAATCGGCAAACCGGGTTGTGGTCCGTTCTCGCTGACCGGCCAGCCCAATGCCATGGGCGGACGCGAAGTAGGCGGGATGGCCAACCTGCTTTCTGCGCATCGCGATCTTGCCGATGCCGAGCATCGCGCCGAGGTCGCCGCACTTTGGGGAATCGACGACGTGCCCGCAACCCCCGGAAAAACGGCGGTGGAAATATTCGAAAGCGCCGCACGCGGCGACATCAAATGCATCTGGATGGCCTGCACCAACCCCGCGCAATCGATGCCCGACCAGAACCTGGTGCGCGCCGCACTTGAAACGGCGGAGATGGTTGTCGTGCAGGAATGTTTCGCCGACGTGGACAGCGTCAACTACGCCGATGTATTGTTGCCTGCCAGCACCTGGGGTGAGAAGGACGGCACCGTCACCAATTCCGAACGGCGCATCACCCGCGTGCGCGGAGCCGTTGCTGCACCGGGTGAGGCGAAGCATGACTGGCAGATTGCGATTGAGTTCGCTTACCGGCTGGGGGGAAAACTCGGGCGCACACCATCTGAAGTGCAGGCGCTATTTCCGTACTCGAATGCCGAGCAGGTATGGAACGAGCACCGCGAATCGACACGAGGGCGCGATCTCGATATCACCGGTATGAGCTATTCAATGCTGGAAGACGCGCCGCAACAATGGCCGTTGCTGCCGGGCGAGAGCGTGGGCAAGGTAAGGTTGTATGCGGACGGCGTGTTCCCCACCGCGAACGGCCGGGCCCATTTCCATCCCTGCGAATTTACGCCGGAGACGGCAACCGCCGAAGTCCCGCATGATCTTTTTCCGCTGCGTCTCACTACCGGCCGCCTGCGTGATCAATGGCACGGCATGTCGCGCACCGGGCTGGTGCCGCAACTGTGGAGCCACGCGGAAGAGCCAATGCTGGGACTGCACGCAGCCGATCTCACCACGCGCGACTTGAAGGCGGGAGACGTCGCGCGCATCAGCACGCGTCGTGGCGCGATGAACGTGCGCGTCACGGAAAGCACCGAAGTCGCACCCGGCACGGTCTACCTGCCGATGCACTGGGGCAGCCAGTTCATGAGCGGCGGCGGCATCAACATTCTCACCACCGGCGCGTTTGATGCCGTGTCGAAACAGCCTGAACTGAAACACGCCGCCGTGCAGGTCGCCGCATTGCCGGTCACCTGGAAAATGCTGGCGATGCGAACGGTGGGTGATGCGATC
>JBDTWS010000172.1:0-7585 GCA_040006575.1 Betaproteobacteria bacterium
AACTTGGATTTGGTGACCGAGTCATTCACGTTAATGGCCGGGAACGCGAGCTTGCCGTCCTTGTGCATCTGGTACAGGCGATGCACGCCGGTGGTGGTTTCCTCGGTCACGCCCTTGATGGCGTTCAGGCGAACGGAATACCACTTCGGGTCTTTTGCCAGCTGTGCCTTGATGGCGGCGAACAGGATGCGCTCTTCTTCGGCGCCGGGATTGTTCAGGACAGAGAGGTCGGTCTCGGCGCGCGTGCCCAGGTGCAGCAGCAGCGTGGCGTCGCCGCCGTCATCGAGGATCATGTTGGAATAGCCGCCGTCTTTCCATTCGAAAATACGGTGTGTGTAGTCCCAATATTCTTCCAGCGTTTCACCTTTGACGGCGAACACCGGCGTGCCATTGCCGGCGATGGCCGCTGCAGCGTGATCCTGCGTCGAAAAAATATTGCACGAGGCCCAGCGAACCTGCGCGCCCAGCGCTTCGAGCGTCTGGATCAGCACTGCCGTCTGGATGGTCATGTGCAGAGAGCCGGTGATGCGCGCGCCTTTGAGCGGTTGCGCCTTGGCGAACTCGTCGCGGATGGCCATCAGTCCCGGCATTTCGGTTTCGGCGATCCTGATTTCCTTGTTGCCCCATTCGGCCAGGGACATGTCGGCGACGTGATAGTCGCCGGCGGCGGTTTGTGGTTTCAATACTGCATTCATGGATGACTCCTTGCTAGTTGGATTTGATGCTGCAGATTTGAAGAGCACCAATGAAAAACGGCGCCCACACTGGTTACAGTGTGGGCGCCGTTTTCAGTTACAGATTCGTTCCGAGCCTGGTCAATCACGTTACGCAAAAGCGTAGGATTGCTCGCAGCGCCCCTCGGAACCGAAATTATACGTTTTTCAGGCGGTTTCGGCTACCGGCTGTTTGGCTTCGCCTTTCAGCCCGGCCGCATCGCGCAGCAGCGCAATCTTGTCGGTGGCCTCCCAGCTGAATTCCGGTTCTTCACGGCCGAAGTGGCCGTAGGCTGCTGTCTTGGCGTAGATCGGTCTCAGCAGGTCCAGCATCTGCACGATGCCCTTGGGACGCAGGTCAAAATGCCTGGCGACCAGTTCAGCAATCTTGTCATCGGGGATGACGCCGGTGCCCTCGGTGTAAACCGTGATGTTCATCGGCTTGGCCACACCGATCGCATACGCGACCTGCACCTGGCATTGGCGTGCAAGCCCTGCAGCCACCACGTTCTTCGCAACATAGCGCGCAGCGTACGCGGCCGAGCGATCCACTTTCGAGGGATCCTTGCCGGAGAACGCGCCGCCACCGTGCGGGCATGCGCCGCCGTAGGTGTCGACGATGATCTTGCGACCTGTGAGGCCGCAATCGCCCTGCGGGCCGCCGATGATGAACTGTCCCGTCGGGTTGACCAGGTAGCGGGTGTCTTTCAGCCATTCTTTCGGCAGCACCGGCTTGATGATCATCTCGATCACTTCCTCGATGGCCTGCGGCTTCATCTTCTTGTCTTGCGACATCGACGGATCATGCTGCGTTGACAGCACCACGGTGTCGATCGAATGCGGTTTGCCATCAACATAGCGCATGGTGACTTGCGACTTTGCATCGGGACGCAGCCATGGCATGCGGCCATCGCGGCGCAATTCGGACTGGCGCTGTACCAGGCGATGCGCGTAGTAAATAGGTGCCGGCATCAGCACGCTGGTTTCATCGCACGCATAGCCGAACATGAGGCCCTGGTCGCCTGCGCCCTGGTCGAGATTGTTGTCCTGTGCGGCGTCCACGCCCTGCGCAATATCGGGGCTCTGCTTGTCATAGCAAACCATGACTGCACAGCCTTTGTAGTCGATGCCGTATTCGGTATTGTCGTAGCCGATACGCTTGATGGTGTCGCGCGCCACGCCGATGTAGTCGATGTTGGCATTGGTGGTAATTTCACCCGCCAGTACCACGAGACCGGTGTTGCACAGTGTTTCAGCAGCGACGCGTGAGCGCGGATCCTGCGCTAGAATCGCGTCAAGAATCGCGTCGGAAATCTGGTCCGCCACCTTGTCCGGATGACCTTCGGAAACAGATTCGGACGTGAACAGAAAATCAGTCATTTGGCTTCCCCATGAATTGTGACCCGCCATCAGGATTTGGCAGATTCGGTCACAGCAAAAAAATTGCGATAGCCGTCGATTTTAGCAGAAAGCCTCATTTGCCCCAAGACACCCGGATGGACATCTGCCCCGGATTGACTACATGACCTGGCTATTCCGGCTGTTGGGCAGGCTACCGTTGCCGCTGAATCACGCTGTCGGCGCAATGGCAGGATGGCTGGCATGGTGGGCGTCTGCACGTCATCGGCGGCTGACGCGCGAGAACATCATTTTCTACGCGAAGCACAGTGGATTGGATGACGTGCAGCCGCTGATAAACGCAGCGGTTACCGAGCAGGGCAAAGGCATCAGCGAGATGGCCGTTGCGTGGACGGCGCAGCTCGATAAATTGTATGAGCTGGTGCGTTCCTGCACGGGCTGGGAACACGTTGAGGCGGCCAAGGCATCGCAACGCGCGATTATTTTTGTCACGCCGCACCTGGGGTGTTACGACATCGCCGGCCGCTATCTCGAGAGCCGCATTCCCGTCACAGCACTCTATCGGCCGCCAAAACAGAAATGGCTGGAGCCGGTGATGCAACAGGGACGCAAACGCGGCGAGGGCAGCACCGCGTCGGCCGACGCGAGCGGCATACGCGTGCTGCTGAAAACGCTGAAGTCCCGTGGCAATATCATCATTCTTCCCGACCAGGTGCCGGCACCCGAGCAAGGTGGCGATGGCGTGTGGGCAGACTTTTTCGGCAGGCCGGCCTACACCATGACGCTGTTGCCGCGCTTGGCAAAATCGGCCAATGCAACCGTGCTGTTTTTTTTCGCGGAACGCTTGCCCCACGGACGCGGCTATCACGTGCATATCGAGCCGATGAGCGAACCGTTTTCTGAAGATAGACAAATCGCCGCGCGCCAGACCAACGCCATGGTGGAGCGCCTGATTGCCATGGCGCCTGCGCAATACCTGTGGGGATACAATCGGTACAAACACCCTGCGGGTGCGCCCCTCCCTCCTTCTGCTGCCTGATCGATGCGTTTTGTCCTGTTTATTCTCTGGTGCCTGCGCTGGTTGCCGCCAAGCTGGGTCGGTGCGATTGGCCGGGGGCTGGGCACGCTGCTTTTTCACTGGGGCCGCCGCCGGGTCACGCTGATCAACCTCAAGAAATGCTTTCCGGAAAAATCCGACGAAGAACTCCAGCGCATCGGCCGTGGTGTATTCCAGAACCTGGGGCGGGCAACACTGGAGCTGGGCCGCCTCTGGTATGCCCCCGTCGATCTCGCACTGAAAGAAGTAAAGCTGGTCGATCGCCACTACATGGACGAATGGCGCGGCAAGAAACCGATCATTGTGCTGGCGCCGCATTTTGTCGGCCTCGATATCGGCGGCGCACGCTTTTCGCGCGAATATCCTGAAGCGTTTTCAATGTATTCGGCGCAGAAGAACAAGGTATTCGACAAGGCATTGCGGCGCGCCCGCCAGCGCTACAGCGATGCGGTGCTAATCACGCGACAGCAGGGCCTGCGCCCTGTCCTGAAAGCGTTGAAAGAGAAAAAACCTTTCTACTACCTGCCCGATATGGATTTCGGCGCGAAAGACGCCGTGTTCGCCGATTTTTTCGGCATCAAGACCGCCACCGTGACGGCACTCTCACGGCTGGCCGAAATCACCGATGCCAAGATCATTCCGTTGGTCACCCGCCAGACCGAAACCGGTTACGCGGTGCAGTTTTATCCCGCGTGGGAAAATTTTCCGTCGGGCGATGCCGAGGCCGATGCCCGCCGCATGAACGCCTTCCTGGAAGAGCGCATCCGCGAAATGCCCGATCAATATTTCTGGGTGCACAAGCGCTTCAAGACGCGCCCGCCCGGGGACGCCTCATTTTATTGAGCGCAAATTTGATGGCCAATCGCAGTGGCTGCAATTCGTCGCGCTGGCGACGGCATGGAACAAACGCGGGATGCCAAAGCTACCCCAAGCCCACCCAATATGATTAAATGAGCGGCATAAGTAGAGCAAGGGGAAAAAAGACATGGCTCAATTTCAGGTCTTGTTGCGCGGGGAACATTTTTTGCTGAACCGGGAAGGCAAGGACGGCTGGTATGGTTTCCTGAAGACCGTCTATGTCCAGTCCGAGACCGCCGACTCCGCTTGCGAATACGCGGTGAAACAGGCCATTTCCGATCCGGAATTCCGCGCCTCCGTGCGCAACCCGCCGGACCAGCCGCCCGCCATGAATGTCGAGGATTGCGCCGAGATCGAGAAAGACCCCAGTCTCCAGGACAGCCCCTTCATCTACACCCCCGAATAGAGAACCACCCCCGTTGGCCCAGCCCGCGCCGTCGAATATTTTGCGCTTCACCAAAATGCACGGCCAGGGCAATGACTTCGTCATGCTCAACGGCGTCACGCAGCAAATCTCCCTGACCCCCGAACAGATCCGCCGTATCGCCGACCGCCATCTCGGTGTGGGCTGCGACCAGCTATTGGTGGTCGAACCCGCGACGCGGCCGGATGTCGATTTTCGTTATCGAATCTTCAATGCCGATGGCGGCGAAGTTGAGCAGTGCGGCAATGGCTCGCGCTGCTTCGCGCATTTTGTGCGTGCCGAAGGACTGACCGACAAAAGCGAGATTCGCGTCGAGACGGTGTCCGGCATTATCGTGCCGCGCATCGAGACTGATGGCAGTGTGACCGTGAACATGGGCGCGCCACGTTTCGTGGTGGGCGAAATTCCGTTCAATGCGGATGAACAATCCGCGAAATACACGATTGATGTCGGCGACCGCAGAGTTGTCATCGGAGTTGTTTCGATGGGAAATCCGCATGCAGTACAAATCGTCGACGACGTCGACACCGCACCGGTCCGCGAGCTGGGCCCGCTGATTGAACATCACGAACGATTTCCCAGGCGCGTCAATGCCGGTTTCATGCAGGTCATTGCGCGCAACCGCATTCGACTGCGCGTGTGGGAGCGAGGCGCCGGCGAGACCCTGGCCTGCGGCACGGGCGCTTGTGCCGCCGTGGTTACCGGCATCCGCTGGTGCCTGCTCGATGAACGCGTGACCGTGAACACGCGCGGCGGTGAACTCACGGTAACATGGCGGGGCGCGACCGATGCTGCGGCCCCGGTATTCATGACGGGCGCCACGGCAACAGTTTTCAAGGGCGAAATCGTCCTGTAAATATAAAAAAGGTTACTTCACGTGTCGAACGCTTTAAGCACCGAACAGATCGCCGAATTCCTGAGAGCGAACCCCGATTTTTTTGAGCAGCATGTGGACGTGCTGCTGAACATCAACGTCACGCATCCGCATGGCGGGCGCACCGTGTCCATCCCGGAGCGCCAGCTCATTGCCACGCGTGAAAAGGTCAAGCTGCTGGAAACGAAACTCGCCGAACTGATCCGGTTCGGCGAAGAAAACGATGCGCTTTCGGATCGCATACACGAACTGACCTTGCGCCTCGTTTCGTGCGCCTCGCTCGACCAGTTGGTCGACACCGTTTACCTCGACCTCCTCGATAATTTCCAGGTGCCGCATGTGGCCGTACGCTTCTGGAATGTGGCCGCACCGGAATCGCAATCCCCCGAATTCCAGTCGGTGGGAAATGAACTGCACCATTTTGTCGATGCGATGAAAGAGCCGTATTGCGGCAGCCATCCCGTCTATGAAACCAACCTCTGGTTCGGCGAACATGCGCCGCACCTGAAGTCGTATGCGCTGGTGCCGCTGAAATCAGGCCAGACCTTCGGCCTGCTGTTGATGGCGTCGGAAAATGCCGAGCGCTTCTATGCGGAAATGGGCACCGTGTTCCTGACGCGCATCGGAGATGTGCTGGCCGCGTGCCTGGCCCGCTACCTCACCATTATTCCCGCTGCGGCAGCCGCGCCACTCCTGCCACCCACGCCACCCGCCGCGAGTTAAGCCGGCCGTCAATGGACGCTTCCATTGAACGGTACCTGAATTTCCTGGCGCATGAGCGGCGCCTGGCCGCGCTGACGATCAAGAGCTATACGCGCGATCTTGATTTACTGTCGTCGCTGGCGCGTGAAAACAAAAAAAATGAAAACGACCTGTCTACACTGGCGCAGGCTGACATCCGCCGTTTCGCGGCCACGTTGCATGGCCGCGGGTTGGCCGCGAAATCTTTGGCCCGCGTGCTATCGGGCTGGCGCGGTTATTTCGAATTCCTTGTGCATGAAGCCGGGCTTCCCGCCAATCCTGTCGAAGGCGTGAAACCGCCGAAGGCGCCCAAACGCCTGCCGCAAACACTGTCACCTGATGAAGCTGTCAGCCTCGTCAGCTTTGCGACCGACAGTCCGGAAAGCATCCGCGATCGGGCGATTTTTGAATTGCTCTATTCCTCCGGCCTGCGCGTGTCGGAGGTAACCGGTCTCGACATTGAAAGCATCGACTATTCCAGCGCCGAGGTGCGCGTCACCGGCAAGGGCAGCAAGACGCGCATCGTTCCCGTCGGCCAGCATGCAATGGAAGCGCTTCAACACTGGTTGCAGGCGAGGGTCGCGTTCAAAGGTGCGGACACCGAAGCACTTTTCCTGGGCACCAGTGGCAAGCGCCTGAGCCCGCGTGTTGTGCAAACGCGAATCAAGCACTGGGCGGCACAGCAGGGGCTGACAGTCGATCCCCATCCACATATGCTGCGGCATTCGTTTGCATCGCATGTGCTGCAATCGTCCGGCGATTTGCGCGCGGTCCAGGAAATGCTGGGCCATGCCAGTATCGCGTCCACGCAGGTTTATACGCACCTGGATTTCCAGCATCTCGCCAAGGTCTATGACACCGCGCACCCGCGCGCCAAGAGAAAGAAGAAATGATCGCCAAGAAAACCGGCTTCAAAAAATTCGCTTGTGTATTTCGAAATATTGTCCTCGGACTGCTGGTGCTGGTCCTGCTGATCGTGGCGGGTGCGTATCTGGCGCTGCGCGGCAGCCTGCCCAGGCTGGAAGGCGACACCGGATTGGCGGCGCTGAAAGCGCCCGTGACATTGACACGCGATGAGCGCGGCACGGTTCAGATCAGTGCGAAGGACATGAACGATGCCATGCGTGCATTGGGCTTCGTGCATGCGCAGGAACGTTTTTTCGAAATGGATCTCGCGCGCCGCTCCGCTGCGGGTGAGCTTTCCGTGATCCTGGGCAACGCCACGGTGAAGATTGACAAGGACAAGCGCATGCATCGCCTGCGCGCGCGCATGGAAGCCGCATGGAAAAGACTTTCTGCCGGCGAGCGCGAGGGCGTGACCGCCTATATGTCCGGCGTCAACGCGGGTCTTGCCGCATTGTCCGTGAGGCCGTGGCAATACCTGCTGCTGCGAGCCGAGCCGGAACCATGGCGTGAAGTCGATTCATTGCTGGTGGTGTCCGAAATGTATTTCATGCTGCAGAGCCGCAGCATCGAAGAACGGTTCAACGAAATCGAACTGCGTAAACGCATCGGCGACAAGGTATTTGACTGGGTGAAACCGCTGGGTGGGGAATGGG
>JBDTWS010000173.1:0-7562 GCA_040006575.1 Betaproteobacteria bacterium
CGCGTGGTGAAGGGCGTTTCCGGGCTGCTGGATTTCTACAAGGATATCGGTGGGAAACGTGCCGGCCTGCCATTCGATATCGACGGCGTGGTCTACAAGGTGAACCGTTTCGCGCAACAGCAGGCGCTGGGCTTTGTGTCGCGCGCGCCGCGCTTTGCCATCGCGCATAAATTCCCGGCCGAAGAGGCGACCACGGTGTTGCTGGGCATCGACGTGCAAGTGGGCCGCACCGGCGCGATCACGCCGGTGGCGCGCCTGCAGCCGGTGTTTGTCGGCGGCACCACGGTATCCAACGCGACACTGCATAACGAAGAAGAATTGCGTCGCAAGGATTTAAAGATCGGCGACACCGTCATCGTCCGCCGTGCGGGCGATGTGATTCCCGAGGTGGCCGCGGTGATCTATGCAAAGCGGCCTGCCGACGCCAAAGAGTTTGTCATGCCCACGCATTGCCCCGAGTGCAACTCGGCCATCATCAAGCTTGAGGGCGAAGCCATTGCGCGCTGTACGGGCGGCCTGTTCTGTCCCGCGCAACGCAAGCAGGCGCTGCTGCACTACGCGCAACGGCGTGCCGTCGATATCGAGGGCCTGGGCGACAAGCTGGTCGATCAACTGGTTGAGGCCGATGTCGTGCACACGCCGGCTGACCTGTACCGGCTCGGTGTCGCGTCGCTCGCGAACCTCGAGCGCATGGCCGAAAAGTCGGCGACCAATCTTGTCGCCGCGATTGATAAAAGCAAACACACGACGCTGGCAAAATTCCTGTTCGGCCTCGGCATCCGCCATGTGGGTGAATCGACCGCCAAGGACCTCGCAAAACATTTTGGCCAGATCGATCCCATCATGGACGCGAGTGTTGAGGAATTACTCGAGGTGAACGACGTCGGCCCCATCGTGGCGCAAAGCATCCGCCGCTTTTTCGATGAGGCGCACAACCGCGAGGTGGTCGAGCAGCTTCGCGCCTGTGGTGTGGAATGGCCGGTATCAGCGCCTGTCACGCGGGTAGCTCCCAGCGGTGTGTTTGCCGGCAAGACGGTGGTACTGACAGGCACCTTGTCGGCCATGTCGCGTGACGAGGCCAAGGACAAGCTGGAAGCGGCCGGTGCCAAGGTGTCCGGCAGCGTCTCCAAAAAAACCGACTTTGTTGTGGCCGGACTGGAAGCGGGTAGTAAACTCGACAAGGCGCAGGAACTGGGTGTGGCTGTACTCGATGAAGCGCAATTTCTCTCGATGCTTTCGACAAAATCATAAAGAAACGAAATGAAAAAACCTCCGCGCATCACCAAAGCCGTCTTTCCCGTCGCCGGTCTCGGCACGCGATTCTTGCCGGCCACCAAGGCCAGCCCGAAAGAGATGCTGCCGGTCGTGGACAAGCCGTTGATCCAGTACGCGGTCGAAGAGGCGGCAGCGGCCGGGATTACCGAGATGATTTTTGTGACGGGCCGCGGCAAGCGCACCATCGAGGATCATTTTGATAAAGCTTACGAACTGGAAAGCGAGCTGCAGGAAAAGGGCAAGCACAAGCTCCTGCAGGAAGTGCGCGAGATGCTACCGGCCGGTGTGCAGTACGTGTACGTACGCCAGCCCGAGGCGCTGGGCCTGGGCCATGCAGTACTGTGCGCGCAGCAGCTGGTGGGTGACGAAGCATTCGCCGTCATCCTGGCCGACGATTTGATCGACGCCGGTGATGGTGTCGATCCGGTGATGAAGCAGATGGTGGACCAGTACGAGAAGTACCAGTACTCGGTGCTGGGCGTGCTGAATGTGGAGCGGCGCGAGACGTCGTCCTACGGCATCGTCGCTTCGTCGCCCATTTCCAAGAAAGCCGGTGAACGTGTTTCGAAGATGTCGGCCATTGTGGAAAAACCGAAACCGGAAAATGCGCCTTCAACCCTGAGCGTAGTGGGTCGCTACATTCTGACGCCGCGCATTTTCGATCACCTGGAGCGCGTCGAGCGCGGGGTGGGCAGGGAAATACAGTTGACCGATGCTATTGCGGCGCTGCTGGCCGAAGAAGCCGTATACGCCTATGAGTTCGAAGGGACTCGCTACGATTGCGGCTCTAAGCTGGGCTACCTCAAGGCCAGCGTTGCGCTGGGAGTGAAGCACAAGGAAGTCGGCAAGGCGTTTAGTGAATACCTGGCTGCGCGTGACAAGAAATAGCCGGTACATGGGCATAGCTCGTACCGAAAAAAATCACATTCATTTTTTTGATTGAAAGCCCCTCTCATGAATTTCAATGACGCTCACCAGCTGCTCGCGGATTCCGAAGTGTTGTTCACGGCGGAAGAGGTCAACGCAGCAACCACCAAAGTGGCGAACGAACTCAATCGCGATTATGTCGACCGGCATCCACTGGTACTGGGCGTGATGGGTGGCGCGGTGGTTTTCTGCGGACAGATCCTGCCGCAGCTCACCATACCGATCGATTTCGATATCGTGCAGGCCTCGCGCTATGGCGAGAAAACGGTGGGCACGCATTTGAGCTGGCGTGTCACGCCGCGCGATAACGTGAAAGGGCGCCACGTTATTTTGCTGGACGATATTCTCGACGAGGGCATCACGCTGGCGGCGATTGTTGAGTTGCTGAAAAGCCAGGGTGCGGCGAGCGTGGAATGTGCCGTGTTCTGCGTGAAGGACTATGGCGAAGAGATCAACAGCAAAAAGCCGTTGAAGGCGAAATACGTTGGCCTGACTGTGCCGAACCGCTTCATCTATGGCTATGGCATGGACGTCTCTGGTGCGTGGAGAAACCTGCCCGCCATTTACGCCAAAAAAGGAAACTGAGCGCATGCTCGCCATCATCGGTGGCACCGGTCTTACCAACCTGGCCAACCTGGAGATCAGCCGCCGAGAAGTGGTGCGCACGCCGTATGGCGAGCCGTCCGGGCACCTGACGTTTGGACATATTGGTTCGGCGGAAATGGTTTTCCTGGCACGCCACGGTTATGCGCATACGCTGCCGCCGCACCAGGTCAATTACCGCGCCAACATCTGGGCATTGCGCAATGCAGGCGTGACGAGAATTCTTGCGATCAATGCGGTCGGCGGAATTTCGGCAGAGATGGGCCCGGGTGCGTTGGCTGTGCCGGACCAGATCATTGATTACACGCGCGATCGCAAGCACACCTTTTACGAGGGTGAAGAGCCGGTGACGCATGTCGATTTCACGTTTCCGTTTTGCGCGCGCGGACGCCAGTTACTGTTGAGCGCGGCAAAGGCGGCGGGCTTCCCTGTATTGGAATCGGGCACGGTCGGCGTCATGCAGGGGCCGCGACTTGAAACGCGCGCCGAAATCATCAAGCTGGATCGCGATGGCTGCAGCATTGTCGGCATGACCACCATGCCTGAGGCGGTGCTGGCGCGCGAAAAGAAAATCTCCTACGCCGCGCTGGCGCTGTCGATCAACCACGCCGCGGGACTGGCCTCATCGGCGACGGGTATCAAGCTGGCCGACGCCGACACCGTCATGGCCGCAGGCATGGACAAGGTCCGCGTGATCCTGGCCAGGGCCGTCGAGATGCACGCGGGCCTGCCCGACAGCGAAAAAGGGCTTGCCTGATGGCTGCACGTCCCATCGTAAAGATGGGCACGCCCAGCCTGTTCGAGAAATCCGCGCCATGGCCTGCCGACAAATTCAATTCGCCGCAACTGCATGCGTTACTGGCGGACATGAAAGACAGCATGATCGCCGCCAATGGCGCAGGACTCGCTGCGCCACAGATCGGTGAAAACGTGCGCGTGGTGATTTTCGAGGTGAACAACAATTCGCGCTATCCCGATCGCGAACCGATTCCGTTCACGGTGTTGATCAATCCTGAATTGACGCCCGTGACTACTGAACAGGTTGATGACTGGGAAGGCTGCCTGTCGGTGCCCGGCATGCGGGGGCTGGTGCCGCGTTATCCGACATTGCGTTACACCGGATTCGACGAGCAGGGCAATCGCATCGACCGCACGGTGGATGGATTTCATGCGCGGGTGGTGCAGCATGAAGTCGATCATCTCGATGGCGTGCTGTATCCGATGCGCATCAAGGACATGACCAAGTTTGGATATACGGAAATCCTGTTTCCCGAACTCGCGGGCGCGGACGACGATTAGGCAGCCATAAATTCAAGCACGCTGTTTATTTACGACGCAGCGCATCAACGAAGCGAAGCAGCAATGCAATGCAGGAAATATCTGAAAGGGAAACGACGATGGCCGAAATTATTGATGTGGCACCCGCAGGCGAGCGCGATGTCTCCGGATCGATGACCGTAACGCATGTGCTCTATGCACTGCATGCGCTGGCGCCGTTCACGCTGTGGACACTGGCGATCGTCGCGATGATCATCGGCGCAATAAAGCGCGACGACGTTCGCGGCACCTGGCTCGACACGCACTACTCATGGCTGTCCCGCACGTTCTGGTGGGGCATCCTGGCCGCGATTATTGCGTGGCTGATTTTCTGGGTGCTGGGCGTACTGACACTCGGCATTGGCATGCTGATTCTCTGGGTATTGCCGGTGGGTGTGCTGGTCTGGTACCTGTATCGGGTGATCAAAGGGTGGTTGAGGTTGAATGATTTGAAGCCGGTGGAGTGAGCGCCTGCGCTTATGCACGCTAACTAGTAAAGGCGGTGCAATGCCGCCTTTGTTGTCTTTGACATTTCGGTGTGTGGATTGGGGGATGGCGACTGGTTACGCCTATCCAGCCCATCAGTACCCTTCGACAAGCTCAGGGCGAACGGAGAAATGTTGAGGCAGACGCTATTGTGTGACGCAACGCTCTGCTATCAGTCCACCAATGCCCTTCGAAACGCGAAGCGTACCCTGTCCTGAACGTATCGAAGATTCAGGGCGAACGGTGATATTCAGGTAAACAAAAACGCTATAACTGAACTTCCGCTTCCAATGCCCGAATAAGCTTCCCGCTAAATTCCGCCTTCGCCAATTCCGGATTCTCAATCACAAACAAATCCTCCGCCCGCTGCCCCAGCGTATTAATCCGCGCATCTTCCAGGTTGATTCCAAAGTTCAGCAACACTCGCGCAATCGAAGACAGCAACCCTGGCCGATCCGCACAACTCACGGATAACTCGTAATACGGCTGCCGTCGCGAAGGATTGATGGTGACCACCGGTGTGATCGGAAAATGGCGCACCTGCCGCGCCAGCCTGCCCGAAACGCGTTCGGCGATCGGTGTCGCGGCATCCAGATAGGCAGTCAGGTCACGCTCGATCCTTGCAGCGATGCCGGGCTGCTGCGCGGCCCCGCCCTGCTTGGGCGATGCCCCGTAAGCAAGTTTGGGCAGCACCTGGAATGTGTCGATCGCATAGCCGCCCTGCTGGGTGCTGTAAATGCGCGCCGTGACAATGTCAAACGACAGTCGCTCGAAAAATTGCGTGATGCGCGCGAACAGGCCGGGCTGGTCGAACATCATCACCATCACCGCGATGCCGTCCGCACCCTCGGCCTCGCGCGTGCGCACCAGCGCATGGCCGGGTGCCGCTTCCTGTTCCAGCACCTTGCCGTGCCAGGCGATATCGGCGGCGTCGAAGCGCTGGAAATAACGCGGGTCGACGTGCGCCCATAGCGCGGGCAGCAGGTCATCCTTGCCGCCGGCGTCGCGGTAGAGCTTGAGCGCCTCGGCCTTCTTGCTTTCGATCCAGAATTCATTGGGTGCAGCATCGCCGCGCAGCAGCCGGCGGGTGGCGCGGAACAGGTCTTCCAGCAGCTTGGCCTTCCAGCCATTCCACACGTGCGGGCTGGTGCCGCGGATGTCGGCGACGGTGAGCAGATAGAGTGCGGTAAGCCGCCGTTCCGTGCCGACACGCTGCGCGAATTGCGAGATGACTTCGGGGTCGGATAAATCCTGTTTCTGCGCGACGGAAGACATCTGCAAATGCATTTCCACCAGCCAGCAAACCAGTGCGGTATCGGATTTGGACAGTTCCAGTTTCTTGCCGAACTGGCGTGCATCGCGTTTGCCCAGGTCGGAATGATCGCCACCGCGCCCCTTGGCGATATCGTGGAAGAGCGCGGCGAGATAGAGGATTTCCGGGCGCGCGAATTCCGCCGCCAGTTCGTGGCAAAACGGAAATTCGTGGCTGAACCGCGGCAGCACCAGGCGGCGCAGGTTGCGGATCACCATCAGGATGTGCTCGTCCACCGAGTACACGTGGAAGAGGTCGTGCTGCATCTGGCCGACGATGCGGCCGAAGGCGGGGATGTAGCGGCCCAGCACGCCGTAGCGGCTCATGCGGCGCAGCGTGAAGCTGACTTTGTCGCTCTGCAGGATCTTCAGGAAAAGCTGGTTGGCTTCGGGATCGTCGCGGAATTTCTTGTCGATGAGGTATACCGCGCGCCATAAAGCCCGCAGCGTGTCCGGCTCAAAAAATTCGGCTTCCTTCACACTCTGCAAGGCAAGGAAGGCGCGGAAGATGGCCTTGGGATCGCGCTTGAAAATATTCTCGTCGAGCGCGGCGATGTTGCCGTTTTCGAGAACGAATTCATCGTCGATTTTGCGGATCTCGTCCTTGAGTCCTTTTTGACCTCTACCCCGCTGCGAAATTTTCTCGACCAGTGTCGGCAGCAGGATGGAATTCATCTGCCAGATGGCCTTGGCGGAGAGGTAGTAGCGCCGCATCAATACTTCCGACGGCAGCTTGCTTTTGGTGCCTTCGAGTTTCAGCTCTTTCGCGAGTGCGGTCTGGTGATCGAACACCAGGCGGTCTTCGCGGCGTCCGGCGAGATAGTGGAGGCGGATGCGGATGTCGATGAGGAAACGGCGATGGCGCTGGATCAGCTTCAGTTCGTACGGCGTGATGAGACCCTGTTGCTGTAGCGAACTCCAGTCATCGCCGATGTCGGCGGCCTTGGCCAGCCACATCACCGTCTGCAGATCGCGCAGCCCGCCGGGGCTTTCCTTGATGTTGGGTTCGAGATTGAGCGCGACATCGTGATGACGCGCATGGCGGCGGCGCTGCTCGTCGATCTTGCCTTCGAAAAATGCTTTCACCGGGCGGTTTTTCTTGAGCGCCGACGAAAGTTTCGCCACCAGTGTTTCATTGCCCCATACCCGCCGCGATTCGAGCAGGCCGGTATCGACGGTGATGTCTTTTTTCGATTCCTCCACGCACTCATCGATCGTGCGCACCGAAATACCGGGTTCGAGGCCCACGTCCCACAACAGGCTGACAAAGGCTTCCACGGTTTGGTCGACGCCGGTGTTGCCCGATTCGGGCAGGAGAACAAGAACGTCGACATCGGATGCGGGAAACAGGAAGCCGCGGCCATAACCGCCGACCGCAACGATGGCGACGGAGTCAGGCAGCCCGATATCGCTGGCGATGCGCGAAATGGCGTGATCGA
The DNA here is from genome assembly GCA_040006575.1 of Betaproteobacteria bacterium. Lineage (GTDB taxonomy): Bacteria > Pseudomonadota > Gammaproteobacteria > Burkholderiales > Usitatibacteraceae > UKL13-2. The sequence continues at coordinate 7,359 of JBDTWS010000173.1, forward strand.
CGATGGCGGCGTGCTGGCGCAGGTTGCGGTCCGGTTGCGGACGCGCGCGATAGGCGGCTTTCAGCGTGGCGCGCTGATCGGTGAGCCAGTCACGGATATGGCGCGCATAGGCGGCGCGCGTAGTTGACTGGGTGGACTGGCCTTCTGCAGGGGCCGGCTCCGCTTGGAGCGCGGCAGTGGCGGCGGATGACATGGCCGCCGCCG
>JBDTWS010000174.1:0-7546 GCA_040006575.1 Betaproteobacteria bacterium
TGAACGGCATGACGTTCGGCCCGAACATCACACCGATGTACAGTGAACTGGATAAGCCAAGAAGGATCGGCCACCTGATGATTGCCATCGATCCTGCGCGCTTCGCCGGCGCGGGCACACTGGAGACGGTCGTGAATGAAATGGTGATGGACCTGAAGCGTCGCGGTGACATTCTATTTCCAGGAGAGCCCGAATACCTGCGCGAGACGGAACGCTTGCAGCACGGCATTCCGATTGAAGCCGGCGCGCTGGCGGATATGAATGCGTGGTCGGACCGGCTAGGGGTTCAGCGGCTCGTTTTTTGAGGTGAAACTCAAGCACTGTGGCTCCTCTGCAGGCATTTATGTCCTGACAAGCGCGCCAATGCTGGAGTTTGTTTCTCAAAACTCAGCCGGTTGAGCCTTTTGAATCGGCCCTATGCGCCCGGACGATTTCCCTGAAATCCACATCGCCCATAAATCCCAACGCACAAGCCCGGTCGGTATTCAGCGCGCCAGGCCAACTCGCCACCAGTCGCTCGATCGTTTCGTCGCGACGGAAATGTATGCGCGAGGCAACCGCTTCACCTGCAACCGAGCGCAATGCGTCTATCATTTCTGCGACGCTCACGCTGAGTCCCGGCAGGCTCAGCGCGCGATTGAATCCCAGTGCATTGCCATCAATTTCGTGTCCGTGAATCAGGTTGACAATCGCGGTTTGCGGTGACGACAGCCACATCCGTGTTTCAGGCGCGACCGGGCATTCGGCGTCCTGGCCACTCAATGGTTCGCGAATAATCCCGCTGGCAAACGAAGAAGCGGCACGATTGGGTTTGCCGGGCCGCACGCAAATCGTCGGCAGCCGATAGGCGCGCGCGTCGACAAATCCACGTCGGCCGAAATCATTGACCAGCAACTCGCCGATAGTTTTCTGCATGCCATATGAGGTTTGCGGATTCAACTCGAAATGTTCCGGCACAACTTCCGGAAGCGCACCTCCAAACACGGCAACGGAGCTCGCGAAGACAAATCGTGGCGAGGCGGGCAACGCATGGCAGGCCTCCAGCAACGCCCGCGTCGCATCGAGATTGATGCGCATGCCCAATGGAAAATCGGCTTCGGCCTGGCCGCTGACGATGGCGGCGAGATGAAATATCGAATGCGTGTCGTCGCCAATGGCATCGCAAATGACAGCGGCATCAGCGATATCTCCGACGATGGAGCGCACGCGATTGTCGGCCACATTGGTGGGCGATGTATCAAGCAGGACGAGTTCGTCAATCTCCTCAGGCCGTCCCGACTTGCCCGTCAACTGCCCACGCGCAAGCAATGCCTGCGCAAGCCGGGACCCCAGGAATCCCGCGCCGCCGGTAATGACGACTTTCACGACAGTACTTTCCGGCGCCTCATTCTTTCACCGCCCCGGTCATTCCCGACACGTAATACTCGACAAAGAAGGAATAAATGATCGCCACCGGCAACGAGCCGAGCAATGCGCCGGCCATCAACGCGCCCCAGTGATAGACATCGCCTTCCACAAGCTCGGTGATGACACCGACCGGTACCGTCTTCACTTCCGACGAAGAGACAAACGTGAGTGCGTAGATGAATTCATTCCACGATAGCGTGAAGGCGAAGATGCCTGCCGAGATAAGCCCCGGCACGGCAAGCGGCAGGATGATTTTCACCAGGATCTGCCAGCGCGTCGCGCCGTCGATCAGCGCGCATTCTTCCAGTTCAAACGGGATCGAGCGGAAATATCCCATCAGCAGCCAGGTGCAAAAGGGAATCAGAAACGTGGGGTACGTCAGGATCAGCGCCCAGCGCGTATCGAACAGACCCAGCTTGAACACGATTGCCGCAAGCGGAATGAACAGGATCGACGGCGGCACCAGGTAGGCCAGGAAAATACCCAGCCCCACCTGCTTTGACCCGCGAAAACGCAGACGCTCGATCGCGTAAGCCGCGAAGACGCTGGCCGCCAGCGAGAAAAAGGTGGAGACCACGGAAACGATCACCGTGTTCAACATCCACTCGGGATACGGCGTATCGAAAATGAGTTTCTTGAAATGCGCCAGTGTCGGATTGATCACCCAGAATGGATTGCTGGTGTGGCTCAACAGCTCCGCATCGGGCTTTACCGCCGTGATGACCATCCAGTAAAACGGGAACAGCAGCACAAACAGGAAAATGCCCAGCGGCAGGTAAATTGTCACCACACGGCGCGGTAGCGAATCCAGATACTTCATGCCCTGCGAATCGTTGTCCGGAGTTTTCATTTGTCCGATCCGCCTTGCTGCCAGGCGCGGCGTTGCAGGCCGAAATAGGAGAAGAGTATTGCCGAGAGCAGGAACGGGATCATCATGGTGGCAATCGCCGCACCTTCCCCCAACGAGCCGCCGGGAATGGCGCGCTGGAACGACAACGTCGCCATCAGGTGCGTGGCATTGAGTGGGCCGCCGCGGGTCAGCACGTAAATCAACTGGAAGTCGGTGAAGGTGAACAGGACAGAAAATGTCATCACCACCGCGATGATCGGTGTCAGCAGGGGCAAGGTGACATAGCGGAAACGCTGCCAGGGCGTGGCGCCATCCAGGGCCGCCGCCTCATAGAGCGACGGCGAAATCGTTTGCAAACCGGCGAGCAGGCAGATGGCCACGAACGGCACGCCGCGCCAGATATTGGCGAAGATGGTCGAGGCGCGCGCCAGCCAGGGATTGCCGAGGAAATCGATATAGCGGTCTATCAGCCCCATCTTCACCAGCACCCAGCTCACGACGGAAAACTGCGGGTCGTACATCCACCAGAACGCGATGGCCGACAAGGCGGTCGGCACGATGAAAGGCAACAGCACGACGGCACGGAAGAAGGATTTGAACGGCAGGTGCTGGTTCAGCAGGATGGCCAGCCACAAGCCGAGCACGAACTTGAATACGCTGGCAACGAAGGTATAGAAAAGGGTATTGAACAGCGCGAGTTGGACGACATTGTCGCCCACCAGGTATTTGAAATTGTCGATGCCGACCCATTCGCCGGCACGGCCGATCTTGGCGTCGGTAAAACCGAGCCAGGTACCCAGGCCCAGCGGATAGGTCAGGAAAATAATCAACAGTGTCGCGGCGGGCAGCATGAAGAGCAGCCCGAGGACGTTGCGATTGTTGAGCCAGCGGGACAGGTTGTTCATGAGTCGTGATTGCCGAATGGGCGACAAACGCTCTCCCCCGCTCGCGCGAGGGAAAGCATTTGCTTGCAATGAACGACGCGAGTCATTGGTACAAGGTCACGGGAGAATCAGACTTTGTAATAACGTTCAGCGCGCTTCTGTGCCCTTGCTGCCGCGTCCTTGCCCGTTTGCGAACCACTGGCCGCTTCCGCCAACATGTCGAGCACGATGTAGTCGGCGAGACAGGCCGCCGATGCGTATCCCAGCGGCCCTGCGTGACCGTGGTCGAGCATCAGCTTGGCGCTGTCTCGGTACGGCGTCGCCTTGGGGTCATCGGTCCACACCGGGTTTGCCTCATAGGCTTTCAGCGGCTGGCAGGTGTAGCCGATCGAGGCCTTCATCCACGGATTGTATTGTTCGGCTTCCATCATGAATGCGAGATAGGCCTTCGCCGCATTCGGATATTTGGAGTGCTTGAACAACATCATCTGCGTGATCTGCATCAGCTCAGTGGGCTTGCCGACCGGGCCGATCGGGAAGCGCGCGTGCTGGATGTCCTTGGCGATTTCCTGCAACTTGGCGTCCGGTGAATTCTTCGCCGCGTAGTAGACGGAAATTCCATTGGCCGTGAGGCTGATCTGGCCGTCAAGGAACGCCTTGTTGTTCGAGGGGTCCTGCCAGGACAGTGTCCCTGGCACGAACGTGTCGTACAGCTGCTTGGCGTATTCCAGCGAGGCGATGGTCTCGGGCGAATTGACGACCACATTGCCCTTCTCGTCCACCAGCTTGCCGCCGTGCGACCAGAGCAGCCAGTGCGCCCAGTTGTTGCCGTCGCCCACTGCGTGGCCGAACGCAAAACCGGCGGGTGTGCCCTTCGCTTTCATTGCCTGGCACAGCTTGAGGAAGCCGGCCGTGTCTTTCGGGATGGCATCGAAGCCGGCGGCTTTGATGTGGCTTTCGCGATAAACCAACGCGTTGCCGATGATGCCCAGCGGGAACGCAATCCACTTGCCGTTGCGCATGCCGTACTTCTTGCAGACGTCGTACCAGCCACCATATTTGTTGCCGAGATACGTGGCGACATCGGTGACATCCACCATCTTGTCCGGATACTGGTGCGGATCATCAAACCAGCCCATGACAATATCGGGGCCGCTGCCGACGTTTGCGGCGACGGCCGCCTTGGGTCGCACATCTTCCCAGCCTTCATTGTCGACGCGAACTTCCACACCGGTTTTCTCGGTGAATTTCTTGGTGTTGGCCATCCACAAGTCTTCATCGCCCTGCACAAAACGTTTCCAGCGCAGCACGCGCAGCTTGGCGCCTTTTTCCGGTGTCCACTTGGCCTGTGCAAAGGCATCGGGCGTCCACAGTGCGCCACCTGTACCTGCTGCCAGCGCGCCTGCGGTCGCCATGCCGGCACTGCTGGACAGAAAATCACGACGGGTAATCTTGCTCATTTGAATCTCCTCCTGCTCGGATTGAAGAAACGGGACTGCTGGCTTGCAGTCTCTCCCATGCTGTAAATCTTTTTTCCATGCAACTGCCGGACATCAATTTCTAACCTTACTTCCCATCATTGCCACAACATCAAAGACTTTCCCGATTGCGCATCGAATAGGTGACTGCGTGCCGGATCGGGTACCAGGTGAACCGTGTCGCCCGCGGCAAACTGGTGGCGCTCGCGAAAGATGGCCATGACATCGGCATCGGCTGATTTGCAAAATACCTGCGTGTCCGCGCCCGTGGGTTCGACCACCACAACGGTACTTTTCAGGCCCTCACCCGCATTGCCCAACAGAAGATGCTCGGGGCGCGCGCCGTAGACGACGGCTTGCCCCTCTTCCACTTTTGCGTTCGCGGGAACCGCGAGATGCGCGCCGTCGGCAAACTCGATCACCATGCCGCCGGCATTGCGCTTCGCAACGCCCTTGAGGAAATTCATCGCGGGTGAGCCGATGAATCCCGCCACAAATAAATTGGCTGGGCGGTCATATAACGCCAGTGGCCGCCCGCGCTGTTCCACCAGCCCGTCGCGCATGACGACGATCTGGTCCGCCATGGTCATGGCTTCAATTTGGTCGTGCGTGACGTAGACCGACGTGGTCTTGAGGCGCTGGTGCAGTTCCTTGATTTCGGTACGCATTTGCACACGCAACTTGGCGTCGAGATTTGAAAGCGGTTCGTCGAACAGGAATACCTGCGGATCGCGAACGATGGCGCGGCCCATGGCGACGCGCTGGCGCTGGCCACCGGAAAGCTGGCGCGGATAGCGCGCTAGCAGGTCATTGAGCCCGAGTATTTCGGCGGCCTGCTTGACTCGCTGATCGACAAACATCTTGTCCTTTTTTGCCAGGATGAGGCTGAAGGCCATGTTGTCCCGCACCGTCATGTGCGGGTACAACGCGTAGTTCTGGAACACCATGGCGATGTCACGCTCCTTCGGCATGACATTGTTCACGACTTTGCCGCCGATGAGGATTTCGCCGCTGCCGATTTCCTCCAGGCCCGCGATCATGCGCAGCAGCGTTGATTTTCCGCAGCCCGAGGGGCCTACCAGCACGGTGAATTCGCCGTCGGCAATGTCTACGTCGACGCCGCGAATGATGTGCGTGCCGCCGAAGTATTTTTGTACGTTCCTGATTTGTACGGTGGCCATTGCGCTCTCTTAGTTGTTGCCTTCGACAACCACATAGGTAGGCCGGCCACGCTGCTGCCAGTCGACAAGATTCTGCGCAGCCTTGCGGCGCAGCTCGCGTTCCGATTCCACCGAATAAAATGCGGCGTGCGGTGTCAGCAGCACACGCGGATCCTTCAAGAGTGGATGATCCATGGCGGGGGGTTCCACCGGCAACACATCCAGCCCCACGCCGTCGAGCCGGTTGGCGGCCAGCGCCAGCACCAGGTCATCGACGTTGACGACGCCGCCGCGCGCTGTGTTTACCAGAACACTGGTGGGCTTCATGATGTTCAACACGCTTGAATTGACCATGCCCCGGGTTTCGTCATTGAGTGGAACATGGATCGAGATGGCGTCGGCGTCGCGGAACAGGTGCATCAGGTCGACCCGCTCCACATACGCCGGGAAATCGCCGTCGATGATGTACGGATCGCAGGCAATGACCTTTCGGAAACAGTTGCGGCTGACATGCGCCATTCGCTTGCCGATGCGGCCGAGACCCAAAATACCCAGCGTCATTTCGCTGGCGCGGCGAATACGACCGGCGCTGGTGTAGTGATAGGTGCCGGCCTTGATGTCGCGATCGTAGAACGCGATATGGCGCACCAGCGTCAGCACCATGGCCAGCGCATGCGTGGCAACTTCGCCGACGCCATAGTCAGGGGAATTGGCGACCCACACGCCTGCCGCGCGGGCATCGTCGAGATTGATCGTGTCATAACCCACACCGATGCGGCTCGCGATCCTGATTTCAGGGCGGGCGGCAAAGACTTTTGCGGCGGCCGGCGCGTACTGGATCAGCAGTCCCTGGCACCCTTCGGACGCAGCGATGACGTCGTCTTCGGTCCGGCATTGTGCCGTCACGAGTTCAATGCCCGCGTCACGGAACAGCGTGGACTCGAGCTCGATGTCCTTGAATTTGTAGTCGGTCAACAGTACGCGCATCAGTGATTGTCCCGCGGTACTGCGGCACCGCTTTTGCCGGTGAGAAAATCCAGGTCCGCGCCTTCGTTGGCCTGGTTGACATGATCGACATAGAGCTTTACGTAGCCGCGCGTCATGGACTGCTTCGGTGGTTTCCATCGTGCGCGTCGCTTTGCCAGTTCTTCATCGCTGACATCCAGATGAAGTTTTCCCTTGGCCACGTTTAGCTCGATGACGTCGCCATTTTCGACCAGGGCAAGCGGACCACCGGCAGCCGCTTCCGGCGCGATGTGCAGCACGACCGTGCCATACGCGGTCCCGCTCATGCGGGCATCCGAGAGCCGCACCATGTCGGTCACGCCGCGCTTAAGTAGTTTGGCAGGCAGCGGCATGTTGCCGACTTCGGCCATGCCAGGGTAGCCTTTCGGACCACAGTTTTTCAGCACCATCACCGAGTCGGCGTCGATATCCAGTTTGGGATCATCCACGCGCCGGTGAAAATCCTCGATGTCTTCAAATACAACTGCACGGCCCTTGTGTTTCATCAGGCGCGGTGTGGCTGCCGAGGGCTTGATGATCGCGCCATCCGGCGAGAGATTGCCGCGCAGCACGGTGATACCGGTGTTTTTCTTGAATGGCTTGGCGTGCGACATGATGACGTCGCGATTGAAGTTCTCCGCCTTCTTGTTGTTTTCCCAGATGGACTTGCCGTTGACGGTCAGCGATTTCTTGTCCAGCAGGCCGTTCGCACCCAGCTCACGGATGACCGCAGGAAGACCCCCTGCGTAACAAAAATCCTCC
>JBDTWS010000175.1:0-7507 GCA_040006575.1 Betaproteobacteria bacterium
CCGGACCTGGCGCTGACCCTGCTCGACTTCGGCCGCCGCAGCGGCACCACCGCGCAGGCGGAAGCCAACTACGATGCGACCGTGGCGACCTATCGCCAGACCGTGCTGGGCGCGCTGCAGGAAGTGGAAGACAACCTGTCGGCGTTGCGCATCCTGGAAGAAGAAGCCGTGGTGCAGGCCGACGCCGTCAAGCTCGCGCGCGAATCGGTGGTGTTGACGACCAACCAGTACAAGGCGGGGACGGTGAGCTATCTCAACGTTGTTACCGTGCAGGCGTCGCAATTGGCCAATGAACGTACGTCGGTGAGTTTGCTCGGGCGTCAATTGACCGCGGCTGTCGGCCTGATCCGCGCACTGGGCGGCGGCTGGTACGCAGCGGAAAACAACAAGCAGGATTAGACGCGGAACGCCATTCGGCGCGGGTTTCAGAGGGGAAATTGTCTGGAAGCCGCGCGGGTGCTTGAGTTATCGGCCTACGAATTGGTGCGTGGCGCAGTTTCCATGTGGTTCGACAGGCTCACCACGAACGGTTTTTTTTTTGGAATTCAGCCGAAGGGCGATTTTTTTGATTTCAAGTTTCCAAAAAAAAGTACCGTTCGTCCTGAGCCCGTCGAAGGATGCAGGTGGGCTGGCGCGCGTTAAACAACCTCGCATCAACGCTTGCGACGCCGCAACAATTTCCGCGCTTCACAATGACAAATCCGTACTCCGTCAAGTCGCATTCGACGGCAGTGCAAGGTTCGCGCACTAGCTTTGAGCATCATAGCTTTGCGCCGTCCCGCCATGTCTCGCGTTGGGCTAAAACTCATCATTCAATATTTCGGAGCCACCATGCTTTTACGCACAGCCCACATCCTGCTCGCCACGTTGCTGTCGCTTTCATTTACCAGCGCCGCGCAAAGCCCCGGCAAAACCATCTTCATACCCGGGAAGGCCGAAAGCTCCTACGCCCGCTACCACTACGCCCCCGCCATCCGCGTCGGCGACATGGTAATCATCTCGGGAATTCCCGCCGGTGGACCGGGCAGCTACTCCGAACAAGTGCGGCGCATGTTGGTACGCGCGAAGGAAACGCTCGAAGTGGCCGGCGCCACCATGGCGGACGTGGTTGAAATCCAGTCCTTCCATGTCAATGCCAGGAGCTCAGCAGAATTCCAAACCGAGTTGGCGGATTTCCTGACGGTGCACAAGGAATTCTTTAATGACGCCTATCCGGCATGGACTGCGATCGGCAATTCGGTCCTGCTGTCCCCCGGCGCAGTCGTTGAAGTACGATTTGTCGCATACATAGGCGCGGGCAAGCAGGCGAAGGTCGTGCATGTACCGGCACCAGCGGTTGTGACGAAGTAAATCAGGAACGCTTAAGCACCGTCGTCCTCGCGCAGGCGGGGACCCAGTGTCGTTTGGATGCAAGTCACAAGTTTGCAGAACAGCCGCTGGGTCCCCGCCTGCGCGAGGACGACGGAGCCCATTGAGGATGTCGTTTCAAGCACTCACTCAGCACTGCCCCGTGTAAAACCGCGTCGGGCACACGGCCTCATACCGGTCGTTCCCGCCAATCTCGACCTGCTCGCCGACCGTCACGCGCTTGCCGTTCGCATCGAGGCGCACGTTCATGGTGGCCTTGCGCCCGCAGCGGCAGATGGTTTTCATTTCCTCGAGATCATCTGCCAGCGTCAGCAGCGCTTTGGAACCTGGAAAGGGCTGTCCCTGGAAATCGCTGCGCAGTCCGTAGCAGATCACCGGCGTACCGCGTGTGTGCGCCAGTTCGTGCAGCTGCACCACCTGCGCTTCGGTCATGAATTGCGATTCGTCGATCAGGATGCACGAGGGCAGCGGACGTTTCTTGTATAGCTCGGTGAAATTGGTGCTTGCCGAAAAAACTTCCGACTGTCGCTCCACACCCAACCGCGAAACGATGCGTCCTTCGCCGAAGCGGTCGTCAATGGCCGCGGTGAACAGATTGACCGACTGGCCGCGTTCTTCGTAGTTGTAGGCGACCTGCTGCAGTGAGGTGGATTTGCCGGCGTTCATGGCGGCAAAACGAAAATAGAGCTTGGCCAAGTGAGGTCCTTTTATGGTGGATCGGCAGCAGTATACCGAGGCCGTTCATGCTTCGGCGGAACCCGCTGTAACACCGAGGTTCCGGATAGCGTAATCAATGGCGTGCGCGGAAATGCCCAGCGAGGCCACCAGGCTCGCCCGCTTGCCGCGAATCTGTTCGTCGAGGTCCTTCAGATCGATCGTAAAGGTTTCATCGGCCAGGTAGTCCTTGAACAGGCAGACTGCGCCGATGGGGCTCATCCAGTTGAGGCGTGCGCGACGGGCACGGCCTTCCAGCTCCCCGGCAACATCGTCGATAAATTCGATCCAGTGCCCGCGCATGAGGTGCGGCAGCGCGGTGAATTGTCCCGTGATCTTGAGCTGCTGGGTGGCGGCCAGGTCGATCGCAGGTTTGCGCGGCGTCTGGCCCGCCGGGCGCCACAGCGCGCCGGTGAGGCTGAACGAATGCGTGGCGTGCAACTGTGTCATGAATTCGGCGAAGTAGGCGGGGTCGGCGTGCACGCTCTTGGCGCCTTCGTCCAGCCGTGAATGCAGGTCGGGCAGGCGCCGCGTGAGTTCAGCCTGCTCGGCCTTGGTGTCCTGGGGGCGCACAGTGCGCAGCAGCAGTTCCAGCGTTTCGATATCGCGCCGCCACAAGTCGCCTTGCGCACCGCCGTTGAGCATGTCACTGAACAGCACTTCTTTCCATACCGCGCGCGCAAACGTGCACAGGTATTCGGGATCGTCCACGCTGGTTGAGCCGCCGTTGAGCCTCGATTCGATGGCGTAGCTGGCCGAGTTGATGGCGCTTTCCATCAGCTCGATTTCAATCAGCATCTGCGCCTTGGGATCATTTTCGGCGGCGGTTTCCTCGTGGTACGCAAACAGCGCATCAATTTTGTCGGCGACCGTCGCAAATGTAGCGGCATCGTATTTTTCCTGCGCGGCGAGTTCGCCGAGGATGAGCGACAGCGACTCATGTGATGAGGTGCCGGGCTGCATCAGTTCCGGTTGCGCGATCGCGAATTCGGTGAGGCGGTCGATGGTGCGGCGAACGACGTGCCGATCGTCGGTCAGCAACGCCGGTTCGGCAAACGTCGCGCGGATGGCGGGCATCTGCAACTGCAACAACAGTTCCCCGACATGTTCGCGAATCGGCGGCGAGGCGAGCAGGCGGTTGAATGCGCCGACGACAATGCCGGCCGCCACCAACTGCGCCACGTCGAGCGATGCGGTAAACGCCGGCGTGAATGGTGAGGGAGGGGCGCCTGGTTCGTCGGCATTGTCAGCCGCTGCTGCCGCTGGCGTTACGGACGCTGTAAAAAATCCGGCCTGTGCCTGCAGTGCTGCCTGCATCTGCGCGCGCAGGTTGCCTTGCAACAGGCCCATGGCATTCCATTGCGCATCTGTGGCGGTATTGGCGCTCGCTGCCTGCGTGCCACCCGCATGTGCAACAGCCAGTGCGCGCTGCACCGCGCCGGATCGTTCGTCGGGCGCATTCTCGCGCCGCAACACCTGGCGCAGTAGCGTGCCTAACGCATCTTCCGGTTTTGCAACGGTGCGTGGCGCGGTGACCACGCTTGTGTCTACCTGGGGTGGTGGGCCGGAAGGCGGCGCATTGCCTGATGTGGGCACCGGTGCAGGATTACCCTGCGCTTCCATCGATTTACCAAGAATCGCGCGACCGTAATTTTCCTTGATTTCGATGAGCACCCCTTGCTCGATCAGGTACGCATTGGCGGCCTGGTACGCGCCGGGCAGGATTTCAATCAGCATCGGCCCGAACGCATCGAAAATCACCACGCGCTGCGGGGCGGCGCAATTGCATTGCACCAGCGCATCCATCAATGCCTGCGCGAAAATGCCCGGGAAAACCGGGTTGTCGCGATCGACGATGTGCTCGATGCCGATCAGGTGGCCGATACGGCGCGTCAGCGAGAAACTTTCGAAATTGACCTGCTCCTTCAGCCGCGTCGCCGCCTTGCCGATGGCAATTTCTTCCTGCATCTGCGCTTCATCGACCAGCGCCAATGTGTCGAGGGTGAGGGTGCCGAGCTTGCTGAAACTCTCCGGTTTCAGCTTGCTGTCGAATTGGCGACACACGGAATTGACCAGCCCGCTCCCCAGCGGTGCATGCAATGCCGCTAATGTTGATGAGGCCGCCCGCAGGACGTCGCGGCGTTCCTTGGCTGTGGCCTGGTCGGCCTGTGCCTCGATCAGGTCGGCGACCGGTAACGCCTGCGCCACCACCGCATGCGCGAAATGTTCGGCGAGCCGGTCGCGAACGGCCGACAGCAGCGTGTTTGTTTTTGCGGTAAAAGTTGGCGTGGACATCGTCATGGCACAGGCGCTGCATTCAGCACAGCTCGCGTGGTTTGAATGACCGATTATGACGCGAATTCAAGTGCAGCCGTGTGCAGGCGGCATGGCGCCCGCGGGCGAGGCCTTGCGGATTTTTGCTTCGATCCGAATCCTTGTTGCGAATCTCCGTTGCGAATGAGGCTATTTCTTCTCGCCGAGCGGCAAACGCAATATCAGCGGCACGGCAAGCTGATCCAGCGGCGCCGTCTTGCCGCGCTCGAACAGGTCCCACTGCGCGTTGGCCACATAGTAAAAATCATTGCCCACCACCACGCCCAGCGTCGGCTCGTTGTACTTCGGGTGGCTGGATTCCAGGCGCACTACTCTTGCCACCTGGCCCTGCGCGTCCAGCGAGATTTCCACCACGCGATGCGGACGAATTCCGTTTTGCGTGGCGATCAATTTTTTGCCATGGCGCGCCAGCGCATCCAGCCCCAGCAGCGTGCCGTCGGGCGGCGGCGGCAGCCACTCGACGACTTTCGTCTGCATGTCCACCCGCATCAGTCCCAGGGAAAAATCGGCGACATACAACCATTTGTTTTTATCGAGCAACACCATGCCCTGCGGCGAGGCAAAACTGCCGGGCGGCACAAAGGATTCAAGCCTGTCGCCCACGACCCGGTAAATACCGCCTTCCTGCGATTCGGAAATGTAGACGTCGCCATTGGGCGCGACCAGCAGGTCACCGAACGTGCGCCTGGCGGCGGAACGCGGCAATTCTATTCGCGCCACCAGTTTTTCGCGATCCAGGTCGTATTTGAATATCGCCGTGCGGCCAATGTCTTTTTCGTCGATATCCTTCGACTGGTCCATTGCCGCCGATGCGGCCCACAGCACGCGCCGCTGCGGATCAATGGCGATGGCCACCACGCTCCACAGTCCATCGGCCGGCATACTGAACGGCTTGACCTGTCCTGTCCACAGGCGCTTCACGATCTTGCGCATGTGAACGCTGGCGATAAAAAACGAACGTGTGCCCTCATCGTAGGCAATGCCCTCCGGGAGGAAGTCTTTTTCGGCAAGTTCGAAGGCAGGGACACTCTTCACGAACGGCTGCGCGTTGATAGCCATCGCGTCGACCACGGCGCGAAACCGTGGTTCGTCCTTCAGGCCGGCGAAGTCGGGATCCGCAGCGATGTTGAAGTAGAGTCCCGTGCGCGCAATCTGTTCCAGCAACGCCAATGATTTTTCACGATTTACCTCTGCAACCGGCGTGCCCGCCATCCCGGCGAGGCTGGCGGCATGTGCGCCCGACAATCGCAGCATCATCCCCGGCATGTTGGGCCGGAACGGAAATGCCTCCTGCATCAGGCTCAGGTATTCGGCGGGCTTGTTGGCGGCGCGCGCTTTCAGCGCATTGGCGGTGATGGCGCGCGCGTGCACCAGGTCGGCGGACGTCTCGGCAAGTGCTGCATTCACCAAACAGGAAAATACTATTGCCAGGTAGATTTTCACGCGGACATTCATAGTTAAGAATTGGATGGACGGGCAAGAATTGATACTAGCGTGAACGCGAACGGCGGATTGCTACAGAGTGTGGCGGCCGGATTGGAGTTGCCCTGGCGGGTGGTCCGGCGACTTGGTCGGCCAGGTGGCCGACGATTTTGCCAATGATTTTGCCAACGACTAGCCCAGCGAATGCAGTCGTTGGACTACATGCGCGTAATCCGGCGCATGCACGCCACGGGTTAAACTGCAGGCATCAAGCTGAGATTTTTACTGGAGAAGAAATGCAAAAAGTTAAATTCCTGAACACTGTGGCGAGCTTCTCGATTGGCATGGCCGGATTGATCGTGCTGGCGCCGTCACATGCCCAGGCGCCGACACAAAAAAGTGGCGCGCTTGCGGCCGCTACGGCGCCCAAGTCCACTTCGACGGCCGCATCCGCAAAACCGGCAGCCCGTCCTGCTACTGGCGAATCCGTACTGCCCGCGCAGCCCCTGTTCATCGTGCAATTGCTGACCGGTCCTGCCTGGGAAAAAGACAAGGCCGCCGACGCACAAGCCGGCTTCGCCGAGCATTCCAAAAACCTCGCACGCATGCGCAGTGATGGTTTGCTGGTGGTCGGCGCGCGCTTCAAGGACAGTGTGGCGGACAAGGGCATGCTCATTGTGCGTGCCGCAACACGGGAAGCGGTACTCGCGCAATTTGAAAGCGACCCGATGGTCAAGGAGCGCAAGTTTGTACTGGATGTCGCCGCTTTCAATCCGTTCTACGACGGCTTCGTGGCGCGACCCGAACGTATCGGTGCGACGCCGGATTCACCCCTGGCTTCGCTGAACTGGCTGGCCGGCTGCTGGTACGGACGCAACGAACGCAGCGAGTTCCGCGAACAATGGATGCGCCCGGCAGGCGGGGTCATGCTGGGCATGGGCCACAGCACGTACAAGGGCAAGATGCTGTCATTCGAATCACTGCGCATTGAGCTGGATGCGACCGGGATTCCGGTGTACACGATCAAACCCTCCGACCAGGCCGAAGCCAGCTTCAAGAGCACCAGGTACGATGCGACCACCATCGTTTTCGAAAATCCCACGCACGATTACCCGCAGAAAATCACCTATTCGCTGAGGGCGAACGGGATGCTGGACGCGAAAATCGAAGGGATGTTGAAGGGTCGGGAAGCGCGGATTGATTTTCCGATGCGGCGTGCGAGTTGCGAGTAAATAGTTGCGGGTAATCGGTGGCGAACAATTGGCGCGGCGAATTTAGTGTGACGATTTTGTCGTGACGTTTTTCTTGTGGCTGCGGCCGCACAATGAAACGCACGAAATAAAAAAGCCCGCATCTGCGGGCTTTCGATGCTGCGTAATCGTGCGAAACGCTACATCGTACGAACCACACCGACCACCAGCCCTTCGATATCCAGTTCCTTCTTGTCCAGGTCGACGACGATCGGCAGGAAATCCGGATTCTCCGCAATCAGGAACGCCTGGCGGCCTTTCAGTTTCAAGCGCTTCACTGTCGCATCGCCCTCCACGCGCGCAACCACGATCTGCCCGTTGCGCGCCTGCGATGTCTTGTGAATCGCCAGCCAGTCGCCGTCCATGATGCCCACGTCCTTCATGCTCATGCCCGATACCTTTAACAGGTAATCGGCTTT
>JBDTWS010000176.1:0-7503 GCA_040006575.1 Betaproteobacteria bacterium
GCGAAATTGTCCTGAAAGCCGCGCCAATGCTGGAGTTTAATGTCCGAATTCGGTGTGAAATGCGCCGACGGCTTCGCCTCAGGCTATCGCGCAGTGAAGCAAATCAAATTCAGGCGGCAGTGCGCGCCCGCCGCGCTTCATACGCCTTCAGGTGCGAATACGTCACCGTCAACATCGAATCATCGACGCCATGTTCGCGCGCTTTCGCCAGCATGTAGCCGACGATGTGATCGGCCTCGACGGGGCCACCGCTTTCGAGGTCACGCAGCATTGAGGCCGTGAGCGGCGAGCCGGTCGCGTTGACCACTTTCTGGTAACGCTCAAGCACGCTGTCGCGCGGCGCAAAGCCTTCCTTCACCGCGATCGCCACGCAGGAATCGAGGTGACGCTGCATCATCGATTGCCCGTCCGGCGAGGCGAGGATGTCACCCACCGAGCCACGCATCATGCAGGTCATGCCGGCCAGCGTGGACAGGAAGGCGACCTTTTCCCACATGTCGAGCATGATGTTGTCCGACACTTTCCAGTCGACGACGGTTTTCGCAAATGCGTCGCCCAGCGCAATGGCCAGTGCTGCGTGCGCCGGATCGCGCGCACCCCAGATCATCGAGTGCGCATCGATGAGCGACTTCACCACACCATCCTTGGTCAGCGTGGCCGCGATCTGGCACGCGCCGCCCATCACGCGATTCTGTCCGAACACGCTATCGAGTTTGTCGATATGCGCGATGCCGTTCAGCAGCGGAACGATGGCGGTGTTAGCACCCATCGCCGGCGTGATGGCCTCAATGCTGCTGTCGAGGTCATAGGCCTTGCAGGAAAGAATCACGATGTCGTATTCGGGCTTCACGCCGGCCGCCTGCACGGTCTTCACCTGCAGCGTCACCTTGTCCTTCACACTTTCGATGATGAGTCCCTGCGCGGCAATTTGCGCTGCACGTTTTTCGCGCACCAGGAAGGTGACGTCGGCGCCGCCCTGATGCAATCGTCCGCCGAAATAACCCCCCGTACCACCCGCGCCCAGCACCAGAATCTTCATTTTTTGTCCTTGGTTTTTAAGAATGCTTCGGCCGCTTCCAGAGTCCTGTCACGTGAGTACAGGATGTCTTCGTGCGCCAGCTTTATTTCACGATCCGGTTT
Organism: Betaproteobacteria bacterium; assembly: GCA_040006575.1. GTDB lineage: Bacteria > Pseudomonadota > Gammaproteobacteria > Burkholderiales > Usitatibacteraceae > UKL13-2. The sequence continues at coordinate 1,141 of JBDTWS010000176.1, forward strand.
CACGCCTTCACCTTCTATGCGTTTTCCCTTGGGCGATACAAAGCCGATCTCGCTGTACGCAAGCTGGCCGCCGCCCGGTAAGTCGGCATAGCCCAGGTAACCTAACAGGCAGCCGCAGGAGCGCTGGCCGATCACAGTGGCGCGGCCCAGGTCATGCAGCGTGCTGGTGAATACCTCGGAAGCCGAGGCGCTATTTTCGTTGATGAGGATGACCAGCGGATGGCGGTAGGCGCTTTCCTTGTCGCCATCGAGTTCGGTCTCAAGCCGGATGACGGGAATGAAGGCGACGGTGATCGGCTCATTGTTGCGCGTCAGCACGCGCGCCCCCTTGGTTTTTTCGCTCAGGAATTTGGTGATGAGCGTATTGGCCATCGACAGGGAACCGCCACCGTTGTTGCGCAGGTCCACGATCATGCCCGGAGTATCTTTCATGCGATCGATGGCGGCCAGCAGGTTGTCTTCCATCGAGCCAACGAAGTTGGAAAAGCGCACGTAGGCGAAGCCCGAGGGCAAGACGCGTGACGACATTTCGGACGGCATGCGGAATTTGCGCCGCTTCATGGTGGCGGTGATTTCGTTTGTGTCGCCAACGGCTGCGGCACGGGCGAACGTCATCGTGACACTGGTGTCGATATCGCCGGCGGTGATCTTGCGCAGTGCACCGCGGGTTCGCGCCCAGGGTGTCGAGGTATCGCGCACCTCGGTCATCAAACGATGATATCGGGCGAGGGCGGGCTCGCCTTCAATGCGAATGATGGTCATGCCCGCACGAACACCAGCCCAGTAGGCGTCTGAATCCGGATGCACGGTAGTGACCACCAGCGCGCCATTCATTTCCAGGAACGTGAGGCCCAGCGTGTGCGCCTCCTGGTCACGCTGCTGCGCCACCTGCTTCGGTCCCTGCACGCGCGTATGTGCATCTTTCAATTCACCGGCCATGCGGTCCAGCGCTTCCCAGTAGTCGTCGTCGCTGCCGGCGGCCATGATCACCGGCTCGTATTTGCGGCGCACCGCTTTCCAGTCGACGCCGTTCAGTTTCGAATCGTAGTAGCGCTCATTGACGGTGGTCCACACGTAGTCGAGCGCCGCCGGGCGCCAGCTCTCGTCCTTGTATGTCGCGGGAACAGGGACGGGGCCGGCAGGCGTGCCGAGGTTATGGCGGCCGATGATGTTGTTGGGATCGAGCACGGCGCAGCCGGACAGGATGAGCAATGCAATGAATTCAGGAAAATAAAATCTGCGCATGATTGTCAAAACGTGGACCCATAATTTTCCCGGATGCCGGAAGGACAGATTCGATTATCCGCGATTCGCTCACAAACCTGCAGCCCGTGAGATCGCTTACGAATCCGTAGCGCCGGCTTGTCCAAAGCCCCCGGCCCGGGGATACTGCCAGCTTCGACCACCTCGTCATCGGCAAATTCCATGGAACTCGTTATCAACGGCCTTTCGAAAACCTATCCCAATGGCGTGCAGGCTTTGAAAGATGTCACGCTGACCATTCCCACCGGGTTGTTCGGATTGCTGGGTCCCAACGGCGCCGGCAAGTCAACGCTGATGCGAACGCTGGCAACGTTGCAGGATGCCGATTCGGGCAGCGCGCATTTGCGTAACAGCGTGGGCGATATCGATGTCTTGCGCGACAAGGATGCTGTGCGCCGCCAGCTGGGATACCTGCCGCAGGAGTTCGGTGTGTACCCCAAGGTTTCCGCATGGGACATGCTCAATCACCTGGCTGAATTGAAGGGCCTTGCTAATAAAAAAGAACGTTTGGAAATCGTCGGCGGCCTGCTGCGCCAGACCAATCTTTACGATGTGCGCGACAAGGCGCTGGGCGGTTTTTCGGGCGGCATGCGGCAGCGCTTCGGCATTGCCCAGGCGCTGCTGGGTAATCCGAAGCTGATCATTGTCGATGAGCCGACCGCCGGACTGGACCCGGAAGAGCGCGTGCGTTTTCACAACCTGCTGGCGGAAATCGGTGAGCAGGTGATCGTGGTGCTGTCCACGCATATCGTGTCCGATGTCAGCGATCTTTGCCCGAACATGGCGATTATCAACAAGGGGCAGGTGCTGCTGTCGGGCAAGCCGCATGAGCTGACGCGCACTTTGGTCGGCCGCCTGTGGGCGACGTCGATTCCACGTTCGGAACTGGCGGTGGCCAAGCAAAAATATCCGGTGATCTCCACGCGCCTGATTGCCGGCCAGACACGCATCCATGTCATCGGCGATACGCAGCCGGGTGCGGAATTCGCCTCCGTCGCGCCTGAGCTCGAGGACACCTATTTCGCCGCGATCGGCGGATTCCTGGGGGACAGGATTCCCGCGGCACCCGCACCCGCACCTGCACCCGCACCCGCTGCCGCCTGAGCGAATAGACCATGCTCAAGAATATCGCGCTGTTCGAATTCAAGACCCGCGTCTCGCGCATCTCGACGTGGGTATATTTCGCCGTGTTTTTCGCGCTGTCCGTGCTGTGGATTGCGGCGGCGGGCGGCCTGTTCAAGGAAGCCAATATTTCTTTCGGCTCGGGAAAAGTATTCGTCAATTCACCGTTTGCCATCGCGCAGACCATCTCGCTACTGGGGATGTTCGGGGTGATCGTCATGGCGGCCGTGATGGGCCGCGCGGTGCAGCAGGATGCGGAATACCGCTCGCATCATTTCTTCTTCACCTCGCCGATTTCGAAGCTCGACTATCTGGGTGGGCGATTCATCGGCGCGTTTGGTGTGCTGCTGGTGATTTTCAGCAGTATCGGTTTAGGCGCGGCACTGGCGTCCCTGCTACCGGGAATGGACGCCGAGCGGCTCGGCCCCAGTTCGTTGTCCGCCTACATCTGGCCTTACCTGATTGTGTTGTTGCCGAATTCATTGCTCATCGGCGCACTTTTTTTCACGATCGCGTCGCTGACGCGGAAAATGCTGCCGGTCTATATCGGCAGCGTGCTTTGCCTGATCGGCTACCTGATTTCATTGCAGCTGATACGCGATATCGACAACAAGACCATCGCAGCGCTGATTGATCCGTTTGGTTCGAGCGCGCTCAGCCGCATTACCGAATACTGGACCGTGGCGGATCGCAATCTGCGGCAGATTCCGCTGGAGGGTGTGCTGTTGTGGAATCGCCTGCTGTGGCTGGGTATCGCTGCACTGGTAGCCACGTTCGGCTTCATGCGATTCTCTTTTTCGCGTTTCGCCGCGCCGCAGGTGGGCGGCAAAGCCCGGCTGGTAGAAGATGTGCCGGAAGAAATGCCGCGCGCAGCACTTGCCATCGCTGCGCCTGCGACCATCAAGCCTGCCGGCCTCGCCATGCTGCCGCGCCTGACCTGGCTGAACCTGCGCGAAACGGTGAAGAATATTTATTTCGGCGTTCTGGTGTTCGCCGGTGTCCTGTTCCTCATCTTTGCCAGCACCACACTGGGCGATGTTTTCGGCACCAGCACCTGGCCCGTGACGTACCAGATGACCGGGCTGCTGGGCGGAACATTCGGCTTGTTCATGCTCATCATCATCGCCTTCTATGCGGGCGAGATGGTGTGGCGCGAACGCGACAATCGCCTCGACCAGATCATGGATGCGACGCCGATGCCGACCTGGTTGCCGCTGTTGTCCAAATTGCTGGCGCTGATGATGGTGCCCGTGCTGCTGCAGATCCTGCTGATGCTGTGCGGCATGACCATCCAGGTATTCAAGGGCTACTACAATTTCGAGATCGGTCTTTACGCCAAGGAACTGCTCGGCATCCAGCTGGTGGACTACTGGTTGCTGTGCGCGCTGGCCATCGCCATACATAGCGTCGTGAACCAGAAGTACCTGGGCCATTTCATCATGATCGTGTACTACATCGCCATCTCGTTCATGAGTGCGCTGGGCTTCGAACACGAACTCTACAAATACGGCGCGATTCCTCCCGCGACCTATTCGGACATGAATGGCTTCGGGCATTTCCTGCCGCGCCTGTTTGCGTTCCAAGCGTACTGGACGGCAGGGGCGGTGTTGCTGGTGATACTCGCCTACCTGATGTGGACGCGCGGCACCGTCGGCGGATGGCAGGAGCGCCTGCAGATGGCGCGCGGGCGTCTCCATGGCGGCGTGAAAGCGGGATTGGCAGTGGGGCTGCTGGTGTTTATCGGCCTCGGCAGTTTTATTTTCTACAACACCAATGTGCTGAATCACTATCGCAACAGCAAAGCTGAGCAGGCGCGCCAGGCGGATTACGAAAAGAAATACAAGGCCACCGCGAAAGTGCCGCAACCGCGCATCACGGCGGTAAGTGTGAAGACCGATCTCTATCCGCAAGAACAGCGGGTGCGCATGTCGGGCACCTATCGGCTGAAGAACAAGAACGACGTGCCGGTAACGCAGGTGTACCTGGCGTTTTATCGGGATGACCTGGTCATTCACAAGCTGGACTTCGATATCGCGGCCGAGCTCGCGGAGAACGATGAAGTGCTGCAGGTGCGGCGGTACCAGTTGAAGACGCCGATGGAGCCCGGCGCGGAAGCAACGCTGAACTTCGATGTCGAACTGGCCACGCACGGCTTTACCAATTCGGGCTCAAACACACAGGTGGTTTACAACGGCAGCTTCATCAATGGACGCAGCATCTTGCCTGCCATCGGCTATGAGGAAAACGGGGAACTCTCACGCGACCAGGACCGCAAGAAATTCGACCTTGCGCCGAAGGACCGCATGCGCGACCGCGATGATCCGGAAGGCCTGAAGAGCAATTACATTTCGGCCGACGCCGACTGGATTTCTTTTGAAACCGTCGTGGGTACCGATGAAGACCAGATTGCTGTCGCGCCCGGTTACCTGCAGAAGGAATGGAAAGAGGGCGGCCGTCGCTATTTCAGCTACAAGATGGACGTGCCCATCCTCAACTTCTTCGCCTGGCAATCGGCGCGCTATTCGGTCAAGAAAGATATGTGGCACGGGAAGGCCAATGATGTGCCCATCGAGGTCTACTACCATCCCGGCCACGAGTACAACCTGGATCGCATGATCGCGGCTACCAAGGCCTCACTGGAATACTTCAGCAACGCCTTCGGGCCCTACCAGCACAAGCAATTCCGCATCCTGGAATTCCCGCGCTACGCCTCCTTCGCGCAGGCCTTCCCCAATACCATTCCGTACTCGGAAGCGATCGGCTTCATTGCACGGGTACGCGAGGGTGATGAAAAGGATGTGGACTATCCGTACTACGTCACCGCGCACGAGGCCGCACACCAGTGGTGGGCCCATCAGGTGATGGGCGCGAACGTGCAGGGCGGCACGATGCTGTCCGAAACACTGGCGCAGTATTCGGCGCTGATGGTGATGAAGCAAAAGTACGGCGAGGCCAAAATGCAGAAATTCCTGGCCTATGAAATGGACCGCTACCTGGGTGGACGTGCTTTCGAGCAAAAGAAAGAGCTGCCGCTGGCGCGCGTGGAAAATCAGCAATACATCCATTACCGCAAGGGCAGTGTCGTCATGTATGCGCTGCAGGATTACATCGGCGAGGACAACGTCAACAAGGCGCTTAAAGCCCTGGTCGAAGAATGTGCCTACAAGGGGCCGCCGTATCCCAATGCCACCATCCTGCTAAAACACCTGCGAGCCGTGACGCCGCCACACCTGCAATACGTGATCGACGATATGTTTGAAAACATCGTGCTGTACGACAATCGCACCACCAAGGCGACGTACAAGGAACTGCCCGGCGGCAAATTCGAGGTGAAGATGTCCATCACCGCCAAGAAACGCAAGGCCGACAAACTCGGTAAGGAAGAAGATGCGCCGCTGGCCGACTGGATCGACGTCGGCGTGCTAGATGAAAAAGGCGTGCCGATCTTCCTTGAGAAACGCAAGTTCGAGAAGGAAGAAAACGAGATCACGGTGGTCGTGGATAAGAAGCCGGTGAAGGCGGGAATTGATCCGCTCAACAAGTTGATTGATCGTCGCCCCAGGGACAATGCGGTGAAAGTGGAGTTGATTTCATAGTGCAAGCCTGAGTGATGGCGATGGAATTTTCCGCCGGCATGCTGGCGCTGATCCTGCTGGTGGCGTTCGGCTCGGCCATCGTCGGCGGCATGGGCGGTTTCGGCACCGGCATCATGCTGACCGCAACGCTGACACCCATCCTCGGCATCAAGGCGGTGGTGCCGATACTGGCCTTTGCCGGCATCATCATCAACAGCGGCCGTTTCTGGTTTTACCGGAATGATTTCAATGTGGCCGTGGTGAAAAGAGTGCTGCCGCCGGCATTGTTGTTCCTGGTGGGCGGAACATTCATCGATCGTGAGCTCGATGCCGCGCGCCTCGCGATCGTGATCGGCATCGTGGTGCTGATGTCGGTGCCGTTACGGCGTTTCCTGACATCGCG
>JBDTWS010000177.1:0-7396 GCA_040006575.1 Betaproteobacteria bacterium
GAAGGTGAGCAATCGCGGCGCAATGCATTGCGCAATGTGGGCCTGGGACTGGTGGCATGCGAGAAAACCGTGCAGCGCTACTACGAACTTAACCTGCGGCCCGAGGAAAAGCGGCACATGCCGTGGCTGGATCGCGTCACCGGGCAAATGGCCACGGCGTTTCATGAGCTGGACCGTATCGTGAAAAGCGGGCAATCGTGGCTGCATGGCGAACGCATGATGCAGGACGACTTGACGATCGCAGTCGCGTGGCGGTTCGCGCAATTCGTGACACCGGAGGCCTTGCCGCCGGCGGACTATCCCGCGCTCAATGAATTTTCGCGGCGTGCAGAGACGTTGCAGGAATTTATTTCCTGTCCACTGGAATGAGCGAGAAGCGTGGCCGTACGGTCGTGGGTGAGACGGCGCTCGCGCCGCCCCCAGCGCTCGCGCCGCCTCCAGCGCTCGCGCCAAACGATATTGCCCACACCATCAGCGCGCTCCATGCGGCGAGCTGGAAGAACGCGTATCGCGGCATCCAGTCGGATCATTACCTGGATCATGAAGTCGACGATGAGCGGCTGCTGTATTGGCGTAAACGCGTCCCCGAACTGATCCACGGCGAAGGCGAAATCTATCTGGCTACGGTCGCGGGAAAAGCCGCGGGATTTCTCTGCATCGAAATCAGCCCGGAGCAGACGTGGGGTGCGTTCGTCGATAACCTGCATGTGCTGCCTGCGTATCGCGGTATTCAACTGGGGGCGACCCTGCTGGAACATGGTGCGGACTGGGCGCGGCGGCATGGCGAAAAGCAGCTGTATCTCTGGGTGTACGAGCTGAACAGCGCTGCGCGCCGTTTCTATGCACGCGAAGGCTGGCAGGCAGTGGAGCGCGTCACTGCACTTGTCGAAGGTGGCGAGGAACGCTTTGTGTTGCGCCTTATCAAACGGCTCTGATGCCGGGCGAGTGTCGTCCAGGTAAGTCCGGTCAACTTTTACTATTCCGCCGCATGAAAAAAACCCTCCTGCTGATTGCGATTTTCCTGGGCATGCCCACCGCTCGCGCGGCCGACGCGCCTGTCGAGCCACGTGCGGTTGCCGCTCGCGGCCCGCTGCTCGAACACGAAAAGACGCTGATTTCACTGTTCGAACACGCCGCGCCATCGGTCGCGTACATCACCACCGAACGCCTTGAGCAAACCGGGTTTTTTACCATCGGCGTGGCGCAGGGTGCGGGCAGCGCATTCGTGTGGGACAGTGCGGGCCATGTGGTCACCAACTATCACGTGATCGCCAACGCGCGGAAAGTCTCGGTACTGCTTGACGTGGGCAAGGATGCGCTGGCCGCCGAAGTTGTGGGCGGCGCGCCCGAATACGATCTCGCCGTCGTCAAGCTGAAACAGATTCCGCCGGGGCTGAAGCCCATTCCGCTGGGTACGTCGCGTGATCTCAGGGTGGGCCAGTCGGTGATCGCCATCGGCAATCCCTTCGGTTTTTCGCGCACCATGACGACCGGCGTAATCTCCGCGCTGGATCGCTATCTGCCCACGCAAAACTACGCCGAGATTGCCGGCGCCATCCAGACCGACGCTGCCATCAATCCCGGCAACTCGGGCGGGCCATTGCTTGATAGCGCAGGACGGTTGATCGGTGTGAACACCTTGATCACGTCTTCATCGGGCAGCTCGGCCGGTGTGGGCTTTTCCATTCCGGTCGACCTGGTGAACCGCATCGTACCGCAGCTGATCGCACGCGGTCGTGCGTCCAGTCCCAGCATCGGCATCGTGCCGTTCGATCCTTTCGTGGTGGCGCGAAACGGCATCAAGGGTGTGGTGGTGAACACCGTACGCAGTGGCAGCCCCGCCGCCACGGCAGGCATCCGGCCGCTCAACCCGCGTACCGGGCAACTGGGGGACATCATCATCGCGGTCAACGGGCGCCCGGTTGATACGGTGTCAACGTTTGTCGCGGAACTGGATCGTTCGGGAATCGACAGCACCGCCGAATTCCTGATCGTGCGCGAAGGCAAGGAACGCCGCGAGAAAATCCGGGTGATCGACGCTTCGCGCTGAAGTTGGCGAGGATGTGCTGAGATTGTGTGAGATTTTCGCGAAGCGTTCGCTACAGTTTCTGCAATCGATCCGCGAGCCCGTCGAGATACGCGGGAAACTTGTGAATGTCGTTATGTCCTGCACCAGTAATCACCAGCATTTCAGTTTGCGGACGAATCTTCCGCAACGCTTCGGCGTGCGAGATGGGGATGAGGCGATCCTTGTCGCCATGCACGATCATCACCGGCGCCTTGACCAGCGGCAACCAGCCATCGGTCTGCATCGGATAGCGGTTGATTATCCCGGGCAGCCACGGATACTGCTGGTCACCCATGGCCTTCAGGCTGGAGTAGGGAGACACCAGTACCGTCAGGTCGGGCTGGATTTCGCTGGCGAGCCGTGTGGCCAGGCCGGTGCCCAGTGAACGGCCGTAAATGACTATCTTCTTCCCCGCATATCGCGCGGCGATCTGCTGCCATGCCGCCTTCACATCATCATGCAGTTGCTGTTCGCCTTCGACCGTGCCGGTGCTTTTGCCGAAGCCGCGGTAGTCCAGCATGAACAGGTCGAAATTGACGCGCCGGTAAAAATCGACATTGGCAATCCACGACTGCAGGTTGCCCGCATTGCCGTGCAGGAAAAACACCACGCCTTTCGGATCAGGCAAGCGCAGCTGCAGCGCGGACAACTCAGCGCCGGCCACCGGCACCTTGACTTCGGTGACCCCGGGAATGTCGTAGCGATAATCCGCAGCCAGCGGCGTCGGCCGGAAAATCAGGCCTTCCTGTTTGAAATAAACATAGCCCGCAATGAAGCTGTAGCCGACGACGGCGCCAATGCAGAGGCCAATGCCAATACGGCGCAACCACGTCACGGCCGCTGTCATTTCAGTGCGCGGGCCATTGTCGAAATTCTTAGCACGTGCTCAACCGCGCCCTAGAACTTGCCCAGGTAATCCCACTTGCCCACATCCACGCCGTTGCTGCGCAGGATGGCGTAGGCCGCCATCACATGGAAATAAAAGTTCGGCTTGGCCCAGTGAATCAGGAAATCCTGCGCGCTGAACTGGCGTTCCGTGCCGCCGGCGGTGAGCTTGATCTCGCGCGCTTCCTGGCCGTCGATATCGGCGGGCTTGAAGGTGGCGATGTAGGCCAGCGTCTTGTCGATGCGTGCATACAGGTCGGCGAACGTGACTTCGGTGTCATCATATTTCGGAATTTCCTGGCCGGAAATGCGCGCGCATGCGCCCTTGGCGGCGTCGCTGGCGATCTGCACCTGGCGGGTCAGCGTGAACATGTCCAGGCTCAAGCGTGAACCCAGCATGACCGCCGGATCGATCTTGCGTGCCGCTGCGGCATCCTCGCCTTTTTTCAGAATGTCCTTGAGGTTGCCGAGCATTTTTTGAAATGCAGGAACCGAGGCCTGGTAGAGGGAGATGGTCATGGTGAATTCCTTGGGAATGTGTAAGCGGAAGTTGCGGTGTTGGCGTGGCACTGTAGCGGCGCTGCAGCAGCACGGGCGCGTGAAGAAGCGCTCGCGCAGATTCTAGCAGGGCACCGGCGAAAGCAGGTTGCATGCGTTCGCAAAGCGTGTGCGGTCCGGCAGCGGGAACTTTGTGCGGCATCTCTCGGAATTGCCACAGTCGCACCAACCAAGGAGTTCCTCATGAAAAATTTTCTCAACGTTCATTCGCGCCAGGCCAACAGTTTTGCCGCCACCACATTCGGTGTTGTGGTCATGCTCATGCTGGTCGGCGGTTACGAAGTGACACACGCGTTTTCACACCAGGAGCAGGCGGTTACGCTGATGTCACATGCGGAACCGGTCGCACGCATGCAGGCCATTGTGGTCACGACACGCCGCTTGTAGTGCGGTGCGCACGGCATCACTGGGCAACAAAAGTGGCCGGTGAGATGCGGATCGCCAGTGCAATGAAAATCCGGAAATTCGTGCGAAGATTCGAGCACGTTAAATCCGCAAATTCCGGAGCATCCGCATATGGCGCTCAAACGTTCGTCCTGGCTCGAAGGCCGCACCGTTGTCCTTGAGCACACTTCACGTGTCCTGGCGGGCAATGCCCTGGGTGACCCGCACCAACGCAAGCTCGCCGTGTGGCTGCCGCCGCAATACGATGAAGCGGCGGGTATAAAGAGGGGCCGTAGATTTCCCGTGCTGTACGACCTGGTCGGCTTCATGGGCTCAGGCTTCAGCCACACCAACTGGCGCAACCTGGAAGAAAATATTCCCGAACGCGCGGCGCGCCTGATTCACGAAAAGAAAATGGGGCCGGCCATCCTGGTGTTTCCGGATTGCTTCACCGCGCTGGGCGGCAACCAGTACATCAATTCCTCGGCCATGGGCAACTATGCCGACTACCTCACGAAGGAGTTGATTCCCTTCGTCGACAAGGAATTCCGCACGCTGGCCTCGCGCGATCATCGCGGCTGTTTCGGCAAATCATCCGGCGGCTACGGCGCCATCATCCACGGCATGAAGTACGCGCAGCACTGGGGTGCCGTGGCCAGCCATTCGGGCGATGCGTATTTCGATTTCGTCTACATGAACGACTGGCCGAAAACACTTACGGAAATCATGAAGCACCGCAAGCTGCCGCGTGTGGCGGGCGCCATCAATGTGCTGAAGGAAGAGAAAAACGCGGCGAAGGGCCTCGACGATGGCCGCGTGAAAAATTTCCTGGAGCATGTGTGGAAGAAGGAAAAGCTTTCCGATGGCGAAGGACACGCGCTGATGATCATCGCCATGGCCGCGAGCTACGATCCCGATCCAAAGGCCCCGCTGGGATTTCGCCTGCCCTTTAATCTCGAGACCGGCGAGCGCATCGATGCGCGCTGGAGTGCCTGGCTGAAACACGACCCGATCAACCTGGTGAAGACGTATCGCCAGAACCTTAAGTCGCTGAGGGGCATCTACATCGATTGCGGCTGGCGTGACCAGTACAGCATTCATTTCGGCGCGCGCATCCTGTCGAAACGTCTCGCCCAGGCCGGTGTCAAACATGTGTACGAAGAGTTCGACGACACGCATTCCGGCGTCGATTACCGCATGGAGAAAAGCCTGCCGTTCCTCTACAAGGCGCTCAAGCCCTGAACCAAAACCTCACGGAAAGATGTTCATCATGAAGAAATGCATTGCACGTATCGCACTGTTTGCCCTGGTGCTGGCCACCGGCATGGCGACTGCTGAGGACCTCAAGCCCTACAACGAAGCAGCCGACGCGAAAGCTGAAGTGCAGGCCGCGCTGAAAACGGCGAAAGCGGAAAACAAGGCGGCGTTGCTTGTTTTCGGCGGCAACTGGTGTGGCGACTGCAAGGTGCTCGACATGGAAATGCACCAGGGTGAACTGGCCAAGCTGGTCAATGACCGGCTGGTGGTGGTGAAGGTCGATGTGGGCCGCTTCGACAAAAACCTGGATGTGGTCGATCGTTACGGAAAAGTGCTGAAGAAAGGCGTGCCTTCGGTGGTGCTGTTGCGTGCGGACGGCAGCGTTGCCTACCAGACCGATGGGGGAGAGCTGGCCGATGCGCGCAAGATGGGGCGCGAGGGCATCACGCAATTTTTTGTCACGATGGTGGACAAGGCGAAGAAATAGCAAAAGCCTGTTTCTCGCGAGCGCAGTGATATGCAGAGGCGTCAAGCCCGCATAAAATGACAAAACTCCAGCACTGACGCGGTTTTCAAGACATTTATGGTTGGAGTGCCGCGCCGGTGCTGGAGTTTCAGTTTATAAATTGCGATTTCTTGAAAATCTGAAGCGAACCATTAGTGGTAATGCGCCACCGGTGTCTCAGCTTCTTCCGGCAACTCCGGATGCACCATCTCGCTATCCGCATCCGCGAACAGCGGTGCGCCGCAATCTTCGCAAAACTCCGGCGCGAACAGGCCGCTTAATCGCGTGACTTCGCCCAGTTTGCATTCGGACAAGACGCTTTCCACTTCCTGCCAAGGGGTGGGCTGCGCGTCGTCATCTTCGCGGCCGAACAGCGGCCAGACGATACCGTGTACCACGTCGTCACTGCCGCGCTTGGTGAACGCGATGCGATATTCGTCCACATGCTCCTCACCGAAGCCCGCCACGATGGCACGCAGCTGCGGTGCGGTGGTCTTGAGCGTGGTCTCGAGGAAGTTGATCGCCGAACGAACGCCGTAGGGCCGCACGCGCCGATCCGATTCGCGGCAATTGACGAAATACGCGTCGGGCAGTAACGACTCGAAAGCGCAGCCCGGCAGCAGCCGCGCAAGATTGGGCCGGCATTGCGCGATCCATTTTTCCAGGCATTCTGTGCGGCTCACGCGTTCGCCGCGTGAATCGCCATCCTTCTCCTGGCCTTTTTCTTTTGCCACATCCTGCCAGCGGAACAGCGCTTCGCTTGTGGACACCGCAACAGCGGCCAGCAGGAAACGCGTGTCGGCCAGCAAGGGCGCGGTTTCGGACATCTTGGTGAAATCAAATTTCGGCGTGGTGCCGGTGATGGCGGCCTCGCCCAGTTTCTGCGCCATCTTGTGCACGCTGGAAAAATCGCGCGGCATCTGGTCGATGCTGTAAAGGTAGGGGCTCATGCTCAGGCGCGCGTTATCAGCCAGCACATGGCCGTGCAGATGCGGCACGATGCTGGCTACGTTTTCGCTGGAGACCGGGCCGGAGGGCACCGAATATTTTGACCAGGCCACCAGGGGAATCGCCAGTAGCAGCACGTCCCAGCGGACGTTGTTGATTTCCAGCGTGGTGCATTCGGCGCCGGATTCGATCAGTTCGATCAGCACGTCGTGCGCGGCGAGATTGCTTTTGAAGGTGTGGTCGAGGGCCGACTCGATGGCGGCGTCGTGGCCGCCCGTCATCATTTTTTCGGCCAGCGTCATGATGGCCGCTTCCCAGTAACGGTCTTCGGCGCGGCTGCCCGAGGCGACCAGTCCGGTTGAGAGCGAAATGAGTTTTTCGGCGTCGCGGTTGAGGCGTAACGGGGATTTGCTGCGCAGGCGTTTCATTGCGGGCTTGATTTGAGGAACGGGCAGAGATTATATCTGCCCCGCCTGCTAAGTGCCTCGCGCGCACCGGGCGTGCACCGGTGCGCTTCGGGCGAATCTGCCTGACGAACCGTATTTGGCGAATTAATCGCGATGGCGCTTATACGGGTGTGGGGTTCACCGAGCGCATGCGCACATTGCGGCTGCGGCGGCGCAGCGCGGCTTCATGGCGGATGCGCAGTTCGGTACCCAGCCATGTATAGGCTTTGGTGACGAGGCGGGCGATTTCGGCGCGGCGCAGGGTGTGGGCTGGGGATGAAACTTGATGGTTGCTCATGGTGTTACCTGGTCTGTCTGTGAGTTGATGTATGAGTATCTTATTAC
>JBDTWS010000178.1:0-7314 GCA_040006575.1 Betaproteobacteria bacterium
TATCGGGCAATGCGCTTGGAAACTCAAGGCTGACCGGTCGTGTCTGCAACATCAGTCGGCCAGACGCCTGCTTGGTGCCCAAATCCTTCAGTGGCACACCGTTTTCGATGTCGCTTTCCTGGCTGGAGACGATGTCATCGAGGAACCGCGTCGCCTGGCGCGCATTGCGCGCGACTTCGGTCATGCCCTTCTTGTTGTTGTCCAGCTCTTCCAACGTAATCATCGGCAGGTACACATCGTGTTCCTGGAAGCGGAACAGCGATGTTGGGTCATGCATCAGTACATTGGTGTCGAGCACAAACAACTTGGTGCTGGCCTTGGGAATGGACGGTTTGGTGTTCGAGTTTCTAGGGGCCAAGTGTTTTCCTCTCGTTGTTGCTGCTGAAAAAAAGCCTATCCGAGCCTGCAAAATCCAGTTTCAAAAGTGAAAAACCCTCTTGTGGCTGTTCGCCTCAAGAGGGTTTTTCAGAGAAGAATTGGGTCAATTCGTTTGCGTGCCAGTCTGTAAATTCATTATGACATGGATTTCACGGCGTTCAATACTTCCTGGGCATGGCCGTCCACCTTGACGCCGCGCCACTCCTTCACGATCTCGCCGTTTCGCCCAATGATGAAGGTCGAGCGCTGGATGCCCATCATCTTTTTGCCATACATATTTTTCTCCTTGATGACATCGAAGATCCGGCACATCGTTTCATCACTGTCGGAAAGCAAGTCGAACGGATAGCTGTATTTCGCCCTGAATTTTTCATGGCTGGCCACCGTGTCGCGCGATACGCCGAACACCATGCAGCCGGCCTTCAGGAATTCCTTGTGCAGGTCGCGGAACTGTTGGCCTTCGACGGTGCAACCGGGCGTGTCGTCCTTGGGATAGAAATAGAGCACGTACGGATGTCCCCGGAAGGCGGCACTGGCAAAACGCTGGTTGCCGGTGGCGGCAACTTCAAAATCGGTGATCGGGCTGGATGCCATGGATGACTCCTGGAGAGGGTGGGGATGGCCTCGGCTATTGTGGAAGGGCCTAGGCCATCAGTGGAACGGCCTAGGCGGCCGCGGCGTGCATGGGAAGAAACGGTTTGCCCTGGATCAGCAGGTTGCCGCTGCGTCCTGGAAGAGTGCCCGCGCGCGCTTCAAAGTAAGGCAGGTGAGGGCGGTCCAGGTTCTGGTAGATCGTTTCGGTGGCCACGAGTTCATAACCTTGCTCTTTCCAGCCGGCCAGCAGTTTTTCAAACACGGGCAAGAGCCGCATGCCTTCGAGTTCCGCGTGCAGGGTGAAAACGTGGACGGCCATCGGTGTTTGCGATGCGATCACCGACGGCGCACTCTCGGTCAATTTCAGCAGGCGTTCGTGCACATTGCCTTCGGTGCAGCCGTCGAGGCCGATCAGTTCATCCAGTGTCGGCAACGTGGTGGGAATCTGTGGGCAGTCGATGATCTCGGCATTGACCACCGGGAAATGCGGCGTGGCATCGGGCAGCAGCGCGCGACCGTCACTGCAATAATCGAAACCCATTTCCTGTGTCAGCCGCAACGCATGCTTCGACATCTGCCAGCCGGCCGCGCCATGCGTCCGGGCCGGTGTCTTGAAAATATCGGTGAAGCGGCCCTGCGCCTGTTCCATTTCGTGGCGCGTCCATGCGGCATCGGCATCGCTGACGCCGTCCTGCCACTTGACGTGATCCCAGGTATGGATGCCGACTTCGAAACCATCATCACGCGTCTGGCGCAGGATGTCGGCGCAACGCCTGCCGATATCCGGTCCCGGCAGCAGGGTGCCGTAGAGCAGCGTCGGGAAACCGTAGTGCGACACCACCGAGGTGCGCTTCACCTTGCCCAGGAAGCCCTTGCGGAACACGCGCTTGATGGCGCGCCCGGTGTGATCAGGCCCCAGGCTGAACAGGAAGGTGGCGCCGGCCCCGTGCTTCTTCAGCGCGGCAATGAGTGCGGGAACGCCGGTGCGGGTTCCTTTCAGTGTGTCTACATCTATCTTGAGCGCGAGATACTTTTTTATTTTGGGCATGCTTCGATCCTATGCCGCGAATATACCGCAACCATCTTCATGCGACGGAAGCCGGCGAAGCGCTGTTGCTAAAATGCCGCATGACCCAGATTGATGAACCGCGTCATCCCCTCACACCATTTGACCTGATCGGCGGCGAAACGCGCGTGCGTGCGCTGGTGGACCGTTTTTACGATTTGATGGACGAAGACCCGGACTACTATGGCATCCGCAAGCTGCATCCACCCACGCTGGACGGCTCTCGCGAGAAACTGTTCAAGTTCCTCATGGGCTGGCTGGGCGGGCCGCCCCTGTACGAACAGGAATTCGGCCACCCGCGGCTGCGCGCGCGGCACCTGCCGTTCTCGATTGCTTCGGTGGAGCGCGATCAATGGATGGCCTGCATGGGCCGGGCGATGAGCGACACCGGGGTCGAGGAAGGATTGCGGAAGCGTTTGGTGCAGTCGTTTTTCCAGACGGCGGACTGGATGCGGAATAAGGAAGGTTGAAAGGAAGATTTAATGCGAAAACTTGAATTGTAAAGTCAAAACTCAAGCACCGTAGCGGCTCGCAACGGCAAAATGGCCGGGGATCCGCGTAAATGCTAGTGTTTGTATTTACAAATTTGCCAATCCGCGCGGGCCACACTTCGGCACACTGCGCGCGGGGCTGGCACCTTAACATCTCACTCTTGCCGTTTTCGGCCTCTTTCCAGCCTCGAAAGGTACTTCCATGTTTTTGCGAAATTTCCCGCCTCGCGCGCGACGTGTTGCCGTGCTGGCGATGTCGGTTTCAGCCGCATTCGGCGCCACTGCCGCGTGGTCGCAGGCCACCGCGCCCGCGCCGTCGTCTACTACTACGGCTCTCCTGCCCGCACCCGTCCTCGACACCACCGGCCTCAGCAAATCGGTCGCCGCCTGCACCGATTTCTACATGTTCGCCAACGAACAATGGCTGCTGAATACCAAGATTCCCGGCGACCGTTCCACCTGGGGCGCCGGTTCCGAACTTTCGCAGCGCAACGAGGCTGTGTTGCGCGAAGCGCTGGAGTCCGCCAGCCGCAATCCGGGCGCCATCGACAATGTGGCGATTCGCAAGGCGGTGGAATATTTCATCAGCGGCATGGACACGACCAGCATTGAGCAACTCGGCGCCAAGCCGCTGACGGGTGAATTGCAGCGCATAAGTGCGATCAAGAAAAAGGCCGACCTGCCCGCTGCGTTTGCGCATTTCAATCGCCTCGGTATTGCGGCACCCGTGGCCTTCGATGTGACCCAGGACGAGAAGGACGCGACGCACTACATGGTGGTCCTGTCCCAAGGCGGGCTGGGCCTGCCCGAGCGTGATTTCTATTTCACCGATGACGCCAAATCCGAGGAATGGCGCATTGAATACCGGCGCCACATCGGCAACATGTTCGTGCTGCTGGGCCAGAACGAGGGCGATGCCAAACGCGATGCGGAAATCGTATTCGCGCTGGAGAAAAAGCTGGCCGCGGCCTCAATGACCGCCGTGCAGCAGCGCGATCCGCAGGCCATCTATAATCCGCGCCGTGTCGCGCGCCTGGTGGCGGAAGCACCCGGCATGTCGTGGTCCTCGTATTTCCTGGAAATGAAATTACGCGCGCCGGGAAGGCTCAATGTCGCACAACCCAAATTCATGAGCGAAGTGGCCAAGCTCGCCAACACCGAGCCGCTTGAACACTGGAAGACGTATCTGCGCTGGCACCTGCTGCGCAACAGCGCACCCAAGATGGCGGCCGCATTCGAAAAAGAAAATTTCCGCTTTTACGACGGCGTGCTGGATGGCAAGCAGCAGCAGCCGGCGCGGTATCGCGTGGTGGTGAAAAATATCGGCGACAGTTACGGCAACCTGCGGCTGGGCGAAGGGCTCAGCCAGCTGTTTGTGGCCAAGGCCTTTCCGCCTGAAGCCAAGGCCAAGGCGCTGGCGCTGGTGGGCAACCTGAAGCTCGCGCTGAAGGAGCGCATCGAGGGGCTGGACTGGATGAAGCCTGTCACCAAGAAACGCGCGCAGGAAAAGCTCGCCGCCATGCAGATCAAGATCGGCTATCCGGACAAGTGGCAGGATTTCTCCACCGTCAACGTGGACAGCAAAGCCTATCTCGCCAATACCTGGACGCTAAACCAGCGCGACTTCGATCGCAAGATTGCGCGCCTGGGCAAGCCGGTGGATCGCAGCGTGTGGGAAATGGGCACGTACATCGTCAACGCGTATTACAACGCCAACCTCAATGAAATCGTCTTTCCCGCCGGCATCCTGCAGCCGCCGTATTTCAATGCGGCCGCCGACGATGCCGTCAACTACGGCGCCATCGGCATGGTGATCGGCCACGAAATCACCCACGGTTTCGACGATGCTGGGCGCCAATACGACGCAAAGGGCAACCTCAAGGACTGGTGGACCAAGGATGACGCGAAACAATACCTCGCCCGCACCGCCGAAGTGGTGAAGCAGTTCAACGCCTACGAGGGCGTCGAAGGGCTCAAGGTCAATGGCAAGCTCACGCTGGGCGAAAATATTTCCGACCTGGGCGGCCTGAAAATCGCGTTCATGGCGCTGCAAAAAGCCAACAGTGCGCACACGCCTGCTTCCATCGACGGCTACACGGCGGACCAGCGTTTCTTCCTCTCGTACGCGCAGAGCTGGCGTTCGCTGGCGCGCCCGGAAGTCGAGCGCGTGCGCCTGACCTCCGACGGCCATTCACCGGCGCGCTTCCGCGTCAAGGGGCCGGTAGCCAATTCACCTGAATTCGCCAAGGCGTTCTCGTGCAAGCCGGGTGATGCAGCATTGCAGAGTGCTGCGCAGCGCGTGAATATCTGGTGATGAAGCGCCCGCCCGCGCGATGCGGGCGGGCCGGACATTTTTGACCTCGCTCAAAAACGAATCGGCGCAGCAGGTTTAAACTCAGGGCAGCGGGCGTCATGTCGACGCCCGTTTTACCTGGGTGACCCGCATGAGCCAGAACGATCGACGTGAACTCCTGAAGACCGGTGCGATGGCCTCGCTCGGCACGCTGGCCGGATGTGCCCTGCCTGGAGGAGCCGGCAATATGAACAATATGAACAATAATTCGAAAACGCTGTTTTCCGTCGCGGTGACCACGATACCGGTAGCGGGCAGCACCGACCTTTTTCCGGTGCGCCGCATTTACTGCATTGGCCGCAACTACGCGGCACATGCCCGTGAAATGGGATCAGATCCCACCCGCGAGCCGCCGTTCTTTTTCCAGAAGCCGACCGATGCCATCCAGTTCGTGGCGCCCAATGGCGTCACCGATCATCCTTATCCGACGCTGACCAAGAATTATCACTATGAAGTAGAGCTGGTCGCGGCGCTCAACAAGGGCGGCAAAAACATTCCCGTCGAGACGGCACTTGATCATGTCTACGGTTATGCACTGGGCCTCGACATGACGCGCCGCGACCTGCAGCGCGGCATGGGCGACCAGAAAAAACCGTGGGAAATCGGCAAGAGTTTTGACCGGTCCGCGCCGATCGGGCCGCTGCATCCCGCATCACAGATTGGCCATTTCCAGCAGGGCGCCATCTGGCTCAAGGTCAACGGCGAAATCAAGCAGACCGCCAATCTCAACCAGATGATCTGGAGCGTGGCCGAGCAGATCAGCAAGATTTCCGAAGCGTTTGAACTGATGCCGGGCGATATTATTTATTCAGGCACGCCGGAAAATGTGGGGCCGGTAGTGAAAGGCGATGTGATCGCCTGCCATATCGACAAGTTGCCGGATTTGAGCATCAAGATTGTGTAGTTGAGGTGGGGTTCCCTCCACTATCCCGCAGGCCGGATAGTGGGCGGGGCCCGGCGCGACGCCGACATCGAAAGATGCAAATATCGCTGTCGTCACCGCGTGGCTGATGCAGAATACGGCAACAAAATTCGCGGGATCCGGCCTCAATGCAGTTTCGCCAGCTAATACAGTTTCGCCCGTTTTTTTCGGAAGTCAGCCGCACGCAGCTGATGGTGTTCACGGCGCTGTGGATTTCCCTGCTGCCCAATATCGCCACGCTGCGCGCGTTCGCCAATTCGCCGTCGGCCGGCGAGGGTTTGCTGGCGGTGGCGTTCACTTTCGGCGGCTGGCTGTTTACCCTGTTCATATCGTTCTGGCTGGTTACCGCATTCGCCTGCGTGTTCTGGGGCCGCAGCATCAAGCTCGCGTGCATCGCGTTGCTGCTGCTGGCCGCCACCTTCGGCTATTTCAGCTTCGTGCTGGGCACGCTGTTCGACAAGACCATGTTCATGAACATGATCCAGACCGATACCCAAGAGACACTGGAGCTGATCAACGTACGGCTGCTGCTGTGGATCGCCCTGCTGGGTGGATTGCCGGCATGCTGGGTGGGCTGGGTGAAGGTACGTCCCGCCCCATCGCTGGTAAGGACGGTGCTGGTGCCGATGGCGATGCTGGCGGGATTGATGGTCGTGACGGCGGCGATCGTGTTCGCCATGTATCCGCGCTACGCGTCGGCCACGCGCAATCGCTCGATCTCGTTTGACACCATCACGCCGGCCAATGTGTTCGCCGCATCGGTGCACCATGCCGCATCGCTTTATCGTTCCGCCACCGTACGCGCACCGCGTGGCGAGGATGCGCGGCAATCGTATGCCCTGGACAAGCCGCGACTGGTGGTATTTGTGCTGGGAGAAACCGCGCGGGCACAGAGTTTTGGCCTCAACGGCTATGCGCGTGACACCACGCCGAGGATGCGTGCGCTGGGGGGATTTTATTTTCCGGATACGGAAAGCTGCGGCACCGCCACCGGCATTTCGGTGCCGTGCATTTTTTCCGGCTTCGGCCGCGAAGGATTCAGCCTGCGGCGCGGACTGGGCAGCGAAACGCTGATCGATGTCGTCCATCGCGGCGGCGCGCGCGTGATCTGGCACGACAACGATTCCGGCTGCAAAGGCATCTGCGACAAGGCCGACTTGCTCGACGTGACCGGCTACAACGATCCGCGCTGGTGCACCGAATCGGCGAATTGCTTCGACGAAATCCTGCTGGATGGTTTGGAGAAAAAGTTACGCAGTGGAACCAAGGATACCTTCCTGGTACTGCACCTGAAAGGCAGCCACGGCCCCTCGTATTACAAACGCTATCCGCCTGCGTTCGAAAAATTTGTGCCGACCTGCAAGACCAGTGACCTGTCCGCATGCGATCCACAGGCGGTGCGCAACGCGTACGACAACTCCATCCTCTACACCGATCACGTCCTGGGCGAAATCACCACGCTGCTGCAGCATCTGTCGGACCAGTTCGCCACGGCGATGATTTATGCGTC
>JBDTWS010000179.1:0-7270 GCA_040006575.1 Betaproteobacteria bacterium
CGAGAGCGATAGTCAGGACGCAGCACGGCAGGCCGCAGCCGCAAAGGAGGCAGCGCGTGTCCTCGCCGAAAAAGAGGAAGACGCCCGCCGCGATGCCCGCAGGCAGGCAATGGGACGGCAACTCAATGAGGAAGCCGCGCAACGCGAGGCGCGTGCGAAGGAAACGAATTCGCTCCCGCTGTCATTGAGCACGGCGCGCCGGTTCCGGCTTTGGGGACGCACGGATCCCAACATCGAATTGGTTGAGTACGCGGAAGCATGGGCCCGTCGCATTCAATTCAATACGCCGGTGGAAGTGGTACGCGAGGTAGTGAAGCGCCCACACATCAACCCCATGGTGACGGTTGCGATGCGAAGCGATGGATCCGTGGAATCCGTAACGTTCGTTTTGTCGAGCGGCGTACCGGAAGTCGATGAGGCCATACGACGCATCGTGCAGAGCCACATGCCCTACCCGGCTTTCCCGCCTGCGCTGGCTCGCGAATTTGACGTGATTGAAATCCGGCGCACCTGGTATTTCGATACGGCGGTGCGGTTGAACTGATGGGCCCGTGGCGTTTGCCAGCCGGAATCCACCTGCATTACCGGTCAGGGCTGTCATCCTGAAACAAGTCCTATCTGGCGCCTTACCGGTCCAAATTCGGGCCCCAATTGGCGATCAGCGGTAAAATGCCCGCCTATGAACACCGTGTCCGCACCCCTCTCCCAAAAGCAGCAATTCGAAGCCAATAAACTGACCAAGCGGCTGCGCCGCCTGGCGGGGCAGGCTATTGCCGACTACAGCATGATCGAGGCGAACGACAAGATCATGGTCTGCCTGTCCGGGGGCAAGGACAGCTACGGCATGCTGGATGTGCTGCTGATGCTGCGCCACAATTCACCGGTGCCCTTTGAGGTGTTCGCGTTTAACCTCGACCAGAAACACCCGGGCTATCCCGCGCATATCCTTCCCGATTACCTGAAGGGCCTGGGCATCCCGTTCCAGGTGGCCGAGCAGGACACGTACTCCACCGTAAAGCGCCTCATCCCCGAGGGCAAGACCATGTGCTCGCTGTGTTCACGCCTGCGTCGCGGCGTGATATATCGCGTGGCGGACGAGATCGGCGCGACCAAGATCGCGCTGGGACATCATCGGGATGACCTGGTAAATACGTTGTTCCTGAATATGTTCTTCGGCGGGAAGATGAAGGGAATGTCGCCCAAGCTGGTGTCCGACGATGGCAAGCACATCGTGATCCGGCCGCTGGCTTATGTGGAAGAGTCAGACCTGGAAGCCTATGCCGCGTACCGGCAGTTTCCGATCATCCCGTGCGACCTGTGCGGCTCGCAGGACAACCTGCAGCGCCAGCAGGTGAAACTGATGTTGCGGGACTGGGACAAGAAATTCCCGGGGCGCGTGGAGAGCATTTTTCGCTCCATGCAAAACATCGCGCCTTCACACCTGCTCGATCGGGGCCTGTTCGATTTTGCAAATGTGAAGGCGGATGGTACTGCCCGGCTGGAAGGTGCTGACCTGGACAAGGCTTTCGACGTGGAAGAATTCGCCGAGAACTTTGTGGAACCTGCTACTGCGCAGGTGATCACCTTCCGTTGATGCGTTTAATACTGCGATTTATTGCGGAACAGTTTGCGAAAGACGGGTGATCTGGCGTTTGTCGCGCTGGAAAAGTTTCACCACGCCATAGATCGCGAGAAACGGCAGCGCCAGGAACACGACAATCGGCGTGATGGCGACCAGCAGTACCAGCACCACCATGACGGCAGCAAACGCCAGGGCCAGCGCAGTCACTACGGCGACGCCTGCCATGACGCCCGCGACAATGACGCCCACCATCACCATGATCGGCACGGCGATCATCCAGCCCAATGCGGAATCGGACATGTCTTCATCGAAGAACATCAGTGTCGGGCCGTGGCCGTGGTTGAAGGCGCCGGAGGCAATCACGACACCGATGACGGCGAGGACGACAAGTGCAAGCAGCGCATAAAAAAGTGGGCGGGAAATTCTGTTCATGGGGAGGCCTCTTTGTTGGGTGAAGTTACGATGGGTGCAGTGTGTCTGCGGCGCCCGGTGCGCTCAACCGGCATGGGACGAACTGCAGAAATCGTTGCGCGGAATGTGGTTTGCCGCTACGATGCTGCGATGCACCAAAGTCATTTTTTCCCTATGGTGGCGACGGATACCCTCCGCGCCGCCCGGCGTCCCGCCATCCGGCACACTCCCGGACGAGGTTGACGCCCGCCCGCGCAGCCTCCGGCTGCGCAACCGCTCACAAAGCGGTTTCTGTTACACCCTCATTGCCTCATTTCCATCACGCCTGACGGTTTGGACCGGTCTGCGCGTATCGGATTATTTTTATATGGTGCGCGTGATTGTTCCCCGCGCCACTCCTTGAAAGGTTTGTCACGTGAATCCACCCCTGAAGCAGGTTTCCTCCAGCAAGAAAATCACCTCCTTCCACCCGCCGCAGCGCACGCTGATGGGCCCCGGCCCGTCGGAAATCAATCCCCGCGTGCTGGCCGCGATGTCGCTGCCGGCCATCGGTTACCTTGACCCGATTTTTGTGGAGATGATGGAGGAACTGAAAACACTGCTGCGCTATGCGTACCAGACGGACAACGCGTTGACGTTTCCTGTCTCAGGCCCCGGCTCGGTGGGGATGGAGACCTGTTTTGTGAATGCCGTCGCACCCGGTGACAAGGTGATCGTCGGCCGCAATGGCGTGTTCGGCGGACGCATGATCGAGAACGTTGAGCGTGCCGGCGGGACGGCCATCGTGGTGGAAGCGGAATGGGGCGAGCCGATTGATCCGAACAAGGTTGAAGATGCATTCCGCCAGAATCCGGACGTGAAAGCACTGGCATTTGTGCATGCCGAAACCTCGACCGGATGCCAATCGGATGCCAAAACGCTCGCCTCCATCGCACGGAAATACGATGCGGTCAGCATCGTCGATGCGGTGACCTCATTGGGCGGCACGCCGGTACTGGTGGATGAATGGGGTATTGACGCGGTGTACTCGGCCTCGCAAAAGTGTATTTCCTGCACGCCGGGATTATCGCCGGTGTCGTTTTCAGATCGCTTCATCGATCGGGTGAAATCGCGTTCCGACAATGGAAAACGCGTGCAAAGTTGGTTCATGGACCTGAACCTTGTCATCAATTACTGGGGCAACACCAACCGCACCTACCATCACACCGCGCCGACCAACAGCCTGTTCGCGCTGCACGAATCGCTGCTGGTGCTGAAAGAGGAAGGGTTGGAGCACGCCTGGGGGCGTCACCAGCGCCATCACCTGGCGTTGAAGGCGGGGCTGGAGGCGATGGGTTTTACGTACCTGGTGAAGGAAGGCAATCGCCTGCCGCAGATGAATGCCGTGTTCGTGCCGCAAGGGGTGAACGAGGCGGAGGTGCGCAAGATCCTGTTGAGCGAATTCAACCTGGAGATTGGCGCGGGTCTCGGTCCATTGGCCGGAAAAATCTGGCGCTTTGGATTGATGGGATATTCGTGCAAGCCGGAGAATGTGATGCTGTGTTTATCGGCGCTGGGATCGGTGCTGTCGGATATGGGCTTGCCCGTGAAAGTGGGCGAGGCTGAGGCGGCAGCGCATCAGGCGTATGCGGAGCAGCATAAGCAGGAGGCGCTGTCGAAGAAGAAGTTGGCGGCGTAGTTTTTTCGCGTCAAAAAAAGCCGGGCATCGCCCGGTTTTTTCTACTCAACTTGCTAACCGCCGGCCTCAAGTCTTCGGCTTGGCACGCGCTTTCGCTGGCGGCGTTTTCTTTGCATCCTGCCCTTTGGCTGGCTCCTTCTCTGCAGGAGGCGCGGCACCGATCATCGTCGTGATAAAGCGATCCTGCACCGTGGCCTGTTTGCTGTACTTTTCCATTTCCTTGCCCATGGCCGCATCCAGCGATGCAATACGGTCGGCCGGGGTCGGATGGGTTTCATACAGCAGGCTGGCACCGCCTTCATCCTTTTGCAGGTCTTGCAGTAATTGCAAAACATTGACCAAGCCGAAAGGATCGTAGCCCGCACGTGCAGCAAGGACCATACCCATCCGGTCGGCCTGTTCTTCTTCGCCGCGGTCGAGCTTAAGGAGAATCATGGTGCGTACTTCGGCAATGCCCAGCTTAAGAACGGTCTTCGCCTGCGCACCATATGCCCCGCCAATCTTGCTTTGATCCACAACCGCTCCGGCGAACGTTACACCGGCTGCACCCAACTTTTGCTTTTGATACGCCTTCACGTGATGCCTTTGCACAACGTGCGCAACTTCATGTGCCAGCGCGCCCGCAAGTTCCGATTCACTGCGCATACGGAACAGTAGTCCGGTTGTGATGTAGATCTGCCCGCCGGGCGCCGCGCCCGCATTCGGCAGTTTTGAGTTCAGCACCGCAAAACGCCACGGCAGGTTTGGCCGCTCCGAATGCGAGGCTACCCAGCGCCCCACTTCATTCACGTAACGCTGGATGCGATCGTTGTCATAGAGCTGGGCCGCACCGAGCACACCGGCCATGACGTTTTCGCCCAACTCCACTTCCTGCGGATCGGTAAATTCTTTCTGTGACTCGCCTACATCCTTGGCGACACTAACTGCACTATCGGCCACCGACGCAAACTTCGACCCGCCCGGCACCATGTTGGCAATCGAAGACCCCATCGTCTTCGACATATCCGGCATCCCCGCGCAACCGCTCAATGCCAATGCCAATGCGCAGAAAGCAGGACTCGAGATTATCTTTTTCATTTGCGCGCTCCCTGTGAATTGGCCGCTTCGACGGCATCACGTGAAAGATAGGCCACGCTGCGGAACTGAAGTTTGCCGGACCTCGCCAGTTGCTGCGCGCCGGAATCGCTGGCCTGGAATCGCTTCAGTTTTTCCAGCTCCACCGGATTGAGTTCTGCATTCATCACATCCTCGCGCGAGAAGCCGCGAATACCGACGGTTGCCGACTGTGCGCGTTGCGATCCTCGTGGGCGGTCGATGCTCGACGCCAGCAGCCTGCTGAACGCGGCGAGGATCCCCGAAGATCGGGATGAGGACTGTTCCGCGACGATACTGCTGCCGCCGCGCAAGTGCATCATGCGCACCCAACCCGTGTTGCCGCCCACGCGCACCTGCTGCCACGCGCCTTGACGCTGCAAGACGACAACCGCCGTTTTCTCGGGCACGACTTGCAACACCTTTGCAGCGTCGTCGCCGGTAGCCCGGAGTTCCGTCGATCGATTGGTGAGTACCGGCTCCTGCGCAAGTGCTGCCACACTTGCACACGCTGCGAGCGCGCCCATGAGAAACGTGATCAGTATTTTTTTCATACGCGTTTGATTCCTTCATTCAAAGTGACCATCGCGTGCGCATTGAAGAGTTTTATTGTGCGCGTAGTTTCGCACAATCGGAGCGGGAGCAGGAACGGGATTGGGGCCAGGCGGAGAGTTAAAGTCCAGCATTGGCGCGGTCTTCCAGGCATTTTTGACCTGGGAGCCGCGCTGGCGCTTGACTTTGATGATGGATACCGCGATTGGGGCAAATGCCTCACCCGCCGGGCAATTCCTGCTATGGCGGAAATGCAGCGGTTCACATCGAGCTGTGAATTAAATTCCCAGCCGCTGCCAAATCGTGGTGCTCAACCCCGCCTGGTTCAACGTATAAAAATGCAACCCCGGCGCTCCGCCCTCTAGCAGCTTTGCCGCCAGGTCGGTCACCACATCCAGGCCGAATGCGCGAATCGAGGCCGTGTCATCGCCATAGCCTTCCATCTTGCGGCGAATCCAGCGTGGAATTTCCGCGCCACACGTGTCGGAAAAACGCGCGAGCTGCGAGAAGCTGGAGATCGGCATCACACCCGGTACGATGGGAATATTCACACCCATCGCACGCACTTCATCGACAAAATGAAAGTACGCATCGGCATTGTAGAAGTACTGCGTCATTGCCGAATTGGCGCCCGCATCGACCTTGCGCTTGAAATTTTTCAGGTCTTCCTGCGCGCCGCGCGCCTGCGGGTGGTACTCGGGATAGGCCGCGATCTCGATATGAAAATGGTCGCCGGTCTGTTCGCGGATGTAGGAGACCAGGTCGCTTGCATAACGAAACTCACCGGCCTGCGCCATGCCGGACGGCATGTCCCCGCGCAATGCCACAGTGTGCTTGATGCCCGCCTCCTTGTAGCGATGAATCGTTTCGCGGATATTGTCTCGTGTGGAGCCGATGCATGAAATGTGCGGCGCGGAGGCATGGCCCGCCCCGCGAATATCCAGCACGGTCGCGAGCGTTCCCTCTTGCGTGGAACCGCCCGCGCCAAACGTGACGGAAAAAAAAGCCGGCTTGAATTGCGCCAGCTGTTTCACCGTTTCCCGCAACTTCGCCGAACCTTCGGGCGTTTTCGGCGGAAAGAATTCAAACGAAAATTTTCGTGTGTCGGTCATGACGCTCCCAATACCTCATGGCGGAAACCGTTCCCGCCGGCTGGCGGGAACGGATTGCGGCTTAGTAGCGATAGGTATCCGGCTTGTACGGACCCTGCTTCGACACATGGATGTAGGCAGCCTGCTCGTCACTCAGCACGGTCAGTTGTGCATTCAGTTTCTTCAACTGAAGGCGCGCAACTTTCTCATCCAGGTGCTTTGGCAGTGTGTAAACGCCGACCGGGTATTGGGCCGTGTTCACGAACAACTCGATCTGCGCAATGGTCTGGTTGGCGAACGACGACGACATCACATACGAAGGATGCCCCGTGCCGCAACCCAGGTTCACCAGGCGGCCCTTGGCCAGCAAAATGATGCGCTTGCCGTCGGGGAAAATGATGTGATCAACCTGCGGCTTGATCTCTTCCCACTTGTATTTCTCGACCGAGGCGACATCGATTTCGTTGTCGAAGTGGCCGATGTTGCAGACGATGGCCTGGTCTTTCATCTTCGCCATGTGATCGTGCGTGATGATGTGATAGTTGCCGGTGGCGGTGACGAAGATGTCGGCCTTGTCGACGGCGTAATCCATGGTCACGACGCGATAACCTTCCATCGCCGCCTGCAGCGCGCAGATGGGATCGACTTCCGTGACCCACACCTGTGCCGACAGCGCGCGCAATGCTTGCGCAGAACCTTTGCCCACGTCGCCGTAACCGGCAACAACCGCCACCTTGCCGGCGATCATCACATCGGTGGCGCGCTTGATGGCGTCGACCAGTGATTCGCGGCAGCCGTACAGGTTGTCAAACTTGGATTTGGTGACCGAGTCATTCACGTTAATGGCCGGGAACGCGAGCTTGC
>JBDTWS010000180.1:0-7246 GCA_040006575.1 Betaproteobacteria bacterium
GCGCCACGAACGCTTTGTTGGGTGGGCGCCACGGGGGCCGCGAATGCGACGGACACATTGCCGTGCGATTCACGTGAAACCGGTACGGCCGCGCGATTCACCGGCTGCGATTGCACAAACGTGGCTGTCGGCACGGCAATCACACGGGCACGATTGGCGTACACCACGTTGGTGACGTTGGTGTTGTTGTAGTAATTGTTGATCACCGTGGTGTTCACCACCGTGTTGCTGCGATTGATGTTTTCAAAATAACCGCGGCTGACGGCGTACGACGGCCGGTACACCTCACGCGGCCCCAGTGGAAACCAGCCCACGCCGCCGACGCTACGGCTGGACACGGTCACCTGGAAATTACTGCCGCCCACAAACGCCACGAGCGCGGGCGCATAGTAAACACGCTGGCGTGGTCCCCGCGTCGAAGCCGAATACGGTCCCGGCACCCAACCCCAGCCGCTGCGGGTATTTGCCCACCGGCCGTAATGCGAAACAGCAAAACCCCACGTGGCGTCATCCACCCAGGTCCATCCCCACGGATCGATCCACGACCAGTGGCCGTCACGATATGGTGCCCAGCCCGCGGCAACACGGCTTGGATACCAGACATTCCCGTAGTCAGCATCAGTGCGCCAGTTGCCGTTGGCATCCAGGTCCTGGTAGCCGATGACATCGGGCGAAACGTAGCGCGCCGAAATCGAACTTGCATAGGTGCGGTCACGGCCGATGGTCCAGTTTTCAAATTCATCAGGGCGCGGCGCGGCCAGCAATTGATAGTCACGCAGGCTGGTGCCGGTGAAGCGGTACGGCTGCTGTGCATCGATCAGGTATGACTGGTTGTCGCCATAGGCCTCGCCCTCGCCGCTGCGTACGATAACCACGGTAGACCCGGCATTGGCATCTACGTCGATGAGGTACCTGCCCGGCTGGCGCACCACGAATGCCAGGTTCGGCGTGTCGATTTCAAACACCTGGTCGGGCTCAAGGTAGCGGACATTGACGTGCAGGACGCCCTGCGTCAATTGCACCTGCGCGATTTGGTCGTCCAGGTTCAGCAGTGCAACGCCCGTGAATGCATCGAGCCGCAGCATCGCCCCGCCCATCTGTACCTCGGTGCGTGAGCGCGCGTCGGTCCAGACGCGATCACCGGTCGTCATGGGACGATTGAGGGACGCGCGGGTCCAGTCGTTTTCGCCGCCGGGTGAAAAGGTCACCTGCCCGCTGATGTACCCGAGCCTCGCGACACGCGATGGCGGATCTGCGGCGGCAATCGTGCTGAAGCACAAGCCCGCGACAAACGAAACTAAAAGAAAATATGCTCGCGATGTACACAAAAACGAGCGAAGGCCGGTGGCTTGCATGGAGTTCCTTTCCCGGAAATGAATCTTTGCCACCGTGCGCAAATGCGCCGGCGACGTTTATTGAGCCCTGCCCTGACAGCGCCCATTGCTGCCTGCCCTGATGAAGCGCGGGCCGCCGATGGTGGGATCGGCGGCCGCGTTGCTTTGCTATTTAGTTTTCAAGTATCGCAGAACCGGCACGTGCGGCCCAGTGGCCGCGTGCCCTGTGCCGTGCAACAAACTCTACGGCATCCAGAACGGCGGCAGCTCGTAATAATCATGCACCGTGCGGTTCCACCCTTCATTGGTAAATTCCGGCCAGGTTTCCTTTTCAAATCCAGGCGCGTGCTCGATTTGATCCTTGCTCAGGTTCAGCACGTAGACCTTGGTGTCATTGTCGTAATGCAGCGCCTTCCACGGCACCGCATACAGTTTTTCACCGAGGCCCAGGAATCCGCCGAAGGACAAGACAAGGTAGGCGATGCGGCCGTTGAACACGTCGATCACCACTTCTTCGACTTTACCGAGATCTTCATTCTGGCGATTCACCACGCGCGTGCCGACGATGCTGCTGGTCTTTACGGCGAGGCCGGAAAATGCGGTGGGATCTGCGAGGCCCGGGGTTCTTCCCACTGGTTGGCTCAAGTCGTTCATGATTTTTCTCCTCGTACCTGATGTGATTCCACTGTGCGCGGAACATGACGTGTGACGTATCGGCAGACGGCGTAAAGGCTTGTAGGAATCGCGGTAGCCGTGTGACCAGCATTCTTGTCCTACACTGCGTTCACAACCGCGCCTACACACTCGGTAAGGTTGCCGGACTACGATATTTTCCAGGGTGCCCCACACATCCGCGCCGCGATGCCATGACCGCATTGCGTGCTCCACCACAATTCACAGGGGACAGTCATGGACCGGATCATTGCAGGACGTTTTCCAACGAAGGCCAAGGCCGACGCGGCCGCAGCAAGCATCCTGCGCTACGTCGATCGCGACGATATTTGCATATTTCACAACAACCCCCCGGGACAACATGGCGTACTGCCCGAAGGTGGCGACGAACAGGACAGCCCCGGCGCCGAGTCGCCGAAAGATTCGGCCGCAACGACAGCAGTCGCTGCCGGCCTGGCGGCTGGCGCTATCGGCCTGGCGGGCGGTCCGATTGTGGCGCTGGCCGCCGCCGGTGTCGCAGCCTACACCGGATCCCTGGTGGGTTCGATGGAAGGTGCGACTGAAAATGGTGAGGCGGGAGAACTGCCTGCGCGCCGTCCCGCAGGCGTGATACTGGCTGTACGCATCGCGCGACCGGCCAATGAGGAGTTCGTGATCGACGATTTGCGCGCGAGCGCTGCGGAAGACATCGAGCAAGCCGACGGTGTATGGCGCGACGGTGACTGGGTCGATTTCAACCCGGTGCAACGCCCGAAACTCGTCGCGACGCGCTCGGCGGCCTAGTCGGCACTACGGGCGCGAGCCGCCGAGCACCGCCGCGATCGTGCAGGTCTCGGTGGTGTCGAGTTGCACAGAGAAATCGAGCGACATCGCCCGCGCCAGCACCAGCATGTTGGTTGACTGCCACGTGCCGCGCCTGCCATCGGAACAGGATTCCGTCCCGCTGGCAGAGAGCCTCGCGCCATTGGTGGTGTAAGTGCCGGTATACGTGCACTGCAGCCCCGTCACGCCGAACAGCTGGATGCTGAGCGCGCCATTGTCGCCCACCCCCATCCCGATTTCATACTGGCCATAGGTAGCGCGTGCGCCATTGTTTTGCGACTGGCTGCAGTTGGTACGAGTCTCAATGATCGCGCCCTGCCACGAGCCGCGCAGCGCGGGCGCCGGCAACGGTGGCGGTCCGAAAACCTGCCGCGTGATCTGCTTGTTCACCGGCTGGCCATCCAGCGTGTAACTCATGCTGCCCGCGTCGTTACTGCTGAAGGACAAATTCATCGTCCCGACCTTGGCCGCCGCAACATTGGCGCCACTCCAGGGCACGGCAGGTGCCGTGCCGCCGCGCACACGCAGCAAATCGCCGTTGCAGGCTGCGCCGGATGCGGTACACGACATCGTGTACCAGACCGGATTACCGCTAGCGTCGTAGACAAACATCGTGACGAAGATCATGTAGGACTGCTGCGTGATGGTGGCACCCCAGCCGGATTCGTTGGCATTCCACCATAGGCCGGTGATGGGTGAAGTGGCGGAGGTATCGATGGTGAATGTCTGCGCATTGGCAGGGGCCATCGAAAAGAACGGAATTGCCATCGCGGCGATCGAAACAGTAATTGCACGACGAATGCGTTTTAAAAACAGGGTTTTCATGTAAGTGGGTGATTGTCTGTTGCGTCAGCTTGAATAGAGTCTAGCCGCCTCGATATGTTCCTTGACTACATTGCGTGGCTTGCGAACCTGGGCTCGAATTCATGCGCCGTCTTCTGCATTCCGTCGCAACGCATGGTACGCCGCCGCAATCACTTATTTATGCTGGCTCATCCGTTTCGAAAACCCACAAAGGAGATAAACATGAACCTGGCCGAACAACTGCAAAAACTCCAGGCGCTGCGTGAACAGGGCGCGTTGAGTGAAGAAGAATTTACGCAGGCAAAGAAGCGCCTGCTGCAGGACAGCGAACCCTCGTCGTGGACGCGCACCAGCAATGGCGCGCGGCCTTCCGCCCTGCAGGGTTTCCATCGTTCGCTCAACGATAAATGGCTGGGTGGCGTTTGTGGCGGACTTGCCATCAGCACTGACATTCCGGCGTGGGCGTGGCGCATCCTGTTTGTGCTGACAGTACTGCTGCACGGCGTCGGCCTGCTGGTCTACCTGCTCATGTGGATATTCGTGCCTTCACGGCTGGATGTGCAGGAACCCGCACGGGTGTTCGACAGTGAGCCGGGTCCGCAGTAGGAATTGAATCAGCAGAACCAGCACCGGCGCGGATTCCATGACATTTTCGCCTGGAAAACCGCGCCGGTGCTTGATTCAAGTGTTGGCGATAACTTGAATCAGGAACAGACGCGATTGCGCCCGCCTTCTTTCGCCTCATAAAGCTTTTCATCCGCCAGCGCCACCAGGCGCTCAAAACTCGATTCACCTGCCAGCGTCGCGAGGCCAAAACTCATCGTCACTTTGGGACCTGCATGCTTGCTCTCCCAGTCAAAATTTTCGATAGCCGCTCGCAGGCGCTCGCAGATCTGCAAGGCCACGTCGTGGTCCGCTTCCGGCAGCACCAGCACAAACTCTTCACCACCGTAGCGCCCGACCATGTCGATGCTGCGGCAGCCGACCCGCAGGATGTTGGCGACTTCACGCAGTACTTCGTCACCGACGGCGTGTGAATGCAGGTCATTTATCTTCTTGAAAAAATCGAGGTCCGCCAGCGCCACCGACAGCGTACGTCCGTGCCGCACGGCGCGCTCGAACTCATGCGCGAGGAAACGGTCAAGTTCGCGGCGGTTGCTCAGCCCCGTCAGGCTGTCTTCCTTGGATAATTTTTCATACGCGCGCGCGGCATCGGCCACCTGTATCAGCAACCGCGCCTTTTCGTCGCTGGCCGCTTCCAGTTTTTGTTTTTCACGCTCCAGGTCCCGAGTGCGGTCATCAACCATCAATTGCAATTTGCGCCCCAGCGCATTGAGCTGCGCGATGCGTCCCCGGTAAGCGCCGGCAGCGACCAGCACAATGACAATGGTGGCCAGCACGCGGAACCAGACCTGCTGGTAAAAATTCGGTTTCTGCTCGATAACCAGTGACGCGCCATCCTTGTTCCAGTTGCCGTTTTCAATGCCCGCCAGCACGTTGAACGGATAACTGCCTGGCGACACGTTGGTGTACACCGCTTTCGATTCCGCGCCAGCCTCCACCCAGTCACGATCGAAACCGGTGAGCTGGTAGCGATAGCGCACTTTTTCCGGATCGGCGAGATTGAGTCCGACATAGCTGATTTCGAGGCGATGTTTTCCCGGCGGCACTTCAACCACGCCCTGCGCGTTCGGCGTCACCGGCTCGGCATCCACCATCACCGATTTAATGTGCACCGGCGGCGCGCGCAGGCTGTTGGCGGCCTTGCGACCGGGGTCGGCCACCGCGAGGCCGCGTGCGGTCGGGAACAGCATGCGGCCATTGGCGGTGCGCCAACCGGCCGGTTGCGATGCACCGTTGCACTGCGCGGTGGTCATGCCTTCGGCGCGGCCATACAGCAGCGGTTCGACGGCGCGGCGCTTGCCGGTCATGACATCGTCGACCTGTGCCTTGGAGATTTTTACGATGCCGCGGTTCGAGCAAACCCACAGGTTGCCGCGCGCATCGTCGATGGCGCTGAAATAGGTCTGCGTGTGAATGCCTTCCTTGCCGGAAAACATTTTGAGCGTCGACGCACTGCCGTCTTTGCCGACACTCAACAACCCCAGCCCGTTGACGGTGCTGACCCAGATCCGCCCCTCGGTATCGGCATTGAGCGCGAGCACGGTTGTGCTGGAGCCCAGCTGTTTCCCCAGCGACTTCGCGTGGGCATGATCGTCTTTCTCAATCACGCCCAGCCCGCCGCGTGCACCCACCCAGATGCGGCCTTTTTCGTCTTCGAGCAGCGCATTGATCTGCTCTGTCGGCAAGCCCTCGGCAATACCCAGTCTTGCCGGGTTTCCCTGCCCCCGCCACACCCACGAAATCAGGCCGCTGTTGGTGCCGATCCACAGGCTACCGTCTTTCGCCGTCACGATGGCGCGCACCGATGCCGTCGACAGGCCCAGCTTGCCCGACAGCTGTTCGAATCGTTCGCCCTTCATGCGATGCAGTCCGCCGCCGTTGGTGCCCACCCAGAGCGTGCCATCGGCATCTTCGGCCAGCGACAGGATGGCGCCGTTCAGCAGGCCCTGTTCGCGGCTGTAACGTTTCACCGCAGTAGCAGTTATGGAAAACAGTCCATCCGAGGTGCCCACCCAGATACGTCCGCGGCGATCCTCCAGCACCACGCGCACGAACTCTTCGGCGAGGCCTTTGCGGATGCCCCAGGTGCTGATCAGGCTGTCGCGAAAACGGTCGATGCCGCGATCGGTGCCGATCCAGATATTTCCCTCAGCGTCCTCGAAAATTTCGCGGATGAAATTATTGGTGAGGCCGTCGGGTGCGGCAAAGGATTCGAATTCCTCGCCCACCAGCCGCTGCACACCCTCCAGCGTACCGATCCACAACGCGCCATCGCGATCGATATGCAGGCGCGCCAGCGTGTCACTGGCCAGCCCGTTGCGGCGCAGGTACCGGCGCACGGTCTCGCCTTCACGAACTGCAAGGCCCTCACCACTCGTGGCAAACCACACCCTTTGTTTGTCGTCCTGCAGGATGGCGACGATATTGGACGCGTCGAGCCAGGACTGTGTCGGCTTTTTCACCAGGCTGCCTGCGCGATAAATGACCAGCCCGCGCGATGTGCCGATCCAGATATCGCCGCCGGTCACCGGCCGCACAGCGGTGACCCAGTTGCCGGGCAGTCCTTCGTTCACGGAGAAAATGCGCGATTCACCATTCTCGATTCGCGCCAGCCCATTGGCGCTGGTGCCGACCCACAGCGCGCCCGATGGATCTTCGGCAATAACCGAAATTGAGCCCGTCGGCAATCCGCCCTTGGGTGCCAGCGTTTCGAATTTACCGCCGAAATAGCGCACGATGCCGCCATCGCGCAAACCCAGCAGCAATCCGCCATCTTTCTGCGCCAGCAGCGCCGATACACCGCTGCCGTGCAATGACGGCGTGTTGCCTTCATCGAATACGGTGAACACCAGTCCATCAAACCGCGCCACGCCTTCATGCGTTGCAAACCAGAGGTAGCCGTCGGTGGTCTGGCTGATGCCGCGAATGGTGCTCTGCGGCAGGCCGTTATCCACCGACCAGGTCTGGTGCATGAATTCGGCGAGCGGCTT
>JBDTWS010000181.1:0-7185 GCA_040006575.1 Betaproteobacteria bacterium
CGCCCTGAGCCCGTCGAAGGGTTGAACGGGCCACGATGCCAAGCAGTCAATGGCAATCACAAATAGCGAAATGATTTCCTGTGCACGTGGCCCGTAGCGGCGGGCGCAAGGTGTCCACGGATAGCAAAAAAAATGGCGGGAGGGCGCATTCGCCCTCCCGCCATTCGGGTGTACGTCCCGACCGCAAATAAATAAAAGTTCCGTGCTTAAGGATTCCGCTTCGCCGGCATCTCGCGCCCACCCTGCAAAATCACCAGCTGATACACCTTGCCCTGGGCGTCCTTCTCGAAACGAAGTTGCGCATCCACTTCCGTGGCGAAAAATAGGTCTTTTCCTTCAGCAAGGATTTCAACCGGACCCTGGCCCGACACCTGAGTGAGGAATTTTTCGCCATCGCGCGAGACCTTCATCGTCACACCGGGAACAATGGTGTACTCGCCAACATATTGATCGAACACACCCGCCGCCAGTGCGATCGATTTGCGTTGCGCGGGCGGTGTCTTTGAAACACGTGGCGTCCTGTCGGTACCGCTGGACTGGCTCACCACCAGGTGCGTGGTCTCGCCGGCGGCATCGGTTTCAAATGTGTACGTGGTAAATGAATTCGGAATGAAAAATTCCGTGGCTGAACCAGGCATGACCAGGGTTTTGCTGCCGCCGGTGCGCTGGACGAAAAGCTGGTTGCCTTCGCGTGTGACGACGCGCGTGTTCCTGTCATCGATTTTGTAGATACCGATGTGCCTGTCGAGTGCCGCATTGTCCAGCGTGACCGCCTTCAAATCCTTATGCGGTTTGCCGGCCGCAATGGCGGCAATTTTTTCGGTTAGATACGAAGGTGTCGCACCGCTACCGCCCATGCTGTTGAACAGCATAGCCGCATACACCTTCGATTCGGGTATACGCATGGCGAAACTCACGAAGCCGTTGATGCCACCACTGTGCGAGATCGTATCCAGCCCCTGCATCTTGCGGATCTGCCAGCCATAACCATAGTTGGTCTTGTTGCCGTTGGTGAGCGTGTAGGCCGTGAAGGCGCGCTTCCACGTTTCCGGCTTCAGCAGTTTGCCGGCGGTGATGGCGGCGTCCCACTTGGCGAGATCGTCGACCGAGGACATCAGCGAGCCTGCCGCATAAGGCTGGCTCATGTGCAGCGGCGGCGCGACGGTGGTGCGGTCAGCATAGCCTTCAACTCTCCTTTTGCTGCTGCGCTCAAAGCCTTCGTACGCAGAATCCTTCATGCCCAGCGGCTCGAAAATATTCTTCGCCACAAAATCCGCATAGCTCATCCCCGACACGCGCTCGATGATGGCACCCAGCAGGAAGTAGCCGGAATTGCTGTATTCCCATTGCGAACCGGGCGCGAACTTGAGCGGCTGGTCCTTGAAGCGCGCGATCATTTCGTTGACGCTCACGGCCTTCGCCATGCCGGCCATGTAGTCGGGGGTATCGGTGTACGAAGGCACGCCCGACGTGTGGGTCAGCAGGTGCTCGATGGTGATGCCATCGCCCGTCTTTGGATAATCGGTGAGGTACCTGGTGATCGGGTCGCCCAAATTCAATTTGCCCCGCTCGGCCAGAATCAAGATCGACGTCGCCGTGAACTGCTTGGTCAATGAACCGATGCGCAGCACATCGTCCGGTTTCAGTGGCGTCTTCTTCTCCACGTTGGCGAGGCCGAACGCGCCTCGATACAGCGTCTTGCCGTCGCGGGTGACGATCACGGTAGCGCCGGGTTCGTCCGCCTTGAAGTGCGGGGCCAGGGTCGCTTCAATGGCTTTGGCGACGGCGGCATCATTGACGGACGCGTCCTGCGCGCGGGCCAGTGTGGAAAAAATGAGCGAGGCGGCCAGCACGGTCACGCCGACGCGGTTCCAGCGGTGGTGCCAGTGACGATGAGAGGGAGTGGGGTTCATGTCTTTGTCCTGGAAAAAGATGCGTTGAGAAATTTGCGGGCAGAGTATCGCGCGATGTGTAACCCGGTGCACAGGAGGCTGCGACGAAGTGATGTTCCGGCGGGATGAACCATAGGACTTTGTTACCCAGCAAGTTTGCGGCGCTCAAGTTTCTGCGACATCATTCGCGCGGACGGCAACAAGAGGGTCGGGAAGCCGTTGACGAAGCGCCCCCGCAGGCACCGAATGTGATGCTGCGGGTATCGCCGCACGACTCTCACCGAAGACGTGGTCCCTCGTCCATGCGCCGATGTTAGTCTCTGACGCGTGTTGGGTTGCGCCGGCAATTCAGTACGCGGATGTGGGCGATACAAAACGAACGCAACATGGCCCGAACACATCCTCCCAAACCCTGCCTGGCGAATCGGGAGTTGACAGATGCGAAGCCACGTTTCAAGAAGCGCAATCATTGTCCTCCCGGTCCTGATGGCATTATTTTCGGGCGGCTGCGGACAGCAACTGGCGTCAGTGGTACTCGGGCCCGTGCCGACCGTTGTTCCCCCGACGGATCCATTGACACCGGGTCCCAGCCCGGACTCGTTTCCGTTGCAGGTTGCATACAAACTGCTATTGGCCGATGGCAGGAACGAAATCCTGCTTGCTTCAAATGCGTGCTCGGGACAAGCCACCATCCGGTACCAGACGTCAGTGCCTGACCTGTACGAAGGGATCATGGGTTTTTCGACAACGCAGACGATCACCTTTAACGCAACGCAATGTTCCGTACTCGCGCTGCCGCTGGACAAGACGTTCCACGTCGATGCGCGATACGCGCCCATTGGCGAATCGTTTGCCGCCCGGGACTACGGCGTGCTGACCGGCGCGATCGTCGACCTGCCGTCGACGATACGCCTGTCCGATACCATGACGTACGCAACGCTGCGCATGTACACCGACTCCACCAGGAGCGTGCCGGCGGGATCGCGTCTTTTGAGTTACGCCGCCGAAATGGATACTATTTCCACGCTGCTGCTGGCCTTGACCGCGCGTGATTTCGACAATGCCGGCGCCCTCAAGCGTACGCGCACCGATAGATTCCGGTTGCGCGGCAACGGCACCATGTCGCTGAGGGCGATCGACTACCAGGATCACTCGACCGGGCAAGTGCTGAACCTCCGGGCGCCTTGACAGCCGGGGCAGGACGCCATGCGGCGCGGTGCCCGACGAGCATTCAGCCAGCCGCTGACAACCCTTCCGGAACGCCTGAACCGGCAACCTGCCTCCGTACCACGTAAAATCGGGGAAGTTACCATTACGTTTAATCACAGGAGGTCAAATTGAGTCACGCATCGATGTTGAAAGCCAGAAGGCAAAACCAGAAGAACAAGAAGTTGCTTGACAAGGAAGTCAAGGCAGCCAAGCGCGAAGCCAAGATCGCGGCAGCCGGGCCGGTAGTAAAGAAGGAAAAAGTGAAGAAAGAAAAAGTCGTCAAGGAAAAGGTCAAGGCCGAGACGGTTGAGAAGGTCGTGAAGGTCAAGAAAGTGAAGCCGACCAAGGAAGAACTGGGCAGGCAGGAATCAAAGAAGGGCAAGGACAGCAAGTAATTTGCGGCCCACGCCGGCGCCACCCGCCGGCGTTTGATTTTTGTTTCGCTTCCCGGCAGGATGCAGATTAGCGTCAAGTCCTGCCGGCGACGGTGAACTCCCGAATTTTTACTTTCCCTACTTCCTTACCTGTCACTTTGTTGGGGGATCGATGCAGCCCACAAACAGCGCCCTCAACGCACCTGGCACAACCGCCCCGGCCGAATTCGGCGAGCCTGGCGGCAGCAACACCGACAATGTCGTCAATGAGGGCGAAGATCGCCGTTTCCCCAAGCTCTCCGCCGAGCAGATCGAGCGGGTAGCCACTTACGGGCACCGCCGCGCCATCGCCGAAGGCGAACTGCTGTTCGATATCGGCACGCGTGAAGTCAAATTTTTCGTCGTCATCAGCGGCACCATCGAAGTGCTGCGCGTGTCCGGTGCAACTGAAACACTGATCACCCGTCACGGCCCCGGCCAGTTCACGGGTGAGGTCAATATCCTGGCGGGCCGCCCCTCGCTGGTGCGCTCGCGCGTCGTGCAGGCGGGCGAGGTGATCGAGCTGGATCGCGACCAGCTGCAGGCATTGGTACAGACCGACAGCCAGTTGAGTGAAATCATCATGCGTGCCTTTATTGTGCGGCGCGTGGCGCTTATCTCCGGCGGCATCAGCGATGTCCTGCTGCTCGGTTCCGACAACTGTGCGGCGACATTGCGCGTCAAGGAATTCCTCACCCGCAATGCCCATCCCTACACCTACGTCGATCTCGACCGCGATGCCGATGTGCAGGTGCTGCTTGATCGTTTTCATGTCGACGGCAATGACATTCCGGTACTGATCTGTCGCGATGATCGGGTGTTGCGCGATCCCACCAATGCCGAGATTGCCGAATGCCTGGGCCTCAACGAAACCATCGATCCTGCGCAGGTTCGTGACGTGGCGATTGTGGGTGCAGGACCGGC
The DNA here is from genome assembly GCA_040006575.1 of Betaproteobacteria bacterium. GTDB lineage: Bacteria > Pseudomonadota > Gammaproteobacteria > Burkholderiales > Usitatibacteraceae > UKL13-2. The sequence goes on from JBDTWS010000181.1 coordinate 4,439, forward strand.
CGGGCTCGCCGCCGCCGTCTATGCCGCTTCGGAAGGCCTCGACGTGCTGGTGCTCGAAGCGAAAGCGCCCGGTGGCCAGGCCGGCTCAAGTTCCAAGATAGAAAATTACCTGGGTTTTCCCACCGGCATTTCCGGCCAGGCGCTGGCGGGGCGCGCCTTCACGCAGGCCGAGAAATTCGGCGCCCAGGTGGTCATCGCCAATCATGCGGTGCGCCTCGCCTGTGATCGCAAGCCGTATGAAATCGAAATGTCCGATGGCTCGCGCGTGAAGGCACGCTCGGTCATCATCGCGACCGGCGCCGAATATCGCAAACCGCCGCTGGCCAATCTTCCGCAATACGAAGGTGCGGGCGTGTACTACAGCGCGACCTTCATGGAAGCGCAGCTCTGTCGCGAGGAAGAAGTGGTTGTGGTCGGCGCGGGGAATTCGGCGGGCCAGGCCGTTGTGTTCCTGGCGCAGACGGTAAAGCGCGTCTACATGCTGGTGCGCGGCGACGGGCTGGCGGAAACCATGTCGCGCTATCTCATTCGCCGCATCGAGCAGAATCCCGCGATCGAGTTGCACACCAATACCGAAATCACCTCGCTTGAAGGCAGCGGCCATCTCGAGCACGTGAAATGGCAGAACAAGAAAGACGGCAGCACCGGTGAAGGTGCGGTGCGCCACGTGTTTCTCATGACCGGCGCGGTGCCGGGCACGCAATGGCTGGATGGATGCGTGGTGATGGATGACAACGGTTTCATCACCACCGGACCCAACCTGTCGCAGGAAGACTTGAGCGAAAAAAAATGGCCGCTTGCCCGCCGTCCGCATTTGCTCGAGACCAGCTTGCCGGGCATATTCGCCGTCGGTGATGTGCGCGGCGGAAATATCAAGCGTGTGGCCTCGGCAGTGGGCGAGGGATCGATTTCGATTTCCTTTGTGCACCAGGTGCTGGGTGAGTAGCCAGTAAAACGTTGCACCAACCACGAGGAATGCGCATGGCTGCCGAACCCTGTTCCCACATCAATGCAATCGTCGACGTGGCAACGGCAAAACGCCACGAGTGCGAAGAGTGCGTGAAAATCCATGCGCGCTGGGTGCACCTGCGCACCTGCCAGTCGTGCGGTGCCACGCTATGCTGCGACAATTCACCGAACCGGCACGCCACCAAACATGCACACGCCAGCGGGCATCCGGTGATCGCATCGGCCGAGCCGGGAGAACGATGGCTGTACTGTTATCCCGACGACCAGATGGCGGAATATTGAAACTGCGTGCATCGTTTGATTCGGTGCAAACGAAATGACCGCGCCGAAACTCCACCGAGTTCTCGGCACCCGCGACCTGGTGCTGATGAATATCGCGGCCATCGTCGGCCTGCGCTGGCTTTCGACCGCCGCGCAAGTGGGGCCTTCCAGTTTGGTGTTGTGGATTCTCGGCCTGGTGTTCTTCTTCCTGCCGGTTGCCCTCACGGTGCTGGAATTGAGTTCGCGCATTCCGGGTGAGGGCGGGCTGTATCTGTGGACGCGGGAAGCCTTCGGTGATGCACATGGCTTTATCGCGGGCTGGTCCTACTGGGTATCCAATATCGTGTTCTTTCCCACGGTGCTCTTGTTCGGCGCAGGTGTGCTGCTTTATGCAGGCGGAACGGAATGGCTGCACCTTGCCGATAGCGCGATCTACAACGGCATCTGCTGCCTCACGGTGGTGTGGCTGGCGACGTTTCTCAATATCGCCGGCCTTGAGCGCGCAAGGTGGTTACAGAATGCCGGCGGCATTGCGACCTGGACTGTCGCCGTATTGATCCTGGGAGGCGGGGTGATTTCATGGATCAAGTTCGGTCCCGCCACCGCGATGGCCGCCGCCGCACTGGTGCCGGATCTGTCGTCGATGTCCGCGCTGTCCACATTCGCCGTGATCGCACTGGCTTTCGCGGGCCTTGAAATGGGCCCGATCCTCGGCGGCGAAATCAAGGAGCCGCGCAAAACCATTCCGCGCGCAATCCTCATCACCTGTGTCGCAGCCACCGCCATGTACATTTGCGGTACGGCGTCCTTGCTCATCGCGCTGCCGGCTGAAAAAATTCATGTCATCGCCGGCATTCCGCAGGCGCTTGCCGCCATCGGTGACCGGCTGGGATTTGCGCAATTCGGCCCCATCACCGCGGCGCTGCTGGCGCTGGGCAGTTTTGGTGCGGTGGGTGCATTCATCACCGGCACCGCGCGGCTGCCGTTTGTGATTGGCGTTGACCGCTACCTGCCGAAAGCGCTCGCGGCGTTGCATCCCCGCTATGGCACTCCGTATATTGCGCTGCTGGTGCAGGCAGCGATCACCACGCTGGTGCTGCTGCTGGCGTTATCCGGCACAACAATCCGGGAAGCGTTCGTGATCCTGGTCGATATGACGATCATCGTCGGCTTTCTGCCGCTGTTGTATATTTTCGCGGCGCTGCCGGTGCTGCGTTTGCGGGCGGCCGGAAAGAATGACGGCATCGTGCTGGTTCCCGGCGGGCCAGTGGTTTGCTGGCTCGCGAGCGGGCTGGGGTTTGCAACGACCTTGCTGGCGATTGTCACTTCGATGGTGCCGCCGGATGGAACGAAGGACCCGGTGATGTTTCTCGTCAAGGTGATCGGCGGAAGTGCATTGCTGATTGGTGCCGGCCTCGTTTTCTACGTTCGAGGCATGCACCAAAAAGCAGGCAACAAGCAATAAGCCATAACCATCTTCCGCCGGCATGACATCCGCGACGCACTGGTTTGGTTAC
>JBDTWS010000182.1:0-7173 GCA_040006575.1 Betaproteobacteria bacterium
AACTTGCCGTGACACTGCTTGAATTTTTTCCCCGATCCACACCAGCACGGATCGTTGCGTCCGATCTTCACGCCTTCGCGCACAAAGGGAGCATTGTCGGCACTACTGCCGACTGCCGGCTGTGTCTCTTCTCCACCCACCGGCAGTGCATCGGCGTAATCAGCGTGGCGGTACTGCACATTTTCAACCGCGCGCGCGGCGGCTTCCTCGGCGGCCTTTTCAGCGGCCGCAACTTCTTCTGAAGACTGCACACGCACATTGATCAGGATCTGCGTCACCTGCCGCTTGATGCCGTCCAGCATGCCGCTGAACAATTCAAACGCTTCACGCTTGTATTCCTGCTTGGGTTGCTTCTGTGCATAGCCGCGCAGGTGGATACCCTGGCGCAGGTAATCGAGCGAGGCCAGGTGTTCGCGCCAATGGCTGTCGATCGACTGAAGCATCACCGAGCGCTCGTACTGGTGCAGCAGGTGCGGATCGATCTGCTGGAATTTGGCGGCGTAATCTTCGTTGGCCTGCTTGGCGACGCGCTCGGCAATCATGTGGCTGTCGAGTTCGGCGTCGTTCTTCAGCCAGTCGTTGATCGGCACATCGAGGTTGAATTCGGTCGACAGTGTTTTCGTCAGCGCCGGGATGTCCCACTGCTCTTCCACGCTTTCCGGTGGTACGTACTGCTCAACCGTGCCGAGCAGCACGCCGCCGCGCATGTTGACGATGGTCTCGGAAATATCGTCAGCGTCGAGCAGCTCATTGCGCTGCTGGTAAATCACTTTTCGCTGGTCGTTGGCAACGTCATCGTATTCGAGCAGTTGCTTGCGGATATCAAAGTTGCGGGCTTCGACCTTGCGCTGCGCGTTTTCAATCGAGCGCGAAACCATGCCCGCTTCGATCGCTTCACCCTCGGGAATCTTCAGGCGCGCCATGATGGCTTTGAGTTTGTCGCCGGCAAAAATCTTCAGCAGCGGATCTTCGAACGACAGATAGAAACGCGATGAACCCGGGTCACCCTGGCGTCCCGCACGACCGCGCAACTGGTTATCGATACGGCGCGATTCGTGGCGCTCGGAACCGACGATGTGCAATCCACCCGACGCGACTACCTGCTCGTGGATCGGCTGCCATTTGGCCTTGATCTCGGCGACCTTCGATTCTTTTTCTGCGGGCAACATCGCTTCATCGGTTTCCACCGCACGAATTTCGCGATCCGGGTTTCCGCCCAGCACGATGTCGGTTCCGCGGCCCGCCATGTTGGTGGCGATGGTGATGGCATTGGGCGCACCGGCCTGCGCGATGATCTCGGCTTCACGCGCGTGCTGCTTGGCGTTCAGCACTTCGTGCGGCAGGTTTTCCCTGGTGAGCAGCTCGGAGAGCAATTCGGAATTTTCAATCGACGTGGTGCCGAGCAATACGGGCTGGCCGCGCGCAAAACAATCCTTCACATCGATGACGATGGCCGCGTGTTTCTCTTTTTCGGTGATGTACACCAGGTCATTGTTGTCCTTGCGCACCATCTGCTTGTTGGGCGGGATGATGACCGTTTCCAGGCTGTAGATATGCTGGAATTCGAAGGCTTCGGTATCGGCCGTGCCGGTCATGCCGGAGAGCTTGCCGTACAGGCGGAAATAATTCTGGAAGGTGATGGAAGCCAGCGTCTGCGATTCGTTCTGGATCTTCACGCCTTCCTTGGCTTCGACCGCCTGGTGCAGGCCATCGGACCAGCGGCGTCCGGCCATCATGCGGCCGGTGAACTCATCGACGATCACAACTTCACCGTTCTGCACCACGTAATGCTGGTCGCGGTGGTAGAGCGCATGGGCGCGTACCGCCGCGTACAGGTGATGCATCAGCATGATGTTGGACGGGTCGTACAGCGATGCGCCTTCCGGCAGCATGCCGTTCTGGGTCATCAGTTCTTCGGCGTGTTCGTGGCCTTCTTCGGACAGCGTGACCTGGTGCGACTTCAGGTCAACCCAGTAATCGCCCGGTGATTTTTCATCTTCCTGCGGCTTCAGTCCCGGCACCAGCAGGTCAATTTTCTGGTAGACCGCGGCCGAATCCTCGGCCTGGCCGGAGATGATGAGCGGCGTGCGCGCTTCGTCGATGAGGATGGAATCGACTTCGTCGACGATGGCGAAATTGAGGCCGCGCATGACGCGCTCGCCCTTGTTGGTGACCATATTGTCACGCAGGTAATCGAAGCCGAATTCGTTATTGGTGCCGTAGGTGATGTCGGCGCCGAACGCCTGTTGCTTGGCGTCATGCGCCATCTGCGAAAGATTGCAGCCGACGGTAAGGCCCAGGAAAGAATGCAGGCGGCCCATCCATTCCGAATCGCGCTGCGCGAGGTAATCGTTGACCGTAACGATGTGCACGCCCTTGCCCGAAATCGCATTCAGGTACGAGGGCAGCGTCGCCATCAGCGTCTTGCCCTCGCCCGTGCGCATTTCCGCGATGCGGCCGTTATGCAGCACCATGCCGCCGATCAGTTGCACGTCGAAATGGCGCATGCCCAGCGCGCGCTTGCCGCCTTCTCGCACCACCGCGAATGCTTCCGGCAACAGGTGGTCCAGCGTTTCGCCTTTTTGATGGCGTTCCTTGAATTCATCCGTCTTGGCGCGCAGTTCGGCGTCGCTCAATTTTTCGATGGCAGGTTCGAGCGCGTTGATCAGGTCAACGGTCTTCTTGTACTGCTTTAACAGGCGCTCATTGCGGCTGCCGAAAATGGATTTGAGAATGGAATCGAACATGCGGTGCTTTCTTTATATTTTTTGCCGCCGTGGTGGAAGACGCGACGCGAGAGTGGAAAACGGGTAGTAGCGGAAAATTTAGAGGGCGTCGCCTGCTAAGTGGGGACGCGGACAGGCAATCACAACGGGCCCACGTGAAAACGTGTGGCCGCGGTGATCAGGGGAGGAAAATCAGGGGGCGCGAGCGGATTTGGTCGCAACCGCCGGCTCTTGCGCCTTGGCAAAAGACAGGAAGCGGTTGGGGTTCAGCGGAACGCTGTTTTCGCGCACTTCGAAATGCATGTGCGGGCCGGTGGCGCGGCCGGTCTGGCCCAGTTCACCGATCTTCTGGCCCTTCAATACCACATCGCCCACCTTCACCAGCAGGCGCGACATATGGCCGTAACGGGTGGTCAACCCATTGTCATGGTTGATATCAACCATGTTGCCATATTCGCTGTGACGCTCGGCGACGGCGACCACGCCACCGGCGGCGGCGAGGATGGGCGAACCGGGGGGCGCGATGAAATCCACACCCGTGTGGAACGCCTGCTTGCCATTGAACGGATCAATGCGATAGCCGAAGTTGGATGAGTAGTAGCCGGTCTCGACGGGAATGGTGGTCGGGATGGCCTTGGCGGCCAGGCGGCCGTCCATCAGCACGGAATCGAGCATGCCCAGCTTGTCGCCGCGGTCATCGAGGATGCGCGAGATTTCGGCCATCTTCGACTGGAATTCACTGTAGGAAATCTCGGACGCGGAGGAAGACGGCGACGGGCCGCCCTGGCCGGGGGTCTCGGAGAAACGGAATTCAGCGGGCTTGATGCCGGCGGCTTTGCCGAGGCGTTCACCGAACGCGTCGAGGCGCATCAGGCGCGCCTGGATTTCACCCAGCTTGACGGCGAGCGAATTCAACTGCTCGCGCATGTCTTTTTCAGCCTGCTGGGTTTTTTGCTGCGTGAGGGTGGAGATGAGGCTCTGGATGAACGGGTTCTGGATATCGACGGCGTACTTCATCGTCACCCAATACGTTCCCAGCGCGAACATGAAGCCGGCGCTGATGAAGCCCATCGCGGCCATGATAATCTGCGACTGCGAGATCGTGACGATCCGGCTTTTGGCCAGGCTGTCCGATACAAGAATAATATTCATCTGCTGCTCCAACGATTCTGCGCTGCGGTGGGATGCTTCAAACCGGTCACCCTTTACATGAACCCCAAAGGCTTCAAACCGATTCACGCCCTGATACGGGAAAACGATCTCATCGCACCGATCCATGACCGGCTGCAGCGCGTTTCCCGCCTTCAACAATCTTTTGCCGACGCCTTGCCGCCCGGCCTGGGTAACTCATGCCGTGTTGCTGCGGTGGAGGGATCGACGCTGATAATCGCAGTGGCCAACGGGGCCGTGGCGGCAAAACTAAAACAGATGTTGCCGCGCCTGCTGGTGATGCTTGAAAAGCTTGAGAAAAATAGACAAAATAAAAAGCAAGAACAAGAGGTTACCGTAATTTCTGTGCTGGTGCAACCCGACTATTTTCGTCCCGAGCCGGAACCAAAAGTGGGCCCACCGCGCGAGCCCATGCCCACCGCGATGGTGACGGAACTGGCTGAATCGTTGGAAGATTCGCCTTTAAAGAAGACCATGGAGGGACTGCGCAAGAAACGTGAGCGAGCGCTCACAAATGGTGGCAGGAAAACCTAGGTCAGGCCAGCAGCAGCCGTTCGGCGGTATAAATGATGGCGATGAAGGCGGCAAAAATCAGCGCCACCTTGATGATGTTCTTGGTGAGTTTCAGGAAGCGCGGGTTGCGCGTGAACAGGTAGCCGAGGAAAGTCGCCGAGCAGGCGATCACGGCGACCATCAACAATATCCTCAGGCCGATAAACATTTCTGGTTTTCGGTGGCGGGTTCAGGCCGCCGACAGGGCCATGTTGCCGAACGCCGCCGGCAATTGTTCGCGCTTGTCGAAGGTGACGAAATCCCAGGCAGTTTCATCGGCCAGCAGGGCGCGAACCAGCTGGTTGTTCATGGCGTGCCCGGATTTGACGCCGCGGAAAGCACCGATCAGCGGATGGCCCAGCATGTACAGGTCGCCGATCGCATCCAGCGTTTTGTGTTTGACGAACTCATCGTCGAAGCGCAGGCCCTCGGCATTCAGCACGCGGAAATCATCGATGACGATCACGTTGTCCAGCGAGCCGCCACGGCCCAGGCCCGCCTTGCGCATGGCTTCGACTTCATGGGTGAACCCGAAGGTGCGCGCACGCGCCACTTCCTTGGCATACGAAACCTTGGCGAAATCGACTTCCACATCCGAGGCCGATTTCTCGAATACCGGATGATCGAACTGGATATTGAACTGCAGCTTGAAGCCATTGAACGGTGACAGCGAAACGTAGCGGTCCTTGTCTTGCAGTTCCAGGTGTTTCTTGACACGGATATAGCGCTTGGCCTTGCCCTGCTCTTCGATACCCGCCGATTGCATCAGGAAAATAAACGGGCCCGCACTGCCGTCCATGATCGGCACTTCTTCGGCGGATAAATCAACATAGGCATTGTCGATGCCGAGGCCCGCGAAGGCAGACATCAAATGTTCAACCGTCGCGGCTCGCGCGCCGGTTTTGGGATCTTCGATTCGCGTCGACATGCGCGTGTCGTTCACATTCAGCGCATGCGCTTTCACGCTCGGTGCGCCCGGCAGATCGGTGCGGCAGAAAACGATCCCCGTGTCGGGCGCAGCAGGGCGGATCATCATCTCGACCCGATGGCCGAGGTGAACACCGACGCCGGTAGCGCGCACTTTGTTCTTGAGGGTTCGCTGCTTGATCATGCCTGGGACTGATTGACTGAATCTATTGGAATTTGGGTCTCATTTTAGCATTTCAATGATTTTGACCCAGCAAAAATGGCGCTTCCAGTACGGCTCGCGCGCAATTTTTGTTCCCCGATTACGATTTTTTTGCTGCGGATTTCGCTTTCTTTTCCGGCTTATCGGTATTCAACGTATCGGGACCTTTCTGGTCACCGATGAGGCTTTTTGCCGGACAGACGCTAAACACCGGGCACTTCTTGCAGCCAACTGCGATTGCGACGGGACAGATCACCATGGGGAGCTCCTGCGAATGAGTGGTGCGGAATCATACTCCTACGTCAAAAACGCAACACTCTTTCGGAACATGCATTACGGCATCAACAGGGACGCCGATCCAACCAGCGCGGCAGAGTTTCGCGCTGGCTGGACCGGACGACCGACTATTCGCTAGTCCGCCTGCTTCCGCAAAAACGCCGGGATGTCATACATCTCGACGCCCGATTGCTGCATGGCACTCACGGTTGCATCGCGACGACGGCGTGTCACGGCCGGTGTATCCAGGTCGTGATAGTTGATCGCGCCGGCCGGTGTTGCCATCGGCGAGCCAATCGCATCATCGGTTCCGGTACGCGCCATCACCGGTGCCGAATACACCATCTGCGGCTGGCGCTTGGACACCGTGCCGCCGAGTCCGGTGGCAACGATGGTCACGCGCAGCTGGTCGCCGATGCTTTCATCGAGCACGCTGCCGAAGATCACGGTCGCATCTTCCGCAGTGAAACTGCGGATGGTGTTCATGACTTCGTGCACTTCCTTCAGCTTCAGCGATTTGCTGGCCGTGATATTGACCAGCACGCCGCGCGCGCCCGTCAGGTTCACGTCTTCCAGCAACGGCGAAGCGGCAGCGCGTTCCGCGGCAACTTGCGCGCGGTCCGGGCCGGAGGCCATGGCCGAGCCCATCATCGCAACACCGTTCTCGCTCATCACCGTGCGCACGTCGGCAAAATCGACGTTCACCAGGCCGGGGCAGTTGATCACCTCGGCAATGCCCGCGACGGCGCCGTTGAGTACGTCGTTCGATGCTCTGAACGCGTCTTCGTAGGACACATCATCGCCCAGCACTTCCATCAGCCGGTCGTTTGGAATGATGATCAGTGAATCCACATGCTGCTTCAATGCCTCGATGCCGGCTTCGGCGATCTTCTTGCGCTTGCCTTCAAAGCTGAACGGCTTGGTGACCACGGCGACGGTCAGCACACCCATTTCGCGCGCAATTTCCGCGACGATCGGTGCTGCCCCCGTGCCCGTGCCGCCACCCATGCCGGCGGTGATGAACAGCATGTCCGCACCCTGGATCATCTCGGCGATGCGTTCACGATCTTCCAGCGCCGCGCTGCGTCCCACTTCGGGATTGGCGCCCGCGCCCAGGCCCTTGGTCACGTTGCCACCCAGCTGCATCGTGATCTTGGACTGGTTGCGTTTCAAGGCTTGCGCATCGGTGTTGGCGCAGATGAATTCCACCCCCGCCACACCATTGCCGATCATGTGATCCACGGCGTTGCCGCCGCAGCCACCAATACCGATCACCTTGATGATCGCTTCCGGTTGCTCTGTATCGATTAACTCAATCAT
>JBDTWS010000183.1:0-7089 GCA_040006575.1 Betaproteobacteria bacterium
CGCTCGAAACTTCCTTCCCACAAGCAGTCTGCACTGCAAGTATCGCAAGCACCGGATAATGCCATGACCTGCACCAGTTGTGAAACCCGCTGCATTCCAGTTGTTACAAAGTGTGTGGCCAATGGGTGCGCCAGGCGAAAACGCCTTTCTCATCCTTCGCGCGGCCGGTCCTGCACAGGCCCAATTTAGAATCGTTCCTTTGGCGGCAGGTAGCGCCACTGGCCGGGCTGAAGTTTCGCCATGGAAATGCGGCCAATGCGGATGCGCTTGATCGCGACCAGGCGAAGTCCGGCGTTTAAACACAGGTGCGCGATCTGCCCGGGCTGCGGTCCCTTGATGGCGAAGCGCAACCGGTTTTCGCTTTGCATGCTGGCCTTGACGGGCGGCAGGTCGCGGCCGCTAAGCTGTGACCGCCGGTCGAACTGTTTCATGTCCACATTGCTGAGGTCGTCGCCGACTTCCACCACAAACTCGTGCTCCACTGTTGCAGCGTTGTCGACCAGCTTGCGGGTGACACGCCAATCCTGGGTCAGCACCACCAGGCCGGCAGCTTGGGCTTCAAGCGGAGTGGCAAGCGACAAGCGGGTGAAGTGCCGCTTTAATATCCGGATGCCGGATTCGTCATCGGCCGCATGATTGACCTCATCGACTGCGACAGTCGCTGCACCGGCCGGCTGGTACAGCAGGATCGTCACCGCCTCGGCGGGTGCCAGCACCGCATCCTTGCGCAGCACGATTGCTTCACTGGTCACGCGAAACTGCGGTTCTTCCACCACCTTGCCGTCCACCGTGACGAAGCCGCCTTCGATGTAGGTTTCGGCCTCGCGCCGGGAACACGAAAGCTGTTCAGCGAGGCGTTTGGCCAGTCGCACCGGTTCAGTCATGAGGTATAGATTTCGCATTTCATGCGGCCATTGTAAGCGCGCGCAGTAAAATCGTCGCCATGACACATCCTGGAAAACGCGCCACGCTCGAAGGCGTGACGCTTGAGACCATCATCACGCAGTTGCAGCGGCAAATAGGCTGGGAAGCGATGGCCGAAGCGGTGCCGGTGCGTTGCTTTGCGCTGGACCCGAGCATCGCCTCCAGCCTGAAATTCCTGCGGCGTACGCCGTGGGCGCGCAAGAAAGTCGAAGAACTCTATCTGGCGATCATCGGCGAGACACCCGGGTAACCGAACCAGGATAATCGCGAAGTTTTCAAATCCGTAACTCCAGCGCCGGCGCGGATTCCAGGCCTTTTTAAGCTGGAGAAGCCCGCCAAATGGACATCTGGGAGGTTTGGACTTTGAAAAGTAATAGGTTCTAACCGTAGCCGCATAGTGGATACGGGAATTTGATTCGCAATCGACCGGCACCACGGATTTTCAAATGATGTCCGAATTCATGCCCTCTGCAACGCTATGTAGCCACATCAAGAGACCGGAAAACCCTGCAGCGCTGCGCCCTGTCTCACGCCCCGCAATCTGCATTTCATCGCAATCTGTTTGTCCGCCCCGCTTCGTCTCAATAAGATCCGGTTTCTGGAACGCACCCGCCCCGGCGTGTTCCAAACCGGCGCGTTATCACTATAAAAATCCGGAGAATCCATGTCATACCCCAGCCGCCTTTCCCGTCCCACCGCCCTGTTGCTTGGTTCGCGTCATTCGCTCGCATTGGTTTTCGGTGCCTTCGCCACGCTTGCAACGATCGCGACAATCGGCGCGGTGTTCCCCGCCACCGCATTCGCGCAGGAAACCAAGGACGCTGCGCCTGGCAGGGAACCCGTCAGTCCCGCTGTCCTCGCATTGGTGCAACCCGTTCCCGAACTGATTCGCGAGAAGAAATTCACCGAGGCCCTCGCCAAGCTCAAGGAAACCGAGGCGATTCCCGGCAAGACGCCCTACGAAATCTATGTCATCGACCGCATGCGTGGTGCGGCAGCGGCGGGTGCCGGTGACATCCCGCTCGCAGCGAAATCCTATGAAGCCGCGATTGCCTCCGGCAAGCTGCCGCCCGGCGACAGCGTCGCCACCGTCGACATGGTGGCGCGGCTTTATTTCACGGCGAAAGACTACACGCAGGCGGCAGTGTGGTCGACGCGACTGCTGAAAGAGGGTGGTGAGACCGATGAGCGCCGCCAGCTGTCGTTGCGTGCAAAATATTTTGCCGAGGATTACGACGGCGTACGGCTGGACGCCGCCGCCGTTATCCAGCGCACTGAACAGGCGGGACAGAAACCCACCCAGGAAATCCTGGAGCTAAAGGCCGGCGCCGAACAGAAAATGAATGACCAGGCCGCCTACGCGCTGACGCTGGAAAAACTGGTCGCCACCCATCCCAAGGCGGAATACTGGAAGGATCTCATTTACCGCGTGGGCACCAAACCCGGGTTCGCCCCTGCGCTTTACCTGAACCTGGTACGCCTGCGCTATGCGCTCGGACTGTTCTCCAAGCCCGAGGAATACCAGGAACTGGTGGAACGCGCCATGAACGCCGGCTTCCCGGTGGAAGCGAAACAGATCATCGACCAGGGCTACGCCAAGGGCATTCTGGGCGCCGGCTCCGGCACGGTTGCCACCGCGCAGCAGAAATTGCGCGCCAAGGTCACCAAGGACGCGGCTGACGATATCAAGGACATCAAGCGTGCGGAAGCGGAGGCCCTCAAGTCGCCCGACGGCACAGCCCTCATCGGCGTGGGCTTCAACTATGTCGTCAACGGCCAGGCCGACAAGGGGCTGCCGCTGATGGAACAGGGAATCAAGAAGGGCGGACTCAAGCGTCCCGAAGAAGCCACGCTGCGCCTCGGCATGGCTTACGCACTGGCGGGGCAGAAAGACAAGGCGGTGGCCACACTAAAAACCGTGCATGGGAAAGACGGCAGCGAAGACCTGGCGAGGCTGTGGAGCCTGTATGCCGTCCAGCCCATCATCCCGCCGGCCACGGCAAAACTCTGACCTCCGACGATTTTCGTACTACCGTTTCAGCAGCAGGGCCATCAAAAAAAGGGAACAACATGACATATCCAAACTCTTCACCGCGTCCGCGCAAACTGATCATCGCCACACTGGTTTCCATGTCGCTGCTGGCGGGCACCGTGGCGCCCGTGACCGCGCATGCCGATATCGGCGACCTGATTGCTTCGCTGTTCTTTTCCAGCGGACGGCGCATGACGGTTGAAATGGATTCGCCGGCCGGCCAGCTGAAAATGAAGATAAGTGGCCAGGCCACGTTCACCGATGCGGAAGACGATATGGCCAGCCTGACGGACAAGGCCTATATCCAGCAAAAACGTGATGGCCATGTACTGCGCATGAACTTCGAGGCCGACGGCGTGGGCGGTATCAAGCGCACCTATCTTGTCGATGGGCGCGTGATGCCGCAGGGCTTGGAAAGCAAACGATGGATGGCCGAAGTCGTGCCGACCCTCTTCCGCGAAACCGCAATGGACAGCGCCAAACGCATCCGGCGCATTCACGGCAAAGGTGGCGCCGATGCCGTGCTGGCCGAAATCGATCGCATCAAGGCCGATTACGCACGCCGCGTTTATCTCGAAGGACTGGCCCAGCTTGGCCCACTTTCAGAAAATCAATTGCACCAGATGCTGGCTTCGGTAGCGGACATAGATTCGGATTTCGAGCGGCGCAGCGCGTTTTCAGTCATCACGCGCACCCAGCCGCTGAATGCATCGCATCAGGTTGCCGTGCTGAAAACTGTGACGAAAATGACCTCGTCCTTTGAGCAGCGCGGTGTACTTGCGGCATTGATGCCGAAGCTGGCCAGCGATGCGGACGTGATGCGCGCGTGGGTGCTGGCCGTCGCCGATATCGATTCCGATTTCGAAATGCGTTCTGCCATTGATGCGCTGGTGAAACGCGATCCCACACCGCTGCAGATCGACGCTGCGCTGCAGGCCACGATGCATCTGGACTCCAGCTTCGAACACGCCAGCGCCCTTACCGGCCTCGCCAAATTGCTGGGCAACGCCACACCTGCACAGGTGAACGCGTACCTCAATTCGGCGCGGAAAATTGATTCAGATTTTGAACGCCGCACTGCGCTGGTGGCCCTGCTCAATCGCGCAAAGCTCGACAAGGCCGGCTACATCGATGTGCTCAATGCCGTCAGCAGCATGCAATCGGATTTTGAAATGCGCACGGTCTTGATGGCTGTCGCGCAGAAGATGCCGGCAGACGGCGAACTTGTCGCCAGTTACCGCAGGACCGCGCGGCGTCTTGGCGATTTTGAGCGTGGCCAGGCTGAAAAGGCGCTCGACCACCTGAATCTATAGCGGCGCAGGTATCCAGTCGAAAAAAAGCCGGTGCGAAATTCGCACCGGCTTTTTTACTTGCAGACTTTTACTGCCCGCTGATCAACGCATTCAGTTTCTGCATGCGCGACGAAATCTCCGCCAGTCGCTGTTTCTTCTCGTCAGCCGACAACGCCGCATTACCTTCCACCTTGCCGATCTCATTGTGCATTTCCAGGATCGACACAGGCTTCAGCTGGCCGTTATCCGATTTGCGGAAACCCGACAGGCCGCGGATATTCTTAAGCGTTGCATGATGTGCAGCATTGCCCTTGTCCGCACCGTACTTCAGGAAAAATTCCTCGATCTTCACGCGCAGCGCATCAGGCAAGTCGCGCGATACCAGCATCGGGTGATCTGGCATGGCCTGTGAAGTCCAGATGACCTTGATCTCCTTGAACTTGTCGGGCATTTCCTTCTTGAAAATTTCCATGTCTTCGGTGTTGTTCACCGACACATCCACCTGCTTGTTGACAACTGCCAGGAAATTGGCGCGCGGACCTTGTGCGATCACCGATTTGAAATGCCTGGCCGGATCAATATTGGCTTTCTTGAACAGGAAAATATTCGGCACCAGGTAGCCCGTCGTTGAATTCGGGTCGCCATAGCCCAGTTTGTAGGTGCCCGGTTTCTTGAACAGGTCTTCCGCCGAATTGATCGGGCTATCCTTGGGAACGATCAGCACCGAGCTATACCCGACCGAGCCGTCATCCTTCATCATCTGCGCGAAAATTTTCATTTTCCCGGTGGCGACGGCATCCAGCGCGGCCTTGTTGCTCAGCCAGGCGATCTGGATTTTTCCTTCCTTGATGTCTTCGACAATATTGGGCGACGCGGTTGCCGTCACGCGCATGCCGGTCTGCGTGCCGAGCTCATCCAGCAGGGGTTTCCAGCGTTTCTTGTAGTCTTCGTTGCCGGTCGAGGAAATCATGCCGAAAGCAATTTCCCTGGACGCACCGGCCGGCGCTTTCGATTGCGCCAATACAGCCGAAGCGCTCAACGCACCGATAAACGAGAGCGACAGGGTCAACAAAAGTGAGGTTTTGTTTAAATAATTTTTCATGATTTTCCAGTGTGCACCGGCAAGGTTATTGCCGCGAAGTTTTTCATTATCCCGTAGCGATGTAACCGCATCATTACAGAAGCAAATATTATGCCCCGCAAATGGCCGGGACTGCACTTGCTAGCGACCCCGGCATATTGCGGATGTAACGCCGCGCTGGCGCCTCCGAGCGACCGCGCACCCTTATTCCGCAAACACCTTGTCGGCAGGAATGATTGAAACCGACTCGGCCTTGATGCCCAGCTTCAGGTTGCCGATAACCTGGTCTTCCTCCAGCAGGTCCTTGCCCTGCTTCGCGTCGTACTTGATGGACGAGAAACCATCCGCGACCAATTTTTCCTTGAGGCCCGCGGCGTCTTTGGTGATCGCCACGATGGACAGATTTTTCGCCGACAGGTGTTTCCGAATGGCGGCATTCACGTCCGCTGCAGTGAGCTTGCCCAGGGACGTACGCATCATTTTGGTGAATTCCGCCACCCCATACCATTGCGAATCGAGCGCGTAACCCAGTTGCTGGTTCTGCGTCGACGTCATGAGGAACACGTTCTTCATCAGGTAATCGCGCGTCGCCGTGAACTGGGCGTCCGTCAATCCCTTGTCGATCATCGTGCCCAGTTCGTGCAGCGCGATACGCAGCGCCATGTGCGCGTTCTCCGGCGCGACGGGGCGAATCCAGATTTCGAATAACTGTGCCTTGCGAGCCAGGTTGGGATCGGGGAAGAACTGGAACATGCCACGCGGGAATGCCTCGATATAGGCATAGTCACCGTAGTTCATGCCGCGGATTTCGCGGATGCGCTGGTAAAGACGCCCGTTCGACTCGCGATGCTCGCCCAGCCATGTCTTGGCGACCCACAGCGCGGCAAAATCAGGATGGCGGCGGGTAACTTCAATCGGCAGGCCCAGCGAGATCGCGGTAGCACGGGTGTCCTTCTCGATAATTTCGACTTCAAGTCCCACCGGCATGCGGCCCGTGACGAATGACGTGGTGACCGGCGCTGAACCGCGCGGCAGCTTGCGAATCTCGCCCTTCAGCGCGTTGATAATTTCATCGCTTGCATCACCGGCAATGCCGACGCTCAATCCGCCCTGCATCAGCCAGCTTCGCCAGAATCCCTTCACGTCCTCGAGGCTAATCGCATCGATTCCCTTCACCGTTCCCAGTACCGGATGTCCATAGGGCGTGCCGGCAAACACATTGGCCTGCAGCCGTTCCTTGGCGAACTCTTCCTCGTTGTTGTTTTTCAAATCCAGCAGCAGCGCATTTTTCTGCGCATCTTTCAGGCGCCGGAAATCTTCCTCGCGAAATCCCGGCGATACCAGCATCGGCAATGCCACCCCGGCAAACGCGTTCCAGTTGTCGCGATGAATGGATCCGGTAAAAGTCATCATTTCCTTGTCGACCTGGCTCACAAAACTTCCCGCCAGCGGAAACAGCGCCTGGTTGATTTCATCGATCCTGCGTTCGCTCGATCCGCCGCGCGTGATCATCGCCGCCGTGAGTGCCGCCAGCCCTTCCTTGCCTTTTGGATCCTGGGCTGAACCGGCGCGGAACAGGAGCTTGAAGTTGATCTGCGGCAGCGCGGTCTTTTGCACGATGACAGGCGTTATTCCCGCGCTATCGCCTGCCTGGTCGTCCACTGTGCCTGTGGAACCCGTACGAGTGCGAGTGACAGGCGCAGGTTGCAGGCTCGCCAGCGCCGGCAGCGCATTCATGCCTTCAGGCATCGCGTCCTTCG
>JBDTWS010000184.1:0-7035 GCA_040006575.1 Betaproteobacteria bacterium
CGGTTCCTTAGATCTTGAGTTCTTGAGGTTGCTGGGCGCTGTGGGGATGCGTGTTGCCCGCATAAACCTTCAGCTTCTTGATCATTGCATAGCCCAACGGGCCTTTCGGCAGCATGCCCTTGACGGCTTTTTCAAGCACGCGCTCAGGATGTTTTGCCTGCAACTTGTTGAAATTGGTTTCGTAGATACCGCCGGGGTAGCCGGTGTGGCGGAAATACTTCTTGTCTTCGGCCTTGTTGCCGGTGACGCGAATTTTTTCCACGTTGGTCACGACGATGAAATCGCCGGTGTCCACATGAGGTGTGTACTCGGGCTTGTGCTTGCCGCGCAGGCGCAGGGCGACTTCGGCGGCGAGGCGGCCGAGGACCTTGTCCGTGGCGTCGACATGAAGCCACTCATGAACGACTTCATGGGATTTTGCTGAAAAGGTTTTCATTGCAGTACTCACTTGTTGGTTGCGGCCCATCAGGTCGCAGATCGGTTGCTTGTAAATGGTTTGCCGGAAATCCGCGCTGTCGGGCACCTTGCGGACGAATCCAAGGAGCTACTTACGGCGGCAATCCTCGTCTAGCTGACGCCAAGCAAACGGGGGGTACTTGGCAGAACTGGAAATTATAATAAATTCAAGCACTACCTGTCAAACCGGACTGTATCCCACCTCCCAGGCATTTGAGGGGTTCGCCGATTCGATATACTGGCCTTCAGACAGGAGAAAACCCAGTGAAAGCTCGTATCAAGTGGATGGACGGCGTCGCTTTTCGCGGCGAAACGGACGGTGGTCATGCCATCGTTATGGATGGCGCACCCGAGGCCGGCGGTCGCAACCTGGGGCCGCGCCCCATGGAAACGGTGCTGATCGGCACCGGCGGCTGCAGTGCGTTTGATGTGGTGCATATCCTGAAAAAAGGCCGCGAAGCTATCACCGATTGCGTCGTGGAAATCACCGCCGAGCGAGCGCCTACTGACCCGAAGGTCTTTACGGCTATTCATTTTCATTACGTCGTCACGGGCGAAGGATTAAGTGAAGGCAAGGTCGCACGGGCGATTAAACTGTCCGCTGAAGTTTATTGTTCGGCCACCGCCATGATGGCAAAAACGGCCACCGTGACCCACGATTTTGAAATTGTCGCGGCCAGCGTCGACGCTCCCGATATCGCCAACGCGTCCGCTCAGACCCAGTAAGTCGTCCGCGTCATCAGTTTCGAAAATCCCTGCATCGCCAGTTTCACCGGCTGTGGCAGGCTTTCCCCACCGTGATCAATACCCGATTGTCCGTGGCGTATTTCATCTTCGCGCATGGTTTCGAGAATGGCCCGGCTGCCGGCATCCGCGGCTGACAAACGCGACAAGTGATCATGCAGGTGCGCTTCCACCTGCTTTTCGGTTTCCACCAGGAAACCCAGGCTCCACTTGTCGCCCATGAGTCCCGAGACCACACCAAGGCCGAACGAACCCGCATAAAACAGCGGGCTGAGATAGCTGCGCTTGCCGCCCAATTCAGTCAGGCGCGATTCACACCAGGCAAGGTGGTCGCGCTCCTCGTTCGAGGCTGCCGTCAACAATTGCTGTACCGACTTGTCTTTCGTAACCATCGCCTGCCCCTGGTACAAGGCCTGCGCACAAACTTCGCCGCAATGGTTTACGCGCATGAGCCGGATGGACTCCGCTTTTTCATTTTCTTCGAGCGGCACCACGATTGCGGACTCCGACTTCAGCGGCTTGGGCAGCGGACGTTCCGCATGTACTTTTGCGAACAGCGTCTTCAGCCCCGCGTCCACTTCACAGATGAATCGATCGACAGTATTCATTGGCTGATTATAAAAACAAATCGGGCACCCGAAGGTGCCCGATTCTTTTTTACGACTTTAAGCTTGCTGCTTAGAACGTGTGGCGGAGGCCAACACCGAAGCCGCGCGGATCGTCATTAACGACGAAGCCAGGCAGGCCGGACGCGTTCAACTGCGCGTTTGCTGCAGCGTTGTTCGTGGCGTAGGCATAGCGCATCATGAACGTGGTTCTGCGCGAGAAGTTGTAGTTGTAACCCACCGCACCCATCTTGGTCTCAGGTTGCAATGCAGCCGTCTTCAAAGCGCCGCCCTTCAGCTTGCCGCCGGTGATCACGAAGTCATTCTTGCCCATCGTGAAGATCGCGCTTGCAAAGGTGGTCTTGGCATCGGTGCGACCAGGGGACTCAACTTTTTGTCCCAGCAGGCCAAACTTGACGGGGCCAAATACAAAGCTACCTGCCAGGGTGTTGCCCGTTTCACGCACGTTGGCGGTGAAGGCGGCGCCCAGCTGGTCTTTATGACGTTCCCAAGCGTAACCCACCCAAACCGGGCCGCCTGCGTACGTCACGCTAGCACCGGCGGACGAAGGATTGGCGAAAGGTGTGGCGGATTGCTTGCCTTCATTGGCGGCGTACATGCCGCGGAATGCAAAGCCGGCGATGTTCGGCGACCAGTACTGGACCGAATTGGTTTCGCGACGGCCCCAGTTGCTTTGGGTAACGGTCAGTTCGTTACCAATGGTGTTTTGGCCAAATGGATCAACCGAGATCGACACCAGCTTCATCGGGGTGTCCCAACGACCCAGCAGGACCGAGCCGAAGCCGCCTTGCAGGCCGACCGCGCTGTTACGACCGGTGACGACGGAGTTGTTGATGCCGATTGGAGTGGTTGCAGGTGCAGGGCTCAGGGAAGAGACGGACGTTGCGTTTTCGTCAACGTTGAAACCCATTTCCAACTGGAAGAAAGCCTTGAGGCCGCCACCGAGATCTTCCGTACCGCGAATACCGATCAACGAAGATTCGTTTACGACTGTGTTGCGGGTCGACAGGGGAGTTGCGCCGCCGTCAGCCTTCACGCTGTTGAACATCACCCAAGCGCGACCGTAGAGTGTGACCGGGTTGGCGGATTGCGCCATGACAGCCGGGGCGAATGTTGCGCCTGCGACTGCGAGGGCGATCAGTTTCTTATTCATCAAAAATCTCCTTTGGTTAAATTGAGGCTTTTTAGTTCTTTGGTGCAGGAAACCTCGAGAGGCAAACTCTACTGTCGGCGGTAGAAGCAGACCGGTTGATTTAAAACTCGCCTCGCAGCAACTTCTCCCACATACACGTACTGACTATAGCTAAATCTCTTGAGAAGCTCGTGCCATATTGCCAAAGTTGAACGGTTAGCTCAAGAGATCACTGTGAAATGTGCCAAGGGCAAGCAGGCATGTTGCGTTTTTGCAACATATGGAAAAGGCGATTCCGAACTGTCACGAAACGCGTGTAGGGAACAGCTTTGCAAGGCCTTCACCGGGATCGGCAACCCGCATCAGCGCACCGCCGACCAGGAAAGTGTGGACGCCCGCTTGCTCCAGTTCGGCAATGGCATCGCCGCTTTCAATGCCGCTTTCGGTGACCACGATGCGATCGGATGGCACCCTAACCTTCAAACGCATGGTCGTACTGACATCGGTAACAAATCGCGTGAGATCGCGGTTGTTAATGCCAATTAGGGGGGTTTTTAGCGAGAGTGCCTGTTCAAGTTCGGCCTCATTGTGCGACTCCGCGAGTACGGCCAACCCCAGCGAACGCGCGAGTTGCTCCCATTCCCGGAACTGCGAAATATCTACGGCGCCCATGATGAAGAGCACCGCATCCGCGCCCAAAACCCGCGCTTCGACAATCTGATACGGATCGATCACGAAGTCCTTCCGCAACACCGGCAATGTGCATGCCGCCCGGGCGGCGACCAGGTCCGCCGTTGAACCCTGGAAATATTCAACATCGGTCAGCACGGACAGGCACGCAGCACCATGGGCTTCATATGATTGCGCAAAGCCGATGGGATCAAAACCGCCGGCGAGATGCGCGCGGAAAACGCCCGCACTGGGACTGGCCTTCTTGATTTCAGCGACCACGGCCGGTTTTCCCGCGCTGTGTTTGGCGCGTATCGCGGCAGTGAAGTCACGTAATGCCGGCGCGGATTGAACACGTTTTTCAAGCTCGCCAAAAGACACGCGCGTTCTCGCTTCCTCGACCTCGCGATATTTCGTCGCAATAATTTTTTGCAGGATATCGGACATCAGTTCTTGATGGCGGAAGTGAACTTGACCAGTTGTTCCAGCTTTGCTTTCGCCTGGCCGGACTCAATCATCTCGCGCGCCTTCGCCACGCCGCCCCACAAGTCGGCGGCGATGCCCGACACGTAAATAGCCGCGCCTGCATTCAGCACCACGATGTCCTTTGCAGGACCGGACTGGTTGTTCAGCACCTGCTCCACCATTTCCCGGGAACGATCCTTGTCCGCGGCAATGATCGTCTCAAGCGGCGCCGTGTCCATGCCAAATTGCTTGGGTTCGATCTTGAATTCGGTGACGAAGCCGCGCTTCAATTCCGCCACCAGCGTCGGACCCGTCAGCGTGATTTCATCGAGTCCATCTTCACCGTGCACCACCATCACGTGCGTTGATCCCAGTTCTTTCAGCACGCGCGCCTGGATGCCGACGAGGTCACTATGAAACACGCCCATCACCTGGTTGGGCGCGCCGGCAGGATTGGTCAGCGGGCCCAGGATGTTCAGGATGGTGCGCATGCCCAGCTCCTTGCGAACAGGTGCTGCGTACTTCATGGCGGGATGATGATTGGGCGCGAACATGAAGCCCAGTCCCACCTGGCGAATACTCTCCGCAACCTGTTCTGCATTCAGGTTCAGGTTCACACCGAGCGCTTCGAGCACATCCGCGCTACCCGATTTCGAGGACACCGAACGCCCGCCATGCTTGGCGACTTTTGCACCCGCCGCTGCCGCAACGAACGCAGCCGCCGTGGAGATATTGAAGGTGTGCGCCTTGTCGCCACCGGTGCCGCAGGTGTCGACCAGATGCGGCATTTCGCCGACATCCACCTTGGTGGCAAATTCACGCATCACCTGCGCGGCTGCGGCGATTTCCGAAACGGACTCGGTCTTCACATGCAACCCCATCAGGATCGCGGAAATCTGCACCGGCGTGACTTTTCCTTCCATCACCTGCCGGAACAGGTCAACCATTTCATCGTAGAAAATTTCGCGTTTGTCGGAGAGGCGGTTGATGGCTTCCTGCGGGGTAAACATGGTCACACCTTCACATTCAGAAAATTCTGGAGCAATGCATGGCCGTGTTCGGTCATGATCGATTCGGGATGGAACTGCACGCCCTCGATGGGCAGCGATTTGTGCTTTACACCCATGATCTCGCCGTCGTCGGTCCACGCGGTGATTTCGAGGCAATCGGGACAGGTATCGCGCTCGATGACCAGCGAGTGATAGCGCGTGATGCGATACGGCGTCGGCAATCCCGCGAACACACCCGCCTGCGTATGCATCATCTGCGAAGTCTTCCCGTGCATAAGCGTCTTGGCATGCACGACCCTGCCGCCGAACGCCTGGCCGATGCTCTGGTGGCCGAGGCACACGCCCAGTATCGGAATTTTGCCGGCGAATTTTTCGATCGTCGGCACGGAAATCCCGGCTTCCAGCGGCGAACACGGCCCGGGTGAAATGACAATGCGCTGCGGCGCCATTTTCTCTATTTCGGCCAGCGAAATTTCGTCGTTGCGCTTCACTACCACCTCCTCGCCCAGCTCGCCGAAATACTGGACCAGATTGAAGGTAAACGAATCGTAGTTATCGATCATGAGCATCATGATTCATCTCCTCACGAAGGATTGGTGTCGATGCCGGCGGAAACCATTTCCGCCGCGCGCAACAGCGCACGCGCCTTGTTTTCGGTTTCCTGCCATTCGAGTTCGGCGACCGAATCGGCAACGATGCCCGCCGCCGCCTGCACATACAACACACCGTCCTTGACAACCCCGGTACGGATGGCGATGGCCAGGTCCATGTTGCCGTTGAAACCCAGGTAGCCGGCGGCGCCCGCATATACGCCGCGCTTGCTGGGCTCGAGTTCGTCAATGATTTCCATGGCGCGCACTTTCGGTGTACCGGTGACGGTCCCCGCCGGAAAAGTCGCGCGCAGTAAATCGATCGGGCCGACATCGTCGCGAATCTCGCCATCGACGTTCGACACCAGGTGCATTACATGCGAATAGCGCTCCACCGTCATCTGCTCGGTCACTTTCACACTGCCGGTCTTGGCGATGCGGCCGATGTCATTGCGCCCCAGGTCGATCAGCATCAGATGCTCAGCGAGTTCCTTGGGATCGTTGCGCAATTCGATTTCAAGTTCGCGATCACGCTCCGGCGTGTCGCCGCGTTTGCGCGTGCCGGCGATGGGACGGACCGTGACTTTGCTGCCCTCCTGTCGCACCAGGATTTCCGGTGACGCGCCGACAATATGGAAATCCCCCATGTCGAAATAAAACATGTACGGCGACGGATTGATCGATCGCAGCGCACGATAAAGATTGATCGGCGGCGCATCGTAGGCCTGCGAGATACGCTGAGAAATCTGCACCTGCATGATGTCGCCGTCGACAATATATTTCTTGCATTTGGCGACGGCGGCCAGGAACGCATCCTTGCCGATTTCCGATTTCGGTTCGGCCGGCTGGGCATTCGCGCCAGCGGGGACATATACCGGCAACGGCGCGTGCTGGCGCAATCCCAGTCGCAACTCGGTCAGCCGCCGTTGCGCATACGCAAACGCGCTGGCCGCATTGCCATGTGCGGCGACATCCACGTACACGATCAGGTGCAGCTTGCCGGAAAGGTTATCGACCACGGCCAGTTCGTCAGACAGCATCAACACGATATCCGGCGCGCCGATCACATCCTTTTTCTTCTGGTGATCTTCCTGTTCCAGCTTGTGCTCGATGTAGCGCACCGTGTCATAGCTGAAATAACCGGCGAGCCCACCCGCGAAACGCAGTGCGCCCTCAATCGGCGCGGCCTTGAAACGTTTCCTGTATTTTTCGACGAACGCCAGCGGGTCCTTGACGAAAACATGCTCGATCGTTTCCGTCAGCCCGCCCGGCTTTGCGCGCACGACCGCGCACTCCTTGCCCTTGACCCGCAGCCATTCGCGCGCCGGCAGGCCGATGATCGA
>JBDTWS010000185.1:0-6953 GCA_040006575.1 Betaproteobacteria bacterium
CTCGCAGACGTCGAGCTGTCTACTAAATCCTGGGAAGTCCAGTCTGACCCCATTTTTACTTTCTCATTTTTACTTTTCTGCTAGATCATGGATGATGTTCAAACCATCGACCGCCCACCAATCTGTACACCCATGAGTACCACGCCAAAAAAGAATCCCAATTCAAGAACGAACAAACCTCAAAGTATTTTTGATGAGGCGAACGAGGTATGGGAGGCTGGGAATGCTGTGCGAGCATTCTCACTCTTCAACGCAGCCGCCAGTGCAGGCGAGTTCCTGGCATTCAATAGCGTTGGATATTTTCTGGATCACGGCATTGGCGTGGCGAAGGATAGTGTTGAAGCCCTGTCCTGGTACAAGAGGGCGGCTCGAAGCGGAGACCCATGTGCGTACTCCAACATCGGGTTGTCATACCGAAACGCCGGAAATATGAGGCTTGCGAAAGCTTGGCTCAGGAAAGCGATGGAGTGTGGCGACGGTGATGCGGCGCTCGAATTGGCGAAGCTCTATCTAAGCAATCCGGCCAAGAGAAACCGCAAACTCGCTTGGGCGACGCTTCGACTCGCTAGGGAGTCGGAGTCAATCACAGAGTTTGGTCGCGAGGAATGTAATACGATTTTGCAGCAGCTATCGAGTGCGACTTGAAAATGGGATCAGGCCGTTTCAGATCCTGAGTGCCATTCGACGGGCGCTCCAGCCTAAAACGGCTGGAGAGCGGCTACAGTGCTAGAGTTTGATGGTTGAATTCACGATTCAGAACGTCGCTGTGACGGCGCAGTGAAAGTGGCGGAAGAGAGAGGGGCAAGTCGCGGAAGAGAGAGGGCAAGATCAACGTAGCCCCATTTCTGTTCGTGAAAACGGATGCGGGTGTGCCCCAAATTTGGGGCTACCGGCAAGCCATTCAAATCGAGGAATCCATGCAACAAACACCTGTCCACGACAAACACAATGCCGATCTGCTGCACTTCATGCCCGCGAATGCGCGCAGGGTGATTGAAGTGGGCTGCAGTTCGGGCGCGCTGGCGCGGGAATACAAGAAGCGTAATCCGCAGGTGCACTACACCGGTATCGAGATCGAGCCCGCGTACGCCGCGATGGCACGACAGCACTGCGACGTGGTCCTGGACACCGATATCGAAAAAATCGACGATGCGCTGCTGAAGGGAGCGCTGGCAGGAGATTGCTGGGTTTTCGGCGATGTCCTCGAGCACCTAAACGATCCGTGGCTCCTGCTGGCGCGAATCCGCCAGTCGCTGCCCCCAGGCGGCTGTGTTGTTGCCTGCATTCCGAATGCACAGCATTGGAGCCTGCAGGTGCGCTTGAGCATTGGTGAATTCCGCTACGAGGATTCGGGTCTGCTGGACAGGACGCACATTCGCTGGTTTACAAAACGCACCATTCATGAAATGTTCCAGGGCGCCGGCTTTACCGTTGAAGAGGCGGTGGGCCTGGAGTATGACGAACCGGCGCGCGACGTATTTTTGCCCATTGTCAGGATGATGGCCGTCGCTGCGGGGGCGGATGGTGACGCGTGTGTCGAAGATGCCGCGCCGATGCAATACATTTTCCGCTGCGTTTCGCCATAGGCAGGTGTGCGATTGGTGGAAATTTTGAAACTGATGGAGATGCGCAGTGAATGACGTCGTCACAGAAAGCCTCATCGCCGGACAAAAGACGCGCGACATCGTCGTTGAAATTGTCAGCGCGACGCGGCTTTCCGAAGAGGAATTCTGGGAGCGCTCTGCGCTCGGCCAGTCGCTGGCATGTTTTGCACACGATCCCTGTTTTGCGACGCGCATCAGTTTTGAAAACAAGCGCGGCTTGCCGGAACTTTATAACGAAAGCATCCGCGCATCGGCGGCGCATGACATCCTGGTTTTTGTCCATGATGACGTCTGGCTGAACGACTATTTCCTGGTCGATCGCCTGGTCGAATCGTTCCATGCGTTCGATGTGATCGGCGTCGCGGGAAACCGCCGCAGATCGCCCCGGCAAACGGCCTGGTTTTCTGCGGGGAACGATCTCACGCCTGACTTCGGCAATTTGAGCGGGCTGGTGGGCCACGGTCAGGGACCGCTGGAAGGCGCGAAGTATTTTGGCTACGCACCTGCTGCGTGCGAACTGCTGGATGGCGTGTTCCTCGCGGCCAAAAAAAGCACGCTGGTCAAAAGCAATGTCTTGTTCGATCCGCGTTTTCGTTTCCATTTTTACGACATGGATTTTTGCCGGACGGCGCGTCAGAACAACCTGAAGCTGGGTACCAGCCGCATCAACTTGACGCATCAAAGCGTCGGCGATTTCACTTCGCCGGGCTGGCGTGAGGGTAGTGCAGCGTACCTGGCCAAATGGGGAAATTGATGCGGCAGTTGCGCGCGACGCAAAAAACTATGCGTTTGGATTGGCGCCGGATTCCCGCAGCGGTTGCGCTAGCGAAATAGAGGCTATATCAAGCACTGGCAAGGATTAGCGGGCGAAAATGGCTTAAGAACCGCGCCCTTGCTGGAGTTTAAAATTCAATTTCACGCTATTTCGGCCGGCGCAACTCCCCCACATGCGCCGGAAAATTCCCCGTCTTGCGATCCTCAAAATAATGTTTCAACGTCGCCTCAATGGTGCGGAACGCGAGCTGTTCCCACGGAATTTGATCTTCACGGAACAACTGCACTTCCAGGCTTTCCGTCCCCGGCCCAAAATCCAGGTCATCCAGTTTTGCGCGGAATAACACATACACCTGGCTGATCTCAGGCAGCGAAAGCGTGACGTACATCTGCTCGATGGTGACGCGCGCATTGGCCTCTTCACGCGTTTCGCGCGAGGCCCCTTCTTCCAGCGTTTCGCCTTCTTCCATGAATCCCGCAGGTAGCGTCCACAGTCCGTAGCGCGGCTCGATGGCGCGTTTGCACAGCAGGACCTTGTCTTCCCATATCGGAAGCGTGCCGACCACCAGCTTCGGATTCAGGTAGTGAATGTAGCCGCAGTCGGGGCACACATGACGCTCGCGGTCGTCGCCATGCGGAATGCTCAGCGAGACTTTGGCCGAGCCACATTGCTGACAAAAACGCGGTGCAGTATTGGTCAACATTCAGTTCTTCCGGTGATGCCGTGATGACAAATGTGCGATCCATGATCGCCTCAGAACGCGCCGTTTGCATCTAAATTGTGCAATGAAGCGAACGTTGCAAAGGCGCGCTGTCCATACCTGCATGCTACTATAGCAATGATTTGTAACCATGTGATTTCAAGGGATTTTTTTGTGATTTTTATCAAGAATGCAGTAATCGTTGTGGCATCTGTGGCCACCGTTTTTATTTGTGGCGTTGCCCATGCTGAAGTCGCGGTCGTCCTCAATTCAGGCGAAGGCACCATCAGCATCATCGACAAGGCGACGATGACGGAAACAAAAAAAATCCCCATCGGCAAGGAGCCGCATCACCTGATGGCCACGCCCGATGACAAATTCCTTATCGTGGCCAATGCGGCGTCGAACGAACTGGTGTTCCTCGATCCGCTGACCGGCGAGATCAAGAAACGCATCGAGAAAATTTCCGATCCGTATCAATTGGGATTCAGCCCGGACCGCAAATGGTTTGTGTCGGTGAGCAATCGGCTCGATCGCGTGGACATTTACAACGGCAGCGATTTTTCATTGATCAAACGCATCTCAACGGGCAAGACACCCAGCCACGTCGGCTTCGATGCCAAGGGCACGATGGCGCTGGTGACGATGCAGGATTCGGATGAACTGGTCGGCATCGAGCTCGCCACGCAGACGATCAAGTGGCGCATGAAAACCGGCAAGACCCCTGCCGGTGTGTGGTTTACGCCCGACGACAAGTACGCGCTCATCGGCATGACGGGCGAGGATTATGTGGATGTGATCGACTGGCGCACGCAGAAATCAGTGAAGCGCATCACCACCGGGAAGGGCGCGCATAATTTCCTGGCACTGGGGGATGGCAAGCGTATTTTTGTCAGCAACCGCGTGGCGAACACCATCAGTGTGATTGATCAATCGACGATGACCGTTGTCGACACCATCGCGGTACCCGGTGGGCCGGATTGCATGGAGTTGACCAAGGATGGCAAGCAGCTTTGGGTGACGTCGCGGTGGATCAAGAAAGTCACGGTCCTCGACATGGCCACCAAGAAAATCGTCCAGCAAATCGCTGTCGGCAAGAGTCCGCACGGCATTTATTTTTACTCGCACGCGGCGCGGAAATAGCATTCGCGCGGTTGCTCTATTTCCTGCGTGCAGACACAAGTTTTTTACGTGACGATGGCAAACTGCCGCGACAGGATGAGCAAGAACGTATCGATGAAATCATGGCTGAAGTCGCCGGTGAACATGCCCGTGGCGGCCACCTTTGCGGGCGCGCTAACGCTTCTTTTCGCGACCATCGTGGACGCTTCCGGATGCAAAGGCACGGTCTACCTCACCCTCGACACGGGACACATGGCGCCGGCCGAGGAGATCGCGGCCATCCTGAAAAAATACGATGTGAAGGCCACGTTTTTCCTCGCCAATGAAAAGACCCAGCGCGGCGATACGTCACTCGATCCCGCGTGGGGCGCATTCTGGAAAGCCCGGGCGGCGGAAGGCCATGCGTTCGGATCGCACACCTGGCAACACCATTATTTCCGGCAGGACAGCGGCGACAAGGTGTCCTACGTCGCTTCAGGTGCCAAGACCGGTGAGATGCTCGACAAGGACGGCGTGTGTCGCGAAATTCGCAAGAGCGAAGACGCATTCAAAGACATGACCGGTCGCGGCTTCGACGGCATCTGGCGGGCGCCGGGCGGCAAGCTGACACCGAACACCGTGCGCTTTGCTGAAGCCTGCGGATTCCGGCATGTGGCATGGAGCCAGGCAGGATTTTCCGGCGATGAACTGCCGAGCGAAAAATACCCTTCAGCGCAACTTGTGAAAAAGCAGATCACCCAGATCAAGGATGGCGATATCCTCCTCTGGCACCTGGGAATCTGGTCACGCAAGGACCCGCTGTATCCGCACCTGGATGAACTGATTGCCGGACTGAAGGCCAAAGGGCTATGCTTTTCACGTATCCCGGCCAATGCTGCGCCTTCGCGCAAATAATGCGTCCGGAAAGTATTGAAATTTGAACTGCGCGCGCCATGTTCGACTGGATTGAAAATCCGTTTGCCGCCCTGCAGGGGCAGGTATTTGAAACAGCGGTGCTGCCGTTGCTGCACGCGTTCGGCTTCGCCGGCTATGCGGAACTGGCTTTTGACGCGACCGAAGTTTTCCTGATCGGCGCCATCGAAATCACGCTGCTGGCGTTAGTACTCGGCGCGCTGGAAAAATGGCGTCCGCTGGAGCAGCAGGACGAGGCCGAGAAAAAAGTGGACGTGGTGTACACGATGCTGCAGCGGCTGGGCCTTATCCCGCTGCTGATGTTTGTCCTGCTGATGCCGCTGGTGGATGGCCTCGATGGCTGGCTGCGCATGCACGACATCATTCCCTCGAAGCTGGAAGACGCCTGGCCGCTGCTGAACGATTCGCCGCTGCTGTCGTTTTTTGTGTACCTGGTGATACTGGATTTTGTCGCCTACTGGCTACATCGCTGGCAGCATCGCGTCACATCGTGGTGGGCGCTGCACAGCCTGCATCACTCCCAGCGCCACATGAGCTTCTGGTCAGATGACCGTAACCACCTGCTGGACGACGTGCTGATCGACGGCGCGTTTGCACTGATTGCCCTCTTGATCGGTGTGCCGCCCGGCGCTTTCGTTACGATTGTAGTGGCCACGCGCGTGGTGGAAAGCCTGTCTCATGCGAATCTTCGGCTGCACTTCGGCCGTATCGGCGAATACCTGCTGGTGAGCCCGCGTTTTCACCGCGTGCATCACGCCATCGGCATCGGCCATGAGGGACGCGCACGCGGCACCAACTTCGCGGTGCTGTTTCCGGCATGGGATGTGCTTTTTGGTACAGCAAACTTTGACAATATTTATCCACCGACCGGCGTGCGCGACCAGCTCGACGGAAAAGAATACGGTCGTGGATTCTGGGCGCAGCAGTGGCTGGGACTAAAAAGATTAGGGAGCAGTCTGGTGGGTACTCGTTGAGGAATTTCATGCGTAGCAAATTTATTTTGGTGGGCCTGATGTCGGGGCTGGTGTCGTTGGGATCGTTCGGGACATTGTCGGCGCAGGAAATGCCGAGCCGCGTGCAGGCGGGCGCGTCCGCGCCACCGGTGACGCTGCGTTCGTCAACCGCGCCGGAAATGGAGGTGCGCATTGCACCCACCAGCAAGCAATTGTTGGAAGCCGCGCAGAGTGCATCGCTCGGTGAGAACGTGGCCGCGCCACTGGCGAAAATACTCGGGGTAAAACCGCCGCCGCGGCCCGCTGCACCGCGCCGCGTCGGCTCCGTGTTTGCGTCCAACACCGAGAGCCGCAGCGTGCAGTGGGAAACGCAGGCCGATGGCAACAGCGTGACGCATATCCGAATCACCTCGACAGGCGCATTGGGCATTCGCGCGAAACTGCAATTGCCCGCCGGCATGACGATGGGTGAATTGCGTGTGGTGGCAAAGCAGGGCGATGCGGCGGAATCCGTGCCGCTGTGGGTTGCGCAACAGGGCGAAATCTGGACGCCCTACACCGAAGGCCAGACGCAGCTGGTGGAGATCATCACGCCGCAGCGTGTGGCCGGCACGCAGATGCGCGTGGTGGATATCGTTCATTTCGAAGAATCGCTCAATGAAGCGCTCGGGCCGGGTGCGCCATCGGTCACGAAGGCGGCAGGGACCTGCAATCCCGATGTGGTGTGCACGTCGAATAACGCGACCACCGACGCCGGCATTGCCGAACGCGCCAAGTCGGTCGTACGCCTGAGTTTCCAGAGTGGCGGCAGCTCATTCCTGTGTTCGGCCACGCTCATCAATTCGCCCTCGCAGCAGAATTTCCTGCTGACGGCCAATCACTGTTTT
>JBDTWS010000186.1:0-6945 GCA_040006575.1 Betaproteobacteria bacterium
CCGCGCGACATTTCATCCAGGGCAGCCAGGTGCGGAAAACCCGGCGCGCGGATTTTCAGGCGATAGGGTTTATTGGCGCCGTCGGACATCAGGTAAATACCGAATTCACCCTTCGGGTGCTCGACTGCGGCATAGGCTTCTCCCGGCGGCACATGCATGCCCTCGGTGAAGAGCTTGAAGTGATGAATCAGCTCTTCCATGTTGGCCTTCATGTTTTCACGCGACGGCGGCGCAACTTTATGGTCGTCGGTGATCACGGGGCCGGGATTCTTGCGCAGCCAGTCAATGCATTGCTTGATGATCTTGTTCGATTCGCGAAACTCATGCACGCGCACGAGGTAGCGGTCGTAGCAATCGCCATTGGTGCCGATGGGGATATCGAAATCGAGGCGATCGTAAACTTCGTACGGCTGCTTCTTGCGCAAGTCCCACGCGATGCCGGAACCGCGCAGCATCGGGCCGGTGAAACCCAGGTTCTGCGCGCGCTCGGGCGACACCACGCCAATATTAACGAGGCGCTGTTTCCAGATGCGGTTGTCGGTCAGCAGTGTTTCGTATTCGTCGACGTAGCCGGGAAAACGATTGGTGAAGTCTTCGATGAAATCCAGCAGCGAACCCTGGCGGTTGTCGTTGAGACGCTTCATCGCCGCGGCGTTACGGTTCTGCATGGTTTCGTATTGCGGCATGCGGTCCGGCAGGTCGCGATAGACACCACCCGGGCGATAGTAGGCGGCATGCAAACGCGCGCCCGATACCGCTTCGTAACAGTCCATCAAATCTTCGCGTTCCCGGAACGCGTACAAGAATACCGTCATCGCGCCGACGTCCAGCGCATGTGCGCCCAGCCACAGCAGGTGATTCAGGATGCGCGTGATCTCGTCAAACATCACACGGATATATTGCGCACGTATCGGCACGTCCACGCCCATCAGTTTTTCGATGGCCATGACGTACGCATGTTCGTTGACCATCATCGACACGTAATCGAGGCGGTCCATGTAGGGCACGCTTTGAATGAAGGTGCGGGTTTCTGCGAGCTTTTCGGTTGCGCGATGCAGCAGGCCGATGTGCGGATCGGCGCGCTGGATGACTTCACCATCGAGCTCCAGCACCAGGCGCAACACACCGTGGGCCGCAGGGTGCTGTGGCCCGAAGTTCATGGTGTAGTTTTTTATCTCGTTCACTTGCGCCCCGCGTAATTTTCTTCGCGAATCACACGCGGCACGATTTCGCGCGGCTCGATAGTGACGGGCTGGTACACGACGCGCTTTTGTTCAGGGTCGTAACGCATTTCCACCGTGCCGGAGATGGGGAAGTCCTTGCGGAACGGGTGGCCGACGAAACCGTAGTCGGTGAGGATGCGGCGTAGGTCGTTGTGGCCGTTGAAGACGATGCCGTACAGATCGAAAGCTTCGCGCTCATACCAATTGGCGGACGACCACACGGGGCACATCGAATCAACCATCGGGAAATCATCGTCCGCGCAAAACGTGCGCACGCGCAAACGCCAGTTGTGTTCGATGGACAGCAGCTGGTAGACCGCGGCGTAGCGCAAGCCTTCCCACGAATTTGCATAGTCCGCATAGTCGACGCCGCACACGTCAATCAGCTGGCTGAAGCCCAGTGAAGCATCGTCGCGCAACGTCATCATGGCCGACGTCAATTCCGACGGCTTGACCTCGATGATCAGCTGGCCCTTTTCTTCGACCAGCGATGAAATGCGGTCACCCAACGAGGTTGTGAGGCTGGCTTTTAGCTGCTCAAGTTTGATCGACATGAAGATTGGATTAGCGCGCGATGGTGTTGGTGCGTTTGATTTTATTTTGCAGCTGGATAATGCCGTAAAGCAGGGCTTCCGCCGTTGGCGGGCAGCCGGGAACATAAATGTCGACGGGCACGATGCGATCACAGCCGCGCACCACGGAATAGGAATAGTGGTAATAGCCGCCGCCGTTGGCGCACGAACCCATCGAGATCACCCAGCGTGGCTCGGCCATCTGGTCATAAACTTTGCGCAAGGCAGGCGCCATCTTGTTGCATAACGTCCCGGCAACAATCATCACGTCCGACTGGCGCGGGCTGGGACGAAACACCACGCCGAAACGATCGAGGTCATAACGCGATGCGCCGGCATGCATCATTTCCACGGCACAGCACGCGAGGCCGAACGTCATCGGCCACATTGAGCCGGTGCGTGCCCAGTTGAGCAAGGTATCCACTTGCGTGGTTACAAAGCCCTGGCTACCACTCTGGGTGGCTACTCCGCCTTCAGGCATGTTTGATCTCCGTATTCATTCGCTCATTCCCAGTCCAAAGCGCCCTTTTTCCACTCGTATATGAAACCAGCAACGAGGATGCCCAGGAACACCATCATCGCGAGGAAACCGAACCAGCCGATTTCCTGCAACACAATGGCCCAGGGGAAAAAGAAGGCAATTTCCAGGTCGAACAAAATAAACAGGATGGCGACGAGGTAATAACGCACGTCGAATTTCATGCGCGCATCTTCGAATGCCTCGAATCCGCATTCGTAGGGAGAGAGTTTTTGCGCGTCGGGATTATTGTCGCCCAGGAGAATGGTCAACACCTTGCTCGCTACCAACGGGAGCACGCCGATCGCGACGCCGACAGCGATGAAAATCAGGATGGGGAAATAGTTTTCGAGCATGTCAGGTTGGCTGCAAGTGCACGATTTTGCCAGTGGCCGTTGTACAAACGAAGCGAACGAGGCCGTTGTTAACGACTGCGACTGCTGCTGACTTCCGCAATTTCTACCCCGATTTAAGGCATGCCGATGATCCCCGGCTATGCCACTACTGCGATTCTGGTGCCGACGAAGAGACTCGAACTCTTACGCGTTTCCGCACTGCCCCCTCAAGACAGCGTGTCTACCAATTCCACCACGACGGCAAGTTTCCAACTACAACAACAAGGTACAACGAGGAATTTTACTGCGAATTTACTTCGGAATCTGCGGCGACTTCGATTCACCTTGCGCAGGAACAGCGTCAGGCGTTGCCGGTGCTGCTGCGGGTGCGGTGGCTGGCGTAGTTGCAGGCGCTCCCGGCACCGGAATGGAATTCGCTCCACCATCCTTCGCCGGAACCATGTCCTGCATGACGCCGCCGCCCATTACGCCGGTTGCCGCCTTCGGCGCGTGGAAATAGGTCAGCGCAAGGCAAGTGACAAAAAATATCCCCGCACATACGCCCGTCGCGCGCGACAGGAAATTCGCTGCGCCCGATGCGCCAAACAGGCTGCCGGCGGACCCGCTGCCGAACGCTGCACCCATGTCGGCGCCCTTGCCATGCTGCAACAGCACCAGCACCACAATGGACAACGCAACGATCACATGAACAATCAAAACCAGATTTGCCAACATATCGACTTCCTTAAATCACTAAGCAACAACAGAGACAGCAACACAGCGCGTTCTAAAAAATTACAACGCGCTCCAGATACCCATAAATTCTTCGGCCACCAGCGATGCACCGCCGATCAACCCACCATCCACATCCGCCATTGCGAACAATTCCGGCGCATTCGATTTCTTGACGCTGCCCCCGTACAAAATGGGCAGCTCCAGCGCCACATGCGAGTCCCATTTCTCCACCACACCACGGAGAAACGCATGCACCTCCTGCGCCTGGGCCGGGGACGCGGTCTTGCCCGTACCTATTGCCCAGACCGGCTCGTAAGCCAGAATCACACCCCGCAACGCGCCGATTCCATGCACATCGACGACGGCTTTCAACTGCCGGGCGACTACGTTTTCCGTATTGCCTGCTTCCCGCTCTGCCAATGTCTCGCCCACACACAAGATGGGGACCAACCCGGCTTTTTTCACCTGCCCAAATTTCTGGGCAACCACCGCATCCGAATCACCGAAAATTGCCCGGCGTTCCGAGTGGCCTACCAGCGCGTAACGGCTACCGAAGTCTGCGACCATCAGGGCGGACACTTCACCGGTATAGGCGCCTGCTTCAAACTGGCTGGCATCCTGCGAACCCCAGGTTAGTGCCGAACCCGTCAACGCCGCTTGCGCCTGCGCCAGGTAGGGCGCGGGTACGCAAACGCCACAAAACTTGCCTGCGGCAGAAGCATTCGCGGCCACCAGGGCATCCAGCAGCGCCGCATTTGAAGACAGGCTACCGTTCAATTTCCAGTTGCCTATGACAAAGCGGTTGCGCACGAGACTTTTCCGAAGGCTGACAAACCCAGCGATTATAGCCCGTTACTGACTGCCGGGTAAATATAGACCTGTCACGGGAGGGGGTTCGGCGGCCAAACGTTCAGCGCCCAGCGACCGATGTTGGTGACCACTATCAAGCCGCCACCCAGCAACAGTCACACGATAGGAGCCGTCTTCAAATACTCGTGACCGTGCCGCGTTGAAACTTAGCGCTGCATGTCCAGCCGGCTGATCGAGCTCTGGGCGCCGTCGTCCGGGTCTTTTTCCAGCGTGAGCCGGATGCGGTCGCGCGCTTGCAGGAACGGCGATTCCTTGGCGGCGGCACCGAGGAAAAGATCCAGATTGTCGTGCTCGCGACGCAGGCGCGCCACCAAGCCCAAAAAAAGGTCAGTCAACTCGGGATCGAACTGCCTGCCCCGCAACGACAGGATTTCCGTCAGTGCGCTGTCGAGGGTCCACGCCGATTTGTAGGGGCGTGCATGCGTCAACGCATCGAACACGTCGGCCAGCGCGGTAATGCGCGCGGCCAGCGGAATACCTGAACTGGACTGGCTGCCCGGATAACCGGTGCCGTCCCACCATTCGTGGTGATGCCGCGCGATTTCCTCGGCCATCTGCATGTGCGCGATATTGCTTTTGGCCAATACTTCCGCGCCGATGGTGGTGTGGCTTTTCATGACATCACGCTCGGCGGCGTTAAGCGGCGCGGGTTTCAGCAGGATGCCGTCGGGAATACCAATCTTGCCGATGTCGTGCAGGCGGGCTGCAATGTCGATCATGAATACAGTATCGTCGTCGCAGCCGAACTCTTTCGCCAATAGCGAGGCCATGCGGCCGACGCGATAGGAATGTTCACCGGTCGAGTCGTCACGCAATTCAGCGGCGACCGCCAGGCGCTCCATGACCTCGACGCGAGCTTTGAAAAGCTCCTGTGACTGCCGTGTCAATTCCTGCTTGGCGATTCGCCCTTCCAGCACTTCTTCCCTGGTTTGCAGGCGACGGATGGCGCTGGACTCGTCTTCAATGCCCGGATGCAGTTGCTGCAAATGGAGCTTCACATGCTTAAGCGCGTTCTGCTCTTGTGAATCCCGCTGCTGCTCCAGCATTTGCCGCAGATAAATCAATGCCCTGTCCGGTTGTCCGATGAACTCGAATGCCTTGACAAGGGCAACCAGCGCTTCCCGACTGGTGACCTTTAACGTTCGGGCCCTTTCGAGGGTATTGGTTAGTCGCGAAATACCTACGTCAACTTGGCCAGAAAATACCTCAGTCAACCCTTCAGCAACCGACGCTGAAATGTCTGCTCTTGGCGTATTTGAGTCAGCAGCATACTTCCTTGCCAGCCTGGAATGCAGCTTGGCCGCATCGAAATTATTCACCTCAAGCAGAAGTCGTGCGAAGTAGTTCTCGGCCAAGACGCGATTGAGTGCTGAAAACGGATCTGCCGGTTCCCCAGACAGGTCAATTGACCGTTGGATTGCTGCCAATCCCTGGCGGATTTCGTCCAGATGAAGATGGCATAGCGCAATATTGGTATAGGTCCCGGCCGAAAGACCCTTTAGAGCAGGATTCGAGTCCGAAAACTTCAGGGATTCGCGGAAACAATTCAACGCCTCGCTATGCAGTCCGCTATATACCAGCGCCGCGCCAAGATTTTGCCAAATCTTGGCCTCGCGCGTCTCATCCTTGAGCCCCTGGGCCAGCACCAATGCGTCGGCGTAGGCTTCCATGGCAGACGGCAATCCGGCCGAATCGGCAGAACAAATTCCAATTGCGATCAACGCATCGATCGTCTGCTCGGGAAGCGCGGCCTCGAGGCCCAAGGAACGCGCCATCTGCGCAATGGGAATCGCTCGAAACGCGTGTCCGGTGACATAGAAGAAACGAGCCGCAGCCAACATGATCCGCAATTGTTCGGGGACGTCCACCCGGATATTTGCAAGGTCGAGCGCACTTAATTCGAGGAGCCGCGGATCGGAGCACGTGCCCTTTTTCAGCGCGTCGTCAATCAGCCGCGAGGCTTCTCGAAGTCGACCTGCAGATTCGGCAGTTTGGGTGGTGGTGGGCACTCGAGAAAATCCTTGCAAATCACATAACTAGCACAGTAATCTAGCTCAAACTGTGACTTTTTTCACATTTTATTATTTCTTTTAGTTGTTTCCCCTATCGTCATCATACCAAGGAGATCACCATGAGCAAAGACCTGAGCATTGTCGAAGAAACCATTGTTCCTGCAGAACAATTCTCTAGCAACAGCGAATCGATCAAATTGGATGACCTTTCACTGGCACTGGTCGGTGGCGGTCAATGCGTCGTCACATTCTAATCAATCTTACTCAATTACTCATTCAATCCGGAGACCATCATGAGCAAAGAACTGAACCTGATCGAAGAAGCCGTTGTTGCCACTGAACAAGTTGTAATCAACAACGAACCACTCAGCCTGAATGACCTGTCCCTGGCCCTCGTCGGCGGCGGCGAATGCGTCGTCACATTTTAAATAGTCACAAACCAAACACTCACACAATCCGGAGAACATCATGAGCAAAGAACTGAACCTGATCGAAGAAGCCGTTGTTGCTATTGAACAAGTTGTCATCAACAACGAACCGCTCAAGCTGGATGACCTGTCACTGGCCCTCGTCGGCGGTGGTGAATGCGTCGTCACATTCTAAATAGTCACAAACGAATAACTCACTCAATCCGGAGACCATCATGAGCAAAGAACTGAACCTGATCGAAGAAGCCGTTGT
>JBDTWS010000187.1:0-6937 GCA_040006575.1 Betaproteobacteria bacterium
TCCCACCGATATCCTTGTAGAAATCCAGCAGCCCGGAAACGCCCTTCACCACGCGACGTTGTTTCGCCACCGGGAAACGCAATTCGCCCAGCCAGTCCATCATCGCGGAATGCGTCGCCGGCATCTCAGCACCATCCACGGCACCCATGCCATAGGCAAAAAAAGTCAGGGGCCGTTCCTTCGTCAACTTCGGATCGAGCTGGCGCAATGCGCCCACCGCGGCGTTGCGCGGATTGACGAACAATTTTTCTTCCCTGGCCGCCTGGCGGGCATTGAGCGCGTCAAAATCCTTGCGCTGCATCAGCACCTCGCCGCGCACCTCGAGGATTTTTGCCTTGCTGGCGATGGATAGTGGAATCGACCGCACCGTCCGCAAATTCTGTGTGACGTCTTCGCCGACACTGCCGTCACCGCGCGTGGCACCTTGCACGAATACGCCTTTTTCATACGTGAGGCTGATCGCCAAGCCGTCGAATTTCGGCTCGCACGCGTATTCAATTTCGGCGGCGACATCAAGGCCCTCGCGACAGCGCCGGTCGAAGGCTTCGATATCTTCATCGCTGAAGGCATTGCCGAGCGACAGCATGGCGACACGGTGAGTGACCGTGGCGAAAGCATCGAGCGGCTTGCCGCCCACGCGCTGCGTCGGCGATTCGGCGGTGACGAGTTCGGGATGTTTCGCTTCGAGCGCCACCAGCTCATGGAACAGCGTGTCCCATTCCGCATCGGCGATGGTGGGCTCGCCCTGCACGTAATAATGGTAGTTGTGCGTCTCGAGTTCGCGCCTCAGTTCTTCAATGCGCGCGACATCCGCACTGGCTGCAGCACCCGCCATGATGCGCTCAGGAATACAGGCGCAGCGCGGCCGAACTGCCCGGGACGATGCCGCGTGCCTGCATGTCGGCGGCGATCTGCACGATGGTGTCGCTGATCGATTTGCGGCCGTTGGCGGTCAGCAATTTGCGGTTGTCGTCAACCACTTCGCCCTGAAGCGCATCGGCGAAACGCAGTGCCAGTGTCATCATTTTCTCAAACGTCTTTTCCGGATGCGGCGTGCGCGGCACATCCAGCGCAAAGCAGAGGCCCGTCAGGTAGGTGCCCGCCATCTTGATGCCGGCCGGTTCTTCGGGATTCATGTTTCGCAGCGTGAACAGGACATGATTCAGCTCATCATGCAGCACGTATTCGCCGGACGGAATCGCGACCATCCCGTGCGATTCCGCCAGCCCGCGCACCTTCGTGGTGGCAAATGTGACGCCGCTCTTGCCGATAAGGTTTACCGCGATTTCGATATCGGTATCGGCACACAGTGCATCGACCGATTGCGCGCGTGCGGTCGCGGCGGCAACGTCTTCGCGCTGGGAAACCGCGCCGATGCCATGCGCGAACGCCGCCATCATTTCATTGAATGACTGCAGCATATTGGCGTCCACCGCGCCGCTGCGGCTGGCCAGCTGCAGCCCCGCGCGCAATTCACGATAGCCGGTATCGTCGTCGCTGTTCTCGGAAATCGGTTGCCACAGCCCCGCGACCAGGCCCTCCCACAAAATATGCTTCGATACCTGGCGCGACTGGCGAAGCGTGGGCCAGAACTGGTCGGGCAGCATGGGCGCATCGGCCAGGACCAGCGCGACCGTATCGATTTCGCCATTGATGGCGGGACCGTTCGAATCGTCGGCGCTGCGTGGGAAAATCGGTTCGGACACGATGGGCGAGAGCAGTCCCTCTTCGACATCGTCATGCAGGCGTGCTGCGGGCATGCTGCCCAGTTGGGGCTCCACGCGGTCGGCGTGTTCCCCGTGTTCACCACGTTCACGTGAAGCACCAAACAGAACATCGGGATGGTCGGCCGAAAAAGCACGCTCGGCACGCCGCTTGTATTTCGATTCCTGCCAGCGGTTGTAGACGATGACGGCAATCACCACCACCACCGCGATGCCCACCAGCGCCATCTGGAAATCACTGATCATTGCCTGCCTTCCGATTTCTGTTGGAGCGGTTGCAAATTCGAATTTGTGGATAAAACTCTAGCACTGGTGCGGATTTCGTGGCGAAAATGGCTGGAAATGCGCTCTGGCGTTAGTGTTTCATCACTATAACTCTCAAACTATGCACCGTTCGCCCTGAGCCCGTCGAAGGGTTGGATAAGGCACGATCTTTCAGCCCATCCCCATGCTCCGACAAAGCCTGTCCTGAGCTTGTCGAAGGGCTCAGCACGAACGGTATCAATTTGACCGCTTCACTTCTTTCCGCTGCGACAAATATCTCAAGCCGCCACCGGCACCGGCGACGCCGCAAACCGCTTCGCCGCATCTATATCCACTTCGACGATACGCGACACGCCAGGTTCATTCATCGTCACACCCACCAGTTGCTCACCCATCTCCATCGTTACCTTGTTGTGCGTGATGAACAGGAACTGGGTCGACACCGCCATTTTCTTCACCAGCGCGCAGAAGCGCTCGGTGTTCGAATCATCCAGCGGCGCGTCGACCTCATCGAGCAGGCAGAACGGCGCAGGATTCAGGCGGAACAGCGAGAACACCAGCGACAACGCCGTTAATGCTTTCTCGCCGCCCGACAACAGCTGGATCGACTGATTCTTTTTCCCCGGCGGCTGTGCGAACACCTGCAGGCCGGCGTCGAGGATTTCATCGCCGGTCAATCTCAGGTACGCATTGCCACCGCCGAACAGGGTCGGGAACAGTTCCATGAAATTGCGGTTGACGATATCAAACGTGTTTTGCAGCAGGTCGCGGGTTTCGCGGTCGATGCGTTTGATCGCCGCTTCCAGCGTGGCCACGGCTTCGTTCAAATCGGCCGATTGCGCATCGAGGAAGTTCTTGCGTTCGGATGCCTGCTCGAGTTCCGCCAGCGCCGCGAGATTGACCGCACCCAACTCCGCGATCGCCGCGTTGAGGCGGTTGATTTCGGCCTGGTAGGCGGTGGAGCGCGCCTTCTTCTCAACCATGTCGGCCAGCTCTTCGATATTGGCGCCCGACTCGGTCAATTGCAGCGTGTAATTCTCTTCGTTGATGCGCGCTTCCTGTTCCTTCATGCGCAGTTCGGTGATCCTGTCGCGCAGCGGTTGCAGGCTGTGCTCAATCCCGGACTTGCGCTCTTCCAGTTCCTTCAACTTGCCGGTGGCAGAATCCATCGCCTCGCGCGCAGCGGCCAGGTCTTTTTCTTTTTCGCTGCGCAACGAAAGCGCCGTCTGCAGGCGTTCGCGGATATTGCCTTCCTGCAAATTTTCCAGTTCGGTCGAGAGCGCGCCACGGCTTAGCGTCACCGCCTCCGCTCGCTTCTCCAGCTGCGACACCATTTCCGACAGCGACTTGATCTTGTCGTGGCAGGAGCGCTCGAAATAATTCGCTTCCTGCGCCGCGCGATCGGCTGCGTTCACACGCTCGCGCGCATCGGCCAGTGCACGTTCCGCCGCCTGTTGCGCCTGTTCGAATTCCATCAGCTTGTCGGTCATCTCGCCGATCTTGTTGCCGCCCTCTTCGAGTCGAGCTTGTGCTTCTGCCATCTCGGCGCGCTCTTTCTCGATGTCGGCATCAATCATCGCCATCTCTTCGCGAATGGCGCCGCGACGCGCTTCCGCTTGCGCAACCGCTTGCGAAAGTTTCAGCGCTTCCATCTGCAAACCGTGTTCGCGGTTCTTCGTTTCCTGGATGCGTACGCGCAAATCGCGCAGCGATTCCTGGGTGTCGGTCAGGCGCGCTTCGACTTCCTTCTGCGTGGCTTCCAGCGCATGGCGCGCTTCAATCTTGCCCGGCAGCTCGGTTTTCAGCGATTCGATTTCGCGCTGGCGCTGCAGCACGCCGTGCAGTTCCGATTGCGGGCCATGGAAGACCAGGCCGTGCTGGCTGTACAGATGACCGCTGGCGGTGACCAGCACCGCGCCGAACGGCAGCGACTTCATGCGCGTGCTGGCCTCGGCTTCGTTTTCCAGCACGAACACATTGGCGAGACACTCGCGCACGAACGGCAGCACGGCGGGATTTTCTGCCGTGACCCAATCGGACAATGCGGTGAAACCGGCGGCAGCCGGCGTGTTCACGCTGCCGTTTTCAAAATACAGCGAAACGCTGCCGGGTGGCGGATCACCGGCCACGCGATCGATGACCGACGTATCGGCCAGCTTGATCGCATTGAGCTTCAGCCCCAGCGCCGACTCCAGCGCATCTTCCCAGCCTTCGCGAATCTTGATCGCCTGCCACAGGCGCGGCGCGTTATCGAGCTGGTATTTCGACAGCCACATCGCCAGGCGATTGTTGTTGTCGAGGCGCGCCTGCTGGTTTTGCAGGGCAAGCAATGCAGCTTCGATACGCGCCAGTTCGCGGGTCGCGTCGCCGATGGCGTCGACCGATTTCTTGCGCTGCGATTCCAGTTCAGCCAGCAGCTTGTCGGCATCCGACATTTTCTCTTCGAGCTGCAGCACCATCTCCTGCACTTCGGCGCGCTCGGCTTCCACTTGCGACAGCGCATCCGGCTCAGGCACCACCAGGTTCATATTCTCGGTGGTCAGGCGATTCTTACGCTGCTCGAGTTGCGACAGGATTTTCAGCGCATTCGATTCGCGCGCTTCTTCCAGTGCCTGGCCCTGCTCGGCGGTGCGCACTTCATTCTCGATGCCGCGCGTGGTGTTGGCGGCTTCCTTCAATTTTTCTTCGAACGTCGGCACATCATTGCGCACGACTTCGGCGCGCTCGCGTGATTCCGCCACGCGGTCGATGCCGCTGGCCAGTTCGCGATGCCAGCGCTCGAGTTCATTGGCGGTCGATTCGCGATTGGTTTCGACTTCACCGATCTGCTGCGCCAGCGCGTCGATCTGCGCGGTCAGGCGGCGGCGGTTGTCGCCCAGGTAATTGATTTCCTGTTCAAGTTGCACCACCGTCGTGTTGGCTTCGAACATGCCGGCTTGCGCGGCGGTGAGCTGGTCGGTCTCGGTGTAGTGATCCTGGCGCAATTTGTCGAGCTCGGCTTCGACTTCACGCAGGCGTGCGGTCTCGCCTTCAAAACCGGTTTCGGTCTTGATGATTTCGTTGGCGTGGCGTTCGCGCGCCGCCTTGACTTCGCGCTGCTTGGTATACGCCCACAGGTTTTCGTTGAGCTTGAGTTCGGTGTTGAACTCGTGATATTTCGCGGCGACGGCGGCCTGGTCGGTCAGCTTTTCAACCTGCTTGTCGAGCTCTGAAAGAATGTCGCTGACGCGATGCAAATTCTCTTTCGAATCTTCGAGTCGCGCCTCGGTTTCGCGACGGCGTTCG
This sequence comes from Betaproteobacteria bacterium, assembly GCA_040006575.1. Classification (GTDB taxonomy): domain Bacteria; phylum Pseudomonadota; class Gammaproteobacteria; order Burkholderiales; family Usitatibacteraceae; genus UKL13-2. The sequence continues at coordinate 5,274 of JBDTWS010000187.1, forward strand.
CGGTATTTTGATACGCCGGCCACTTCTTCGAGGAATATGCGCAACTCTTCGGGCTTCGACGTAATCACCCGCGAAATCATGCCCTGCTCGATGATGGCGTAGGCGCGTGGACCGAGGCCCGTGCCCAGGAACACATCGGTGATATCGCGGCGGCGCACATGCTGTCCGTTGATGAAATATTCGGAATTGCCATCGCGCGTCAACACGCGCTTGACCGAGATTTCGCTGTACTGGCCCCACTGTCCGCCGACCCTGCCCAGCGAATTGTCGAACACCAGTTCGACCGCGGCGCGACCACCGGGTTTGCGCGTGGAGGAGCCGTTGAAAATCACGTCTTCCATTTTTTCGCCACGCAAATTTTTTGCCGACGATTCGCCCAGCACCCAGCGCACCGCGTCGATGACATTGGATTTGCCGCAGCCGTTTGGGCCGACGACGCCGACCAGCTGGCCGGGCACTGCAATGGTGGTGGGATCGACGAACGACTTGAAACCGGCAAGCTTGATCTGGGTTAGACGCACTATCTCTTCCTGTTTTTTATTTTGGCGGGACGCTTTTAAGACGGCCCAAATTGCACAAAACCCGCTGCAACGTCGTTGTTTACGACCTATGAGCGGGCCTCGTGAAATACAATGACGACAATTTTAACGTAACGGTTTTAGCAATACCAACCCGACACCGAACTTAGCCCCTTGTGAGCTCCTGGGTGAGACCCGCAAAACACCATGACTAATTCAATGACTACCAATCGCAAAAAAGATTCCACTTCAACTAACCCGGCTAAGTCCGTGAAAAGTCAGGCGCGCGCCTTGAAGTCCAAGGGTGGACTGACTCAATTGGGCGACAAACCGACTGCCCCCGCGAAGAAATCGCTGGAAGTCTTCCCCAATCCGCAGCCCAAGCGCGATTTCGTGATCCACATGCAGATCCCGGAGTTCACCTGCCTCTGCCCCATTACCGGCCAGCCCGATTTCGCCACGCTGTACCTGGACTACATCCCGGAGGCGCGTTGCGTGGAGCTGAAAAGTCTGAAGTTGTACATCTGGTCGTTCCGCAATGAAGGGAAATTTCACGAGGCCGTGGCCAATGAAATCCTGGATGACATCGTGAAAGCGATTGCGCCGAGGTTCGCCCGGTTGACGGCGAAATTCTGGGTGCGGGGCGGGATATTTACGACGGTGGTGGCGGAGCACCGCGCGAAAAAATGGAAGCCGCAACCCGCGGTGCAGCTGGAGAAGTTTGCAGATGAGCGGAGTGTTACGGAGCGGGGTTAGGCGCAGGTAGCAGCGCATGTGAAATCCCAAAACTACGCCATTAGCCTTGGGCCTATTGGTTTCTGCGCCCACACCGTTCGCCCTGAGCCCGTCGAAGGGCAAGATGGGCTAGAGCAAATTGCTACAGGACGCCTTTGACTTCAGGGCCCCCCATGCGAGTTGCCGAGTAATACAGGGACGACTGGGGCAGTCCGCTTCGCATGTTTGAGGACGAGCACAAATTCAACCTCTTGGCGAATGCCACCACGAGTCCGAGTTTGCGAAGCGGCCGGTCGTCCCTGTATTGCGACGGGAAGCCCGTCAGGGCCGACGAACCTGGGGTCGCCTTTCTTTGCTTACTTTTCTTGGCGAAGCAAGAAAAGTGACTAGGTGCCGGGCTACCCCCGGCTA
>JBDTWS010000188.1:0-6791 GCA_040006575.1 Betaproteobacteria bacterium
CCACATCGCCCCCCAAATGTGACCGTCAGGATCAGCGAAGTCGCGACCGTACATGAACACATGTTCTTGAACAGGATTGATATCCGCGGTTCCACCGTTTGCAGCGGCCACATTGTTCATTGCGTCGACGACGTCGCGTGATTCGCAGGAAATATTCAGCGCGACCTCGCTGGATGTTTTTGGTGGAATGGGGCGAGTCGTAAAAGTGGCCCACTTGGCGTACGTCAACAGCATCACACTGATTGTCTCGCTCCACAACATAAGCGCGCCGGAATCGTCCGAGAACTGCGAATTGTTGGTGAAGCCCAGTGCCGTGTAAAAAGCCTTTGACGCTACGAGATCAGATACGGGCAGGCTGATGGTAATCGTTCGGGGCATGTTTCTCTCCGGTGGTGGTCGAGTGAGGTTTGGCGAACCCTCCGGCCACAATCTTCATGCGGGCCGGTTGCCTTGCTTCACTGTTACGACGAACGGCTGCACGGCAATTCGACAGAATATTCGTTTTTATTTTGCAGGAAACGAACTTGCGGGCCCCTGCAGGCTTACGCGAACCCGCAGGCGCACGGCGAAATTCCGGTTAAATACCTCAGGGCTTCGGGTTGACGCGCAGCGGAACTGACTAGGGCAACTTCTCGGCCTGCTTGAGCAAAGTCACCAGCACGGAACAATCGACAACCGCGGTCAGCGCATGCGCGTCGCCGCCTGCCACGCAAATCAATTCCCCCGGCCGCATGAGCTGCGTGACGCCGTTTACGGAAATCTCGACACTACCATCGAGGCATTGCAATGTAAGGTCGCCCGGCACCTGGTGTTCAGGAATGACTTTGCCCGCTTCCATGACCATGCGGAATACCTCCAGGTGGCTGGATTTGTAGAGCGCGCGGGACAGGGCGCTTGAAATTTTTCCGGGAATGGGACGTATGTTGATCAATTCTCCCGACGCTGCATGATGTAGTGCCATGGACATTCTCCCGCGTAAGCGCGCCTAGCCGGGCTTGCCGTCAACCCGCGACATCGACAGGATCGGCCAATAGCGAACTGCGTAGAGTGCGAACGCCAGCGACCAGCAGGCGCCGGAAAGCACCACCGTCGTCATATACGCATTGGACACGAATAGTCCACCCAGCACACGGCAGATGGCCGCCAGCTGGACCAGCACAAAACAGGTGACTTCAACTCGATCGGCCGTGAGCATGCGCCCCGTATGGCCGCGCGCGGTGCGCGTCATCATGCCAATAGTCATGCCGCCGATGGCGCCGATGGTTAGCGCGTGCAGTGCAAGCGGCGCGGCGACCAGCCCCGCGGCCGCCAGCATGCGCAGCAGCAGATAGACCACGATCCAGCCGTAAGCGGCGTGCAGAATCCACACCAGCGGTGCGTGCACGACGCGCCATGGCCGCCATAACGCGAGTCGCGCCGCGTGCACGCATGCCGCCAGTGCCGCTACCACTGCAATGACGGCAGCGGGCGCCTGCAGGAGGTCGGTGGCGAGCAACAGCATCACGCTGCCCAACGAAAACTTTTCCAGTAGCGGTTTGCTCACGGCATTTGCGCCGGGCACACCGTTGTTGGTGAACATCGGCATCACCCGCCCACTGATCACCGCGACGACGAACAGCACCAGGTCGAGCCCCACCTGTACGCCGGCGAGCTCGGGCCAGGCGAACAGGCCCGCATATGAAAAATGCAGCGACAGGGCCGCCGCGCCGAGCAGCAACAGCAGCAATGGAAGGAAATAGTTGCGGCGGTTGCGGCTTCGAAAGATGGGCAGGGCGATGGCGACGGCAACCGCAACCGGGAACGCCGCATTCACCAGCGCGGCAGTCAAATCGAAGGGGGTCAGCACCAGCACGCGGCCAGCGACCCACAGCAGCGCGAATGCCGCGAGCGCGGCGCCGGTGGGCGTGGGCTGCCCGGTCCAGTTGCGTACGGCAGTGAACAGAAAACCGGTGATCACCGCCAGGGTGTAGCCGAACAGCATTTCGTGTCCGTGCCAAACCATGCTCCGAACATAGGCGACCGGCAAATAGCCTGCGTATTGAAGCATCCACATCGGAATGGAAATCGCCGCGAAGATGCTCGCGAGCAGGTAGAACGGCCGGAAGCCCAAATCCCAAAGGGCAAAGTGGGGGACAGGTAGCGGTGTATTTGAGGCAATTTTGATCGTCATCAGCCGGGTCTGGATGCTTGCTTTCAAGCGATGTACACGAACCGCGAGACAGTGGGCACGCGTCATTTGGCGCTGGTTTCAGCTGCTGCTTACAGGATCCCCTGATTAACGTGACCGCATTTGACACAGATCAAACAGTCGTTTCGTCGAAACCGTACCTTTCAGGTTCCGCAATCAAGACTTCTGGAGCCGCAATGAAAAAAACGATAAAGGCGATAGTCACTGCATCCATGGCAGTGCTGATAGTGTTGTCGGGTTCGCTGGTGGCCGTTGCGGCCGCGCACGCTGCGCCGACCAAGGTGCCAGGTGATTTTGGCCCGCCGCGCGGCAAGCCGATACAGGCGATCCTCACCAGCCCGCCGAATGTGCCGCCACCGATCAACCGCAATTACCCGGCAAGAGTGATCGTCGAGCTTGAGGTAATCGAAAAAGAGATGCCCATCTCCGAGGGGGTGTCGTACATGTTCTGGACTTTCGGCGGCACTGTGCCGGGCAGTTTTATCCGCGTGCGCCAGGGTGACACGGTGGAATTTCACCTGAAGAATCATCCCAGCAGCAAGATGCCGCACAACATCGACCTGCACGGCGTAACCGGCCCCGGCGGCGGGGCTGCGTCGAGCTTCACGGCACCGGGACACCGCTCGCAGTTCACGTTCAAGGCGATCAATGAAGGGCTTTACGTTTACCACTGCGCCACGGCGCCGGTGGGTATGCACATTGCCAACGGCATGTACGGGCTGATCCTGGTCGAGCCCCCGGGTGGCATGTCCAAGGTGGACCATGAGTTCTATGTCATGCAAGGGGATTTCTATACCACCGGTAAATATCGCGCGAAGGGCCTGCAGCCGTTCGATATGGAGAAAGCCATCGACGAGCGGCCCACCTATGTGTTGTTCAATGGTGCGGAAGGATCACTCACCGGCGACAAGGCGCTGACCGCCAGGACGAACCAGAACGTTCGCATGTTTGTCGGCAACGGCGGGCCGAACCTGGTGTCGAGTTTTCACGTGATAGGGGAAATTTTTGACAAGGTCAGGTTTGAAGGCGGCAGCAATGTCCAGCGCAATGTGCAGACGACATTGATTCCCGCCGGCGGTGCGGCCATGGTCGAGTTTCATACCGAGGTACCCGGAAGTTACGTATTGGTCGATCACTCGATCTTCCGCGCCTTTAACAAGGGGGCGCTCGCCATCCTGAAAGTTGACGGGCCGGAGAACAAGTCGATCTATTCCGGCAAGGAGCTTGATTCCGTGTACCTCGGCGATCGTGCCGAGCGCAATCTTGATGCCGTCACCACCGCGACAAAAGCGGCCGCATCCGGCGCGCTCACGCAGCAAGAGCAAATCGACGCGGGCAAGGTGCTGTTCACGGGTACATGTTCAGTCTGCCACCAGGCAAACGGCGAAGGACTACCCAATGTGTTTCCACCACTAGCCAAATCAGATTACATCGGACAGGACGTAAAGCGGACCATCGGTGTAGTTCTGCACGGGCTGACCGGCAAGGTCATGGTCAACGGCAAGGAGTACAACTCGGTCATGCCGCCGATGAACCAGCTGAACGACGACGAAGTCGCCAATATCCTTTCGTATGTGTTGAATAGCTGGGGCAATCCCGGCGGACGCATCGCAGCGGATGAGGTGAAAAAAGTGCGGGCGCAACCGGTGACCGCGCAAAAAGCAGAACATTGATGCCTGTGAATTCGAGTGGCGTGCGATGCGCACCATGCGCAAGACACGCCGCCTGGATGCTGGTAGTGCTCGCTTCGATGCAGGTGCTCCCGACACACGCCACTACCACCGTCGAGTACCGGGCCATTCCGCCCGGGTCGTTCGCCAGTGTTCTTGCCAATGACGCCGACATCGCACCCGCGGCGATCCCCGCTTTTGCCATGCGCACGACGCCGGTCAGCCAAGGCGAGTATCTTGCGTTCGTCAAATCGCACCGCGAATGGCAACGCGGCAAGGCGCCGTCCACTTTTGCAGACGGGACTTATCTACACACGTGGCGCGGTCCGCTGGCACTTGGCGCGGGCATGAGCGTCGACCAACCCGTCACCAACGTGAGCTGGTTTGCGGCCCAGGCTTTTTGCGAAGCGGAGGGGGGCAGGCTGCCGACCTGGCTCGAATGGGAATACGTTGCCGCAGCCGATGAGCAGGTGTTCGACGCACGTAGCAATCCCGCCTGGCGCGCGCGCATCCTGTCCTGGTATTCACAGAATTCAAGTGTGCCGCTGGCTGCGGTGGGGGGCGAGGGGGGTGGCAATGCGAACGCATATGGCGTGAGCAACGTGCACGGCCTGGTCTGGGAATGGGTGGATGATTTCAACGCCTTGCTGGTCAGTGCCGACAGTCGCAACCAGGGCGATCCCGACAAGCTGCAATTTTGCGGCGCAGGCGCCATCAGCCTCAAGGATCGCGACAACTATGCGGTTTTGATGCGTATTGCGCTGCTCTCCTCGCTGAGCGCGACATCGACTACCAACAATCTCGGCTTCCGCTGTGTGCGGCCCCTTTCCGTGGAGAAAAAATGAAAGCCATTTTCACTTTACTGTCCGGGTTCGCAACACCGGTATTTGCCGCCGCGATAATGTGTTCGCTTCCCCTGGCAGCCGACGGTGCGCAGGTGAAGCAAACGGCATTGCCGGCGAATTCCGTATATCAGTTGCCGGTATCGTTCACCGATCAGGATGGCCGCGCGTCGACGCTGGCCGACTGGCGCGGCAAGCCGGTGCTGGTCACGATGTTCTACAGCTCCTGCCAGTTCGTTTGCCCACGCATCGTCGAGGCGCTGAAAAAGACCGAGGCGAGCCTTTCGCCACAACAGGCGAAACTGCCCATCCTGATGGTGAGTTTCGACCCGGTTCGCGACGACAGCGCCACCCTTAAAGCGATGGCGGTCGAACGCCATATCGATTTCGGTAACTGGACGCTGGCGCGAACAGACGCACGAAGCGTACGAAAACTTGCCGCCATGCTCGGTATCCAGTATCGCGAATTATCCAGCGGTGAATTCAATCACAGCAGCGTGATCCTCCTGCTCGATGCCGAGGGACGCATCGCCGGCAAAACGTCGACGCTGGGCGAAGCAGATCCGGCTTTTGTAAAGCTCGTGCGCAAGTTGAAACCGTAGTCGGGAACGTATTTCTCTCGACACATCTGTTGCAGCTCAACAGCGTGCGCATTCAGTCTACGGTGCCGCCGAGCTTGATCAAGTCACGTCCCACCAGCCAATCCCCGGTCAGCCGCCACTCACGGCTCGCGTCCTCGAGTGTCATACCCCAGCGGACGGCCTCGACTGTGGGTATCGCACCGGAATACGTTCCGTCCACCGACCGGCTTAACAACACTTCACGGTCAAGGCCGCTCCGGGTGGGGTGATGGAGTAGCAGGCGTAGCTGCGGCGATGCCGGCGTGGCGTGCGCAAAGCTCAATACGACGACGTGGCCACCGCCCGTGACCGCAATTTGCGCCAGGTAACCAAGCTCTTGCGCGCGTGCGTCGCGATGCAACGTCATGTTGATCTCCTTTCCCTGCCTGTAGTAATCGTCGGCTACCAGTCCATCCGAGCTCTGGATCGCCAAGCCCAGTGTGGCGAAGCCGGCAACAACGACAATCGCGGGGCCGGCCATAAGCAGCCAGGGCCAGGGCTCGCGATACCACGGCGTAGTGTGGGGAGGGTAGGGATTAGAGGGCTGCGCGGCGTTTGACATGGGGGTGCTCGCTATTTGAAGAAGATCGATTTTTCCTGAAGCTGAAAAGTATCCGATTCGGCCTCGGACGGCGTCATTGATTCGATGTGAAACATGATGGGGTTGGAACCCTTTTGTGTCGTCGCCGAGGGCGCGCGCAAATTGACGGTGTACAGGCGCGTTGATGCAGGCTCCAGCTCGAGGGACGCCGGCAGGCCGACAATCTGCAGTCCCTCTATGCCGGTGGCCGTGATCTTGAGCAGGCGCAATCGCTCCTGCGTGTTCATGATCTGCAAGCGATATACATTCTCGACCAGTCCTTCACCCACCTCGCGTGAAAGGGTAGCGCGGTCACGAATCACGTCCACCTTGACCGGCACGCGGTGATAAAGGCTCCACGCGGCGGCGAGGATGATGGCCCACAGCACCACGGTGTAGATCATCACGCGCGGCCGGAACACGCGGCGTATCATCTCGCGCCAACCCAGGTGCTGGCTCACACCATTGAGCGAGGCATAACGAATCAGCCCCCGCGCGTAACCCATCTTGTCCATCACCTGGTCGCAACCGTCAATGCATGCGGTGCAGCCGATGCATTCGTACTGCTGGCCCTGGCGTATGTCGATGCCGGTCGGGCAGACCTGCACGCAGATTTCGCAATCGACACAATCCCCCATTCCTTGTGCCGCCAGCGCGAGCGGGTCCGCCTTCTTCGAGCGTGACCCGCGCTTTTCTCCCCGCTCCTCGTCGTAGGCGATGACCAGCGTGTCGCGATCGAACATCACGCCCTGGAAACGCGCATAGGGGCACATGTACTTGCATACCTGCTCGCGCAGCCAGCCGGCATTTCCATACGTCGCCATGCCGTAGAAGCATAGCCAGAACGTTTCCCATGGGCCCAGCGTCCAGCTGATCGCTTCACGGCCCAGG
>JBDTWS010000189.1:0-6745 GCA_040006575.1 Betaproteobacteria bacterium
TGCACGACGAATGCAACGGCTCGGACGTGTTCGGCTCCGACATCTGCACCTGCCGTCCTTACCTCGCGCATGGCATCGAAGTGTGCATTGACATGGCGCAGCAGGGTGGCGTCGGCATCGTCATCTACAACCGCAAGGAAGGCCGTGCGCTGGGCGAGGTCACCAAGTTCCTGGTGTACAACGCGCGCAAACGCCAGCCGGGCGGCGACCGCGCTGAAACCTATTTTGCCCGCACCGAGTGCGTGGCGGGCGTGCAGGATATGCGCTTCCAGGAATTGATGCCCGACGTATTTCACTGGCTGGGCGTGAAGCGCATCGACCGCTGGGCCTCGATGAGCGACATGAAGCATGGTGCACTCGTGGAGCAGGGAATCGAAGTGGTTGAGCGCGTGCCGATTCCGGATGAATTGATTCCGGCGGATGCCAAAGTCGAAATGGACGCCAAGAAAGCGGCCGGTTATTTCTCCAACTACATGCCTGACGCAGAAGAACTCGCCGTGGCAAAGGGCCGTGGGCTGGAAGAGTGAACGCTGTGCAGGCTGACGCAACCGAACTTAACGGCTGGCACACACCCGTGCCATCATCGCATCCTGCGGCCATCCTGCTCACCGCGAAAGCGGTCCGCCGGCACTGCCGCGAAGTCATGGCTGCGGTTGAAAAAGGCGCGTCGACGCATTTCATCTGGCATGAAGAAAAATTGCCGGAGACCGCTGCCTATGTTGCCGGCGTGATTCGTGAACGCTATCCCGATTTGAACGTGCCATATCACAGCCGCTGGCGTCATTTTGAGGCGGGTGGTGTCGATCGCTGGGGTGCAATTGCCAAAGCCCACGGGCTTGATGCCACGAATGCAAACGAGGAGTGCGCGCGCGCGCGCATCGACCTGGTGATTCCCAGTGTGCTGCTCGATGCGGGTGCCGGCGCTGCCTGGCATTTCAATGATGCCGCAAGCGGCCAGACACTTTCGCGCTCGGAAGGATTGGGCGTCGCCAGCCTGGGGCTGTTTGCCGCCGGCACTTTATCTACCGACACCGCGAATCCCTTGCGCAGCGATGCTGCCGCGCTTTCGAAAATACGTCCTGAACACATTGCAACTGCGTTTCAGGTGGATGCCGGTAATCCACTCGTTGGCCTTGAAGGACGCGCTTCCCTGCTCGCACGCCTGGGCGAAATCGCGGCTGCAACACCGGCCGTTTTCGGCACGCCCGCGCGATTGGGAAACCTGTTCGACTATCTCAAATCGCATTCAAAAAACAATCGCATTGAGGCCGGTTTCATTCTCAACACGCTGCTGCTCGCGCTCGGCCCCATGTGGCCGGGACGCATGATGCTCGACAGCGTTTCACTGGGCGATTGCTGGCCGCACCCTGCAGCGACCGGGGGCCGCGTGCCGTTCCACAAGCTTTCGCAATGGCTGACGTATTCGATGCTCGAGCCGCTCGAAGACGCCGGCTTTGAAGTGACCGGTCTCGATGAACTCACCGGCCTGCCCGAATATCGCAATGGCGGTTTGCTGCTGGACATGGGTGTGCTGGAAGCGCGTGATCCTGCCTTCCACACGCGAATGCTTAGCGTCGGCGAGCCCGCTGTTGTAGAGTGGCGCGCAGTGACTGTCATGGCGCTGGACCGCATTGCAGAACAGGTGCGCAGCTTGTTGCACAAGGATGGGGCCAACTTTCCATTGGCATGTGTACTGGAAGGCGGCACCTGGGCGGCAGGCCGGAAAATCGCGGCGCAGAAACGAAACGGTGGCCCGCCGCCGGTTCATATCGACAGCGACGGTACCGTTTTTTAGTCTCGGCACAATAATAAAACTGGAGAAGAGAATGCATCCCAAGTTTCCCAACCTCAGCGTGATCATGCACCCGCTGATCCAGCACAAGCTGACCTACCTGCGCCGGGAGGAAACGTCGACCGCCGGTTTCCGCCGCCTGGTGAAAGAGATCAGCCAGATGCTGGCGTACGAAGTGACGCGCGACCTGCCGACCGAAAACATCCGCATCACGACACCCATCACCGACATTGATTCGCCGGTCATCAGCGGCAAGAAACAATGCATTGTCTCGATCCTGCGCGCCGGCAACGGCATGCTCGACGGCATGCTGGAATTGCTGCCCGCCGCGCGGGTCGGCCACATCGGCCTGTATCGCGCGCCGGAAACGCTGGAGCCGGTGGAATATTATTTCAAGGTGCCCGAAGACATCGCCGACCGCATGGTGATCGTGGTCGATCCGATGCTGGCGACCGGCAACTCCGCCGTGGCTGCGCTGAACCGCCTCAAGGAATACGGGGTCACCAGCCTCAAATTTGTCTGCCTGCTGGCCGCACCTGAAGGCGTGCATAACCTGCTCGATCATCATCCCGATGTCATGATCACCACCGCATCGCTCGATGAAAAACTGAACGACCACGGCTATATCGTGCCGGGACTGGGAGACGCCGGTGACCGAATCTTTGGCACACGTTGATACCGACGTATCGGCCGAACCGCCGGTCGCGCTGAGGCGCAAGGAACACATTCGCAACGCGGCCGTCACCGACATCCTGGCGGCGGGCGAATCGGTGTTTGCGCGCGCCGGGTTCGCGGGTGCAACGATGGCGGAGATCGCGGAGCTGGCGGGATTGCCCAAAGCCAACCTGCACTACTATTTCCGCACCAAGGCCTCGCTGTACACGGCCGTGCTCGACAACACCCTCACGCTCTGGTTGGCCGAAACCGACGGCATCCGCAACGACGCCGACCCCGCCACCGGACTGGGCGATTACATCCGCGCCAAGATGCGTTTGACGGCCACGCACCGCGATGCGTCACGCGTGTTCGCCAACGAGATGCTGCACGGCGCGCCGCACATCGGCAGCTACCTGCGCAATGAACTAAAAGAACTGGTCGATGAAAAATCGCTGGTCATCGAACACTGGGCTTCGCGCGGATTGATGGACAAGGTCGACGCGCGGCATCTTTTTTTCACCATCTGGGCGGCCACGCAAACCTATGCGGATTTCCAGCCACAGGTGTGCGCCGTGCTGGGGAAAACGCGGCTGTCACGGGCGGAACTGGATCATGCAACGGACCAGCTGGTGCGATTGATTTTGCGCGGCTGTGGCGTGCGCGGCGTTCACTGAGTCCCCTCCTTGCGCGGACGCCGCCGTTTGACATCACCCCGCGCTTCGCGTAACTTTTCACTTGCGCCGATTTGACGATCAGCTTGCGGGCGCGGAGGCCAGAATATGACTTCCAATAAATCCGGCTAAAGCGGCTATCTGAAATTCCGGAGGCCCGATAGCAAAAGCTGTCGGGCCTTTTTTATTGTCTGATTGAATTGCATGATCGCAATACCGCAGTCCGCGCATTTTGCCGAACCACTGCCGCTGGCCAGTGGCGCCCGCCTGCGCGCGTATGACCTCGCGTACGAAACCTACGGCACGCTCAACGCGGCAAAATCGAACGCCATCCTCATCTGTCATGCGCTGAACGCGTCGCATCACGTAGCGGGCGTGTATGAAGATGACGCTGACAATGTGGGCTGGTGGGACAACATGGTTGGCCCCGGAAAACCGGTCGACACAGAAAAATTTTTTGTCATCGGCGTGAACAACCTGGGCTCGTGTTTCGGTTCCACCGGTCCGTTATCGATCGACCCCGATTCCGGCAAGCCGTACGGCGCCAACTTTCCCTTGGTCACCGTTGAGGATTGGGTGGACTCGCACCTTCGCCTGATTCAGAAACTGGGCATCGAAAAACTCGCGGCCGTCATGGGCGGATCGCTCGGCGGCATGCAGGCGATGTGCTGGTCCTACCGTTATCCCGAGAGGATCGGCAACGCGCTGGTCATCGCCGCCGCACCTAACCTCTCCGCGCAAAACATCGCCTTCAACGAAGTCGCGCGGCAGGCCATCATGAGCGATCCCGCCTTTCACGGCGGCGAATTTTCGGCGTACAACGTCAAGCCGAAAGACGGTCTCACCGTTGCGCGGATGATCGGTCATATCACCTACATTTCTGATGACCAGATGGAAAGCAAATTCGGCCGGGTGCTGCGTGAAGGCAAGAATTTTTCATTTGCGCCGGAATTCCAGATCGAATCGTACCTGCGCTACCAGGGCGAAAAATTTTCCGAGTATTACGACGCAAACACCTACCTTCGCGTAACCAAGGCGCTCGATTACTACGACCCCGCGATCGATCACGGTGGCGACCTTGCTCAGGCGCTGGCGCCGGCGACCGCGCGATTCCTGGTCGTTTCGTTTACCACCGACTGGCGATTTTCGCCGGCGCGCTCGCGTGAAATCGTCAAGGCGCTGCTGCAGGAAAAAAAGAATGTGACGTACGCCGAAGTCGATGCGCCGCACGGCCACGATGCGTTCCTGCTGGATGATCCGCGCTATCTCGGCGTGGTGCGCGCCTTCCTGTCGAGGGTGGCCGCATGATTACGCGCAAGGACTTCGAGGCCATCTCGCATTGGGTGCAGCCGAACTCATCCGTGCTCGATCTCGGTTGCGGCGACGGTTCGCTGCTGGTGAACCTGCAGCAAACGCGCAACATCACCGGCTATGGAATTGAAAACGACGATGCCGGCCTGCTGCAATGCGTGAACAACGGCGTTAACGTGATCCAGTCCAACCTCGAATCCGGCCTGAAGGAAATCGGCGATGGCGCGTTCGACTATGTGATTCTTTCGCAGACGCTGCAGGCCATGAGGCGGACAGAGGCAGTGGTCGATGAAATGCTGCGGGTGGGGCGGGAAGCCATCGTCACCTTTCCCAATTTCGGTTACTGGCGGCACCGCTGGCAAATCATGACCGGACACATGCCGGTGTCCGACAACCTTCCCTACCAGTGGTACGACACGCCGAACGTCCACATGTGCACCGTGGCCGATTTCGATGACTTCTGTGAGCGCAAGAAGCTGCGGGTGTTGAGCCGGCTGGTGATGAGCCACGATCGGGAACAAACCCTGTTGCCCAACCTTCTGGGGACATTGGCTTTATATCGGCTTACGAAGTAATATTATTTTTGAATGCGGCGCCGACCACGCCGCCGCCGGCCTGGCTCTCATGCAGGCGGGCAGGGTTCACTCGATAGTTTTCAAATTTCTCGCGGAAAAAAATTCCAATGACCTCACGCGAAGCTGGCCACTGCTGTCGTTTTTTTGACGCAGCACTTTTGCTGCTGGCCATTGGCTTCGCACAGGCCGAAACGCCACGCCAGATACCGGCAGCGCCCTCGCTGCCGGTTTTTGTGCGCGACTCAGACCAGCGCTCACTCAACGTTGCACCGCGCACATCGACGCTCGGCACCGCGCGCACTATTTTTGCAAACGGCTGTACGGGGATAGCGACACTCGATGAATCCCGTGTCGCCTCGGGCATCCTGGCAGTCAGGATCAATCCATCTGTGTTCGAGTGCGGGCAGCCGGCGAGAATCCTGCCGTTCACGCCGCGCACCACCGGCAAGTTGCGCGTGATCATGATGCTGCCGGACGGCAGCACCGAATCAGAAGTCGAGATGGAAACGGTCGCCGCCGCCCACTCGACCGTCAACATTGATGGCATGTGGTACGACCCGGATACCACCGGCTCGGGAATCTCGTTTCATCATGCCGCTGCCAGCGACGCAGTCTTCGGTACCTGGTTCCTGTTTGCGGGAGCACCGGCCAAAGGTCCCAAATGGTATGCGCTGCAGGGCATGCAGTGGACCGCCGGCGGCAGCTTGCTGGTGGGCATGGCGTACGAAGTTGCCGCGCCGACAAAGCCCGCCTGTGCAGCGGGCGATGATTGCCCGCGGCTGGCGACATCGGTGTTGCCGGTCGGCTCGGTGGGTGTGTCGGTGCTGGACGCGAACAACCTGCGTGTCGAGGCGATCGATCACTATGGCCGGCCCGCGTTCGTGTCGTTCGTGAAACGACTTCAATTCTGAGGGCCGCATGAAGATTATCCGCTTGCTCATATTGTCTGTGGCGCTATTCGCGCAATGCAGCGCGGCCGTGTTTGCGGGCGAGGGCAGTGCAACAACCGGTGTGGCAAAAGCATTGGTGGCGCCACCGGATTTTCTTTTCAAGGTTTACCCCGAGACCGGCTATGCCGGGCAACCGAGAACCCTTTTTTTCACTGCACAACTCAATTTTTGTGCGGGGTACAAATTCAATATTGATACTGCGTTGATGCAATCGCAAAACACGGTGGTGTTGCGTACCACGCTGAACCCGTTGCCTTGTCCGTCGGTACCATTGGTGCTCCTCTACCGGACTGAATTTCAATTCACACCTTTGAAAGCCGGCCCAATCGTAGTCCGCTGGGATCAGGGCGGCGCAGATATCGTGATCCAGACTTTGGCCTCACGCGTCGCGTCCAAATTCGATGTCAACGGCATGTGGTTCGACAGCGCGACCAACGGTTCCGGCATTTCCATTCATCATCGGCGCGCCACAAGCGACGTCGCGTTCGGCACGTGGTTCCTGTTCGGCAACACGGGCGATGCGCGCTGGTACGCGTTTCAATCCGCCAACTGGCAGCAGGACGGCAGCGTACTGGAGGGATTGCTGATCGCTGTGGAGGGCAGCTGTGCGCGAACGGATCTGGTGGCATGTCCGGCGACGGGTGCTGTCTCCCCCGGGCAGCTCCCCGCCTCTGCCGGGCCGCCGCCCGTGCTGGCGCGCATAACGTTCCAGTCACCGACCCGCGCCAGGGCGGAGGTGTTCACGCTCAACGGAGCGCCGGTGTTTTCTTCCGAGCTGTCGCGCCTGGC
>JBDTWS010000190.1:0-6732 GCA_040006575.1 Betaproteobacteria bacterium
TCATCTTCATCGAGATGAAGCGCTCGTAATGGCCGAGGTCGAGATCGGTCTCCGCACCGTCTTCAGTTACGAAAACCTCACCATGCTGGAAAGGTGACATGGTGCCCGGATCCACGTTGATATAGGGATCCAGCTTCATCATTGAGACTTTGATGCCGCGCGATTCGAGAATGGCGGCGAGAGAGGCGGCGGCAATGCCTTTTCCGAGAGAGGAAACCACGCCACCGGTAACAAAAATATACTTGGTCATGCTGACCCCCAGCCCTTGCGGTTGGAAATTGGTATTTTACACGAGTGTTGGTGTGAACCCAAGCTCGAACCCAAATCCTGCGTCGATTTCAATTGAAATTGGTGTGAGGAAATCGCATAAACTCGCCGGCAGGGTGCCGGGGAAACCGGCAGGAAAGACAAAATGAAAGTCGGCGGTAAATCTTTTCGCAGCATTTGGACCGCGAACGACGAAAATGCGGGAACGCGCGAGGTCCACATCATCGACCAGGCGCGGCTGCCGTTTACGTTTGAAACGCTGGTGCTGCGCACACGTGACGAGACCGCGCACGCAATCCGCGCCATGCAGGTACGCGGCGCACCATTGATCGGTGTGACCGCCGCGTTTGGCGTCGCGCTGGCGATGCGGCAGGAAGCATCGGACACCGCACTCAAGGAAAGCATTGCGCTGTTGCAGGCTACGCGACCCACTGCCGTCAATCTCGCCTGGGCGCTGGCTGCCATGAACGCGCACCTTGTACCGCTGGCTCCTGCGTCACGCGCAGACGCCGCATGGCGGCTTGCGCGTACGCTCGCCGACGATGATGTCGCCACCAATGAAGCGATCGGCAATCACGGCTGCACGCTGCTGCGCGCGATGCATGAGAGCTTGCAGCGGCCCGTCAACGTATTGACGCATTGCAATGCGGGGTGGGTAGCGACCGTCGACTGGGGCACCGCGCTATCGTGCATTTACAAGGCGCATGAGGCCGGCATTCCGCTGCATGTCTGGGTCGATGAAACCCGGCCGCGCAACCAGGGGCTGCTGACCGCCTGGGAACTGCGCGAGCAGGTTGTGCCGCATACCTACATCGTCGACAATGCCGGCGGGCACATGATGCAGCACGGCAAGGTCGATGTGGTGCTGGTGGGTGCCGATCGCGTTTCACGCGCAGGCGACGTGGCCAACAAGATCGGCACGTACCTGAAAGCGCTGGCCGCACACGACAACGGCATTCCTTTTTATGCGGCGTTGCCGGTGTCGACGATCGACCCCGCATTGAATGACGCGCTGGCCGAAATCGAAATCGAAGAGCGCGGGGAAGCCGAAGTCCGCTCTGTGATTGGCCTGCAGGCCGAAAATGGCTCAAACACCGCGCCTGCGCTCATTCTTCATCCCGATACGCGGGTATCCAATCCCGGATTCGACGTCACACCGTCGCGCCTCGTCACCGGCATCATTACCGAACGCGGCGTGTTCTCACCTGCGCAACTGGCCGCAAACATCGCGCCAACATCACCATGACATTCCTCAATCTCCAGCATCTCCCGCACGAAGCGCTGCGCCACAAGATCATTCGAACGTCGCTGCAGATGAATGAGCTCGGCATCAACCAGGGAAAATCGGGCAACGTCAGTGCGCGCACCGACGATGGTTTCCTGGTCACGCCGACCGGCATTCCCTACGAAAAAACCAGGGCCGAGGAAATCGTTGCGATGCGCATGGACGGCACGCACGAGGGAAAAATCCTGCCCTCATCAGAATGGCGTTTTCATCGCGACATCTACGCGGCGCGCAGCGATGTACACGCCATCGTGCACACGCATGCCACGTTCGCCACCACCCTTGCGTGCATGGACCGCGCCATCCCGCCATTTCACTACATGGTCGCCGCTGCCGGCGGCAAGGATATTCGCTGCGCGCCGTACGCCACCTTCGGCACGCAGGAATTGTCCAGTCAAGCTCTCACCGCGCTGCAGGACCGCCGCGCCTGCCTGCTTTCGCATCACGGCATGATCGCGTGCGGTGCCGATCTTGAGAAAGCGCTGGCGCTTGCCGTTGAAGTGGAATCGCTGGCGCGCATGTACTGGCAGGCGCTGCAGATCGGCGAACCGGCGCTGCTGCCGGACAGCGAAATGGCTACGGTCCTGGAGAAGTTCTCCACTTATGGGCAACAATCTTTAACGGAAGACGCGTAGTTAGAATCGAGCGGTTGCGCTTGTTGCGTCGCACAAAAGGTAAACGTTTTTCTCTACCGGCAGCCCGGCAATGCGGCGCAAGAAAATGGCCGATTTCTCTCCCGCCATCAACAGCCGCTGCAACCCTTATCACGCTAATGTGACTGTTCATTGACCAACGTCACTGTGGGATAATCCGCCTCTGTCCAATATGGGGAAATGCGACGAAGATCGCTTCCCTGGCCACCCCGCCGCTGGCCCGCTAAATTTGAGGAGACCTTGGTATGCACGCCCAAGTCAAACCCGTTCACCTGAACGATGCCCCGACCCGCCACGCGAAACTGCTGGCCTGGGTTGAAGAAGTTGCCACACTCACCAAGCCGGCCCGCATTTACTGGTGCGATGGATCGGATGAAGAATACAACCGCCTCTGCGCCGAACTGGTCGCCGCCGGAACGTTTCGCAAGCTGAACGAAAAGCTGCGCCCCAATTCCTATTTGGCACTTTCCAATCCGTCGGATGTGGCGCGCGTTGAAGACCGCACCTACATCTGTTCCGAGAAAAAAGCAGATGCCGGCCCCACCAACAATTGGGTCGCGCCGGATGAAATGAAGGCCACATTGCGCGGGCTGTTCGACGGATGCATGCAGGGACGCACGATGTACGTGGTGCCGTTCAGCATGGGTCCGCTGGGCTCGCATATCGCGCACATCGGTGTGGAGTTATCTGATTCGCCGTATGTGGCCGTCAACATGAAACTGATGACGCGCATGGGCCGCAAGGTGCTTGATGTGCTCGGCAACGACGGCAAGTTTGTTCCCGCGCTGCATTCGGTCGGTGCGCCGCTGTCCGCCGGCGAAAAAGATGTGTCATGGCCCTGCAACAAGGACCACAAGTACATCGTGCATTTTCCCGAGACGCATGAAATCTGGTCGTTTGGTTCCGGCTATGGCGGCAATGCGCTTTTGGGCAAGAAATGTTTTGCGCTGCGCATCGCTTCCGTGATGGGCAAGCAGCAGGGCTGGCTGGCCGAACACATGCTGATCCTCGGCGTGAAAACGCCTGAAGGCAAAAAACATTACGTAACGGCGGCGTTCCCCTCGGCCTGCGGCAAAACCAATTTCGCCATGCTGATTCCGCCGGAATCATTCAAGGCGCAAGGCTGGGAAGTGACCACCGTCGGCGACGATATCGCCTGGATCAAACCCGTTGTTGATAAAAACGGGACGGCTCGCCTGCACGCCATCAATCCCGAAGCCGGATTCTTCGGTGTCGCTCCCGGCACCTCGTACGAGACCAATCCCAACTGCATGGAAACGATCAAGGCCGATACCATTTTCACCAACGTCGCGCTGACACCGGAAGGCGATGTGTGGTGGGAAGGCATGACCAGGGAACCACCGCCGCATCTCACCGACTGGCAGGGCCAGGCATGGACACCGGACAGCGGCCGCCCTGCTGCGCACGCCAATTCACGCTTCACCGTTTCGGCCACACGTTGTCCTTCACTCGATCCCGAATGGGACAACCCGGATGGCGTACCGCTGTCTGCGATGATTTTCGGCGGACGCCGTTCGTCGACGGTGCCGCTGGTGACGGAAGCCAACAACTGGAACGATGGCGTCTACATGGCCGCAATGCTGGGCTCCGAAACAACGGCCGCCATTACCGGACAAATCGGTGTTGTGCGCCGTGATCCGTTCGCAATGATCGCGTTCTGCGGCTACAACATGGCGGATTATTTTGGGCACTGGATCAAGATCGGTGCGCAGGCCGGTAAAGGCGCGCCGAATTTGTATTGCGTGAACTGGTTCCGCAAAAATGACCAGGGCAAATTTGTCTGGCCTGGCTTCGGCGACAACATGCGCGTGCTGAAGTGGATCATCGAACGCGTGGAAGGCAAGGCTGCCGCGAAACAAACGGCACTGGGAAATATTCCGGACTACGCCAATCTCGACTGGACCGGGTCAACGTTCGCCGCCGAAACATTCAACGCGATCACCGCTGTCGATCAAGCGCAATGGCAGCAGGAATTGAAGTTGCATGATGAATTGCTGGCGAAGCTGGAGCATGGCTTGCCGCAGGTGTTGACGCAGCGCCGGGGGGCGCTGGAGAAGGCGTTGGCGTAGCGCAATATCGACGAAGTGATCGATTGAAAGGCCCGCGATGCGGGCCTTTCCATTTTTGTTGAACCTGAATACTCACTGAAAAACCAGTTGCGCTTGTGAATTTGGGAGCCCTAGAATTTTCGTCGCTTTTCACGCTGCCTTTGACCTGGTCTTTAAAATTCCCCGTGGGAGTCGCCGAGGTGAGACAGGGGTTTCGCGAAGCATGCTTCGCGCCTGCCGAACGAAGGAAGCCGATGCATCGGCTTCCGACCGAAGGGGGCGACGACCTTGGGGTTCTTTTGGCGAAGCAAAAGAAAGGTCGGAGCATGCTCCGACGCGCTTTAGCTGCCGGGCTACCCCCGGCCCCACCGCAGGGTGCGATGCCTGAATAAATCCAGGCGCATCAGCCCATCAATACCCTTCGACAAGCTCAGGGCGAACGGAAGAAATTTGAATCGCGGTCAGCCCGTCCATACACTTCGATGCCTCAGGCGAACGAAAATTTTCAGCTTCCGGACTGACCGGTTCCGGCCGCATTACTTCGGCGGCAATGCAAGCGGTGTGGCCGGCACCGCTTTCAGCTTGGACAAATCACATTTCCCCGGCGCCTTCCTCATCGTGCGCGTTATCGAAATGCCGCCCTTCTCGGGCACGTTCACCACGATCTGGCTGCCAAACGAACCATCCGGATTTTGACGCGTGGCGGTCTCGGCGGTGGTGCTGTCGCTGCAGGCATATTTCACTTGCTGGCGTAGCGGCTCCGCACGTTGGCTGGCGATCCAGCAACGGCCGCGAAACTCGATCGGCAATTGAATCTCGGCCGCCTTCGCGACCGTGACTTCACCCGGTGCGAAGCAGCCCAGCTCCTGCTGCTTCTCGCGTTTGGGCGTGGTATCGCGCGCGCCGACGAAATCGGTGACGGTGGTGACGGCCCAGATTTCGCCGGGTTTGGCGGGCATCGACGTTGCTGCGTTTGTCGTGCTTGCCGCATCCGCGCGCGTTTGCGCCAGCGACGAAATAGCGGTCAGCGACAGCAATGAACCCGCCAGAATCATGCGAAAAATCTTCATGCAACTCTCCTTGAATCAATGACGAATGCTACGCGTATTCTCGCGTGCCTCAACCGGATGTCACCGGCGCTCAGGTGTACGGTGTATGCGCCTTGAAACCCGCCGCCGCCAGCCTCTCGACAATCTCGGTGACATGCGCATAATTGCGTGTCTTCAGCACGAATTCCACCTCCGCCGACTGCACCGGCAGATTGGTGAACGCGCGCTGGTGATGAACTTCCTCAATGTTGGCGTTGGCCTCGGCAATCACGCCGGTGATGCGCGCCAGCGCCCCCGGCAAATCGCGCAGCTCGACCTTCAGTCGCGATAACCGTCCTGCGCGCACCATGCCGCGCTGGATGATTTCGGCCAGCATCAATGGATCGATATTGCCGCCACACAATACCAGGCCGACATTTTTTCCGGCGAAGCGCGCGCGATTTTTCAGCAGCGCCGCCAGTGATGCCGCACCTGCGCCTTCGACCACTGTCTTTTCGATTTCGAGCAGCATGACGATGGCTTCCTCGATATCGCCCTCTTCGACGAGAAGGATATCGGACACCAATTTCTCGACGATGGCGCGTGTGAGTTTGCCGGGTTCCTTGACCGCGATGCCTTCGGCGATGGTCGATGCACCGAAGGCTCCAGCCTGGCCCTTGATGGCATTGAGCATCGATGGAAAGCGGCTGGCTTCCACGCCGACGATGTCGATGTCCGGCCGGATGGCTTTGGCCGCCGTCGCCATGCCGCTGATCAAACCGCCGCCGCCGATGGCGATGCACAGCGTGTCGAGTTCGGGATGCGCTTCCAGCATTTCCAGCGCGATGGTGCCTTGGCCCGCGATGACTTTTTCGTCGTCATAGGGATGAACAAAAACGAGCTGCTGTTCGGCCGCGAGTTTCAGCGCGTGCGCCTTGGCTTCATCGAAATTTTCACCATGCAGCACCACGGTTGCGCCGTGCCGCTGGGTCATTTCCACTTTTACGTTGGGGGTGAATTTCGGCATGACGATGATGCTGGGAATGCCCAGCCGCGTGGCGTGATGCGACACGCCCTGCGCGTGATTGCCGGCGGATGCCGCGATGACGCCGCGCTTGCGCTCTTCCGCCGTCAGCGACGCAAGCTTGTTCAGTGCGCCGCGCTCCTTGAAGCTGGCGGTGAACTGGTGGTTTTCAAACTTGAGATAGACGTTGGCGCCGGTGATCTCCGACAGCGTGCGTGAGTGCAGGCACGGCGTGTTGGCGATGTGGCCGGCGAGGACGGCACGGGCGGATTGGATGTCGGTGAGGGTTGTCATGTGTTTGGGGAAATCTGTTGAGCGTGCTTTACGGTGCCGGATTGTCGCGGGAAATTTTTTGGGAGAAAAACTTTGCTTAACCACCGTCGTCCTCGCGAAGGCGGGGACCCAG
>JBDTWS010000191.1:0-6656 GCA_040006575.1 Betaproteobacteria bacterium
ACCCCTGAAAATGAGCAATATCGATTCGCCCGCGCGTTTTCACACAGCCTCGGCCGATAGCAGCCGTTCGCGATGATGCCACACCGTCAGTGCAACTACCCACCGCGCTCTAGCCCGGGACCTCGACCAGCCACTCCTGTACATAGACCGCATCGCCCCGATCCTCATACCCCATCAGGCGCAGGTTTCTATGCCCATGCCTGGAAGCGAGGGAAATGTATAGATCCGGCAACAGTCAATCGAACAAACAAAAAGAAAAACCCGCGAAAATCCGCGGGTTAGAAATTTTTGGTGGAGATGAAGAGGATCGAACTCTCGACCTTCGCATTGCGAACGCGACGCTCTCCCAGCTGAGCTACATCCCCATACTGCGTGAACAAAAGTCTACCTCATCCTCGTTCCCGGTGAAAAGCACCGCTGGACCAGGGATCCACCACCCACCAACCCACAGTCTCGGCAATAGCGAGTTGCACCCCAGAAAAACTATTGGTCTGCCACGCAAATGCGGCAATTTCCTACATGGGAACCCTTCAACACTTGATAGAGTTTTTCCAACGGGTTCTTGCGCGCGCTTCGATTCCTGCGAGAGCCTGTCCAAACCGGGGCTCGGCCCCGGTTCCGCTCGCGGGCCAGCTTGATGGAATCTTTTCCGACTTGAAAAAGCTGGTCCCGCGCAGCGGATCCCAAGGAGGTCTCATGGCAACAGTTGCAGGCACGCAGGTGAGTGGTCCGCAAAGCGGTAAAGCAGGCCCTGATCGTGATCGTCGTAACGAGCTCGAAGGTGAAGAAGTTGCGGAGGCCAATCCCGTCGGAATTGTCGATGGCGCATTGCGCTCACATGAAGGCGAAACGGCCCATCCGGGCAGCAATCTTTATCCCACTGGCCCCGGCGGCGCGAGACAAGACATAGGTGGTGATATCAATTCGCCTGAACTGACTCGCCACCAACAGGTGAAGCCGAAACCATAGCGGGGCATTGTGGGTGAAGAGCCCGATCTCGCGCTAATGCCTTGGCAGCAAGCACCGCGACAACAGTTGGCGTGTTGACGCATCCGCGTCTTCCCCGGCCTTGCCATCGCGAATCATTTCGCTAATGCGTGTCGCCGCAACTTTTCCCAATTCCACGCCCCACTGGTCGAACGAATTGACGTTCCAGACCACGCCCTGCACAAACACTTTTTGTTCATAGAGCACGATCAGCGCACCCAGCGATGTCGGGTCCAGCCGGTCGAGCAGGATCGTGTTGGACGGGCGATTGCCGGGAAAGCTGCGATGTGTCGCCAGGCGTTCAATATCCGCAGCCGGCGCATTCGCCGCGCGCATTTCTGCCTTTACCTGGTCGCAGGTCTTGCCCTCCATCAGCGCGCTGCCCTGCGCCAGGCAGTTGGCAATCAGCAGGACGTGATGCTCCTGCAGCGCGTGTGTCGCGTGAATCGGCAAAATGAAATCGATGGGTACCAGTTGCGTACCCTGGTGCAGCAACTGGAAAAATGCATGCTGCCCGTTGGTGCCGGGCTCACCCCACAGCACCGGGCCGGTTGGATGTGCGACCGGCGTACCGTCCAGCGCGACCGATTTGCCGTTGCTCTCCATGTCGAGTTGTTGAAGATAGGACGGCAATTTCTGGAGATGCTCGCTGTAGGGCAGCACGGCCATGGTCGCTGCGTTGAAAATATTGCGATACCAGATGCCGATCATCGCCAAGAGGACGGGCATATTTTGTTCCAGCGGCGCTTCGCGGAAATGGCGATCCATTGCATGCGCACCTGCCAGCATGTCGTCGAATTTTTTCGCGCCGATCGCAATCACGATGGACAGCCCGATGGATGACCACAGCGAATAACGCCCGCCAACCCAGTCCCAGAACGGAAACATGTTCGCCGGATCGATGCCAAACGCTTTCACTGCTTCGGTGTTGGTCGACACGGCAACAAAGTGTTTGGCAATGTCCGCTTCGTTCGCACCCCCCGCCAAAAACCATGCGCGCGCAGAACGCGCATTGGTCAGCGTCTCGATGGTGGTAAAGGTCTTCGATGCGACTATAAACAAGGTGCGCTCAGGATCGACCTGTGTGAAAACGTCAGTCAGCGCAGCGCCATCAATGTTGGCCACAAAGTGCATGCGCAGCAGGGGATGCGCGAATGCACGCAATGCCTCGCACGCCATGCGAGGGCCGAGGTCCGAGCCACCGATGCCGATATTGACGACGTCGGTGATGGTCCTGCCGGTGCGGCCAAGCCATTCGCCCGAGCGAACGCGTTCTGCAAATGCGCCCACCCTTGCGCGCACGTCGCGGATCGGCTGCAGTACCTCAACGCCATCCACGTCCAGCCGCTTGCTGCCCAGGTCACGCAGGGCGGTGTGCAGCACGCTGCGATTTTCGGTGAGGTTGATGTGCTCCCCGGCGAACATGGCATCGCGACGGGCTTCGACATCGCTGGCGCGCGCCAGATTGATCAGCGCCGAAAGTGCGGCGTCGTCGATGCGATTCTTGCCATAGTCCAGGAACAGGCCGGCAGCTTCCAGCGAATACCGTGCCGCTCGCTTCTCGTCTCTGCGGAACAGGTCGGCCATTCGCGTCGATTGCAGTCGCGCTCCTTCCGCCGCAAGTTTGTCCCACGCTGCATCGATATTGGAGGTCGTCATGTCAGTTCTCTTCCATTCTTCTGTCCGCGATCACTTCTTTCGCGCGCTTGAGTTTCTTGGCCAGTTCAGGGCCGCGTGCGACCGCCACCCCGACCGACAATGCATCGATCATCACCAGGTGAACCATACGCGAAGTCATGGGCGCGTACACATCGAGGTCCTCGGGTACATCCGCACACAGGGCGATATTCGCCAGGCGCGCAAGAGGCGAGCCGCTCGACGTAATGGCGATGATGGTGGCACCGGCATCGCGCGCAATCTCGACGCTACGAATCAATTCGCGCGTGCGGCCCGTTCCGGATATCGCGACCACCACATCGCCCTTGCCGAGCAGGGACGCTGACATGGCGTGGACGTGCGGATCGGAATACGCCACCGCCGGCACACCGAGGCGAAAAAATTTATGTTGGGCGTCCATCGCGACAATGCCGGAATTCCCCAGGCCGTAAAACTCGATGCGCTTCGCACCGGCCAGCGTCTGCGTGGCGCGTTGCAATGCATCGGGGTCGAGGTGGTTGCGGACTGTCACCAGCGCGGCGATGCCGCGATCGAATACCTTGGCCGCCACGTCGGCCATCGAATCCTGCAGGCCTACGTCGAGATGAACAAAGGGCACGCCATGCGCCAGGCTCTGCGCCAGGCGAAGCTTGAAATCGCGATAACCACTGAAGCCTGCGGCGACGCAGAAGCGCGCAATGGTCGGCTGGCTGACGCCGGCACGTGCGGCGATTTCCGGAAAAGACAGGCCGATGACGAGATTGGGATGACGCAGGATGAAGCGGCCCACGGCTTGTTCGGAAGGACGCATCTCATCGAGCAGCGATTCGATACGGTCCAACAGTCCGGCGGGCCGCGCGGCTTCAGCAGGCGGCACTTTCACGCGCCGCGCGGGGGCTGCCTTGACCGAAGGAACCTTACCGGCCATGACTGTCACAATGAGTATTGAAGGCGTACGTGCGCATACCTCATTGTCGATTCCGGGCCTGTAGTTTGTCAACATGCGGAAGCTTTTTTACAGGCAACGAATAAGCGCTGACTGGATTTTGCCTATGAAATATCTCTAAATTGAAAATTGGACGATATTTCCTCATTGACGTATTCCGGTAGATTTTCTACAATTGCCGTCTATAGGTAGCAAAGGCGAAAGCCTTGAGGAGTTCGCATGGCACTTCACCAGACCGTCGCAAAAATCACCGACGCCATCCGCATACGCAGCGAGCCGACGCGTAGCGGCTATCTGCGGCGCGTGGAGCATGCGCGCACGTCAGGTCCGTCCCGCGGGCAAATATCGTGCACCAACCTGGCCCACTCCTTTGCCGCCGAGCCGCCGTCCGACAAGCTGATGCTGCGCGAAGTGCGTGCACCCAACATCGGCATTGTTTCCGCCTATAACGACATGCTCTCCGCGCACCAGCCACTGGCGCGCTTTCCCGAGGTGATCAAGCGAGCCGCGCGAGAAGCCGGCGCCACCGCGCAATACGCCGGCGGCGTGCCCGCCATGTGCGACGGCGTGACGCAGGGCCAGCCGGGCATGGAACTCTCCCTGTTCTCGCGCGACATCATCGCGCAGGCCACTGCCATCGCGCTCTCGCATGCGGTCTTCGACGGGGTTTTGTGCCTCGGCGTGTGCGACAAGATCGTCCCCGGCCTGCTCATCGGCGCGCTTCAGTTCGGCCACCTGCCCACCATCTTCGTGCCGGCCGGCCCGATGACGAGCGGCATGTCCAACGACGAAAAAGCCCGGATTCGCCAGCAGTTCACCGAAGGCAAGATCGACCGCGCCGCCTTGCTGGAAGCCGAGAGCCGCTCTTATCACGGCCCCGGTACCTGCACTTTTTACGGCACCGCCAACAGCAACCAGCTGCTGATGGAAATCATGGGGCTGCACTTGCCGGGCTCGGCCTTCATCACGCCGAACACGCCACTGCGCGATGCGCTCACGGCTGCCGCCGCCCACCGTATTGCCGCCATCACCAGTCTCGGCAAGGACTACATCCCGATTTCGAAAGTGGTTGATGAGCGCTCCATCGTCAATGCCATCGTCGGCCTGCTGGCCACCGGCGGTTCCACCAATCACACGATTCACCTCATTGCGATTGCGCGCGCAGCGGGCATCATTATCAACTGGAACGATTTTGATTCGCTGTCGGGTGTGGTCCCGTTGCTGGCGCGCATCTATCCCAATGGCAGCGCGGACGTGAATCACTTTCACGCGGCGGGTGGCGTGGGATTTGTCATTCGCGAATTGCTGTCGGCCGGATTGCTGCACGGCGATGTCACCACCATCATGGGTGAATCGTTGTCGCGTTACACCGAAGAACCGGGGCTCGATGGCAATGCGATCCAATGGCGTGCCGCTCCACTCGTGAGCGGCGATGAAAACGTCCTGCGCACTGCCGCCTCGCCATTCAGCGTCGATGGCGGCCTGCGTGTATTGCGCGGCAATCTCGGCCGCTCGGTGATCAAGGTATCCGCCGTAAAGCCCGAACATCGTATGGTCGAAGCGCCCGCGCTGGTATTCAATGACCAGGAAGAAGTGCTCGCCGCATTCAAGCGCGGCGAACTCGAGCGCGATTTCGTCGCCGTCGTGTGCTTCCAGGGCCCGCGCGCCAACGGCATGCCGGAACTGCACAAGCTCACGCCTGCGCTGGGAATTTTGCAGGACAAGGGTTTCCATGTTGCCCTGGTGACGGACGGGCGCATGTCCGGCGCCTCGGGCAAGGTGCCCGCAGCAATCCACGTTTCACCCGAGTGCCTTGCCGGTGGACCGCTGGCCAAGGTGCGCAGCGGTGACATCATTCGCCTCGACACCGATGCAGGTACGCTGGAGGTCAAAGTGCCTGCGCAGGAATGGGCGGAGCGCATCGCCTCGACGGCGGACCTGAGTCGCAACCAGTTCGGCATGGGACGCGAATTGTTCCAGTCGGCGCGCGCCGTAGCGCTCACGGCTGAAGAAGGCGCGGGCACATTCGGTACGCTGGTCGAGAGCACGACCGAAACAAAAGTTCTTTCAGGAGCGCACGCATGAGCAACATTCGCGACATTCTCGCCGCCAGCCCGG
Source organism: Betaproteobacteria bacterium (assembly GCA_040006575.1). GTDB lineage: Bacteria > Pseudomonadota > Gammaproteobacteria > Burkholderiales > Usitatibacteraceae > UKL13-2. The sequence goes on from JBDTWS010000191.1 coordinate 5,708, forward strand.
TGATGCCGGTGATTGTGCTGGACCGTGTGGACGATGCGGTGCCTTTGGCCAAGGCGCTGGTGGCCGGCGGCATTCGCGTGCTTGAAGTCACGATGCGTACAGCCGTTGCGCTTGAGTGTGTGCGCGCCATTCGCGCAGCGGTCCCTGACGCCATTGTCGGCGTCGGCACCATCACCAGTGTCGCGGACATGGATGCCGCGCGTGTCGCGGGCGCCACATTCGGCGTGAGTCCCGGCAGCACGCCGGAGTTATTGGCGCACGCTGCCGCGCAGGCATTCCCCTTTCTTCCGGGAACGATGACGCCGTCCGACGTCATGCGCGCACTGGACGCGGGGTTCAGCGCGATGAAATTATTCCCGGCCAAACAGGCGGGCGGCGTGGAAATGCTGAAAGCACTGGGCGGCCCTTTTCCGCAGGTGTTGTTCTGCCCCACCGGCGGCATCGATGCCGAATCTGTCTCCACCTATCTCGCGCTGCCGAACGTAGCCTGTGTCGGCGGATCGTGGCTGGCGCCGTCGGCGCTGGTGGCGAGTAAGGACTGGAATGAAATCACCCAACGGGCGCGGACTGCATCGCGCCTCAGGCCCAACCGCTAGTCACCAAAATAAACCGACGCGACCATGACCTCAACTCCAGCAACGCCAACCACTCCCGAATGCCGCGCGCTCGTCCTGTTCGGCGCCACCGGCGATCTCGCCAAGCGCATGCTCTGGCCCTCGCTGTACGCGCTCGACCGCGACGGCCTGCTGCCAAAAAATTACCAGTTGATCGGTGCCGCCACGTCAGAGCTGAGCGATGAGGCCTTCATCGCACGCGTGAAAGAATCCATCCAGAAATCGGCCAATGCGAAGCTGTATGACGACAGTTTTTTCGCGATATTCGCCAAACGCATTCATTACGTCGCCGTAAAGATCGAAGAGCCGGGCGGACTCGAGCCGATCCGTAAAGC
>JBDTWS010000192.1:0-6607 GCA_040006575.1 Betaproteobacteria bacterium
GTAAAGCGCTCGTGGCGATGCACGAGCAGCCGGGACAGAATTGGTCTCTGGAGGATTTGGCCAATATCGCGGGGATGTCCCGCAGTGTTTTCGCCGGCGCCTTCCGAAATGCGGTCGGCAGTACGCCCGGTTCCTACTTGCAGGGCTGGCGAATCAGGATGGCGCAGCGGGCATTGCGCGACGGGCATTCGTTGAAGATGATCGCGGTTGACGTCGGCTATGGCAGCGAGGCTGCACTGTCCCGGGCATTCAAGGCGCAATGCGGGTTGAGTCCGCGCGAGTGGCGGCAGGCGCGGGATGCCGGCTGAATTCAAGACGTGTCGCAAGGATTTCGCGTTTACTTGTACTGTGTTGTTAACTATCGGGAGGCCACGATTATTTGTCTGCTGGAAAACAATTGTGGTCCCTGATTGTTCGGATCAACGATCAATGGCGCATCTGCATTCGCTGGAACGACGGGATGCATCGCAAGTCGAAATCGTTGACTACCACTGAGGCCCAACATGGCAAAAAAGACACTCCCGAATATTCACCCCGGCGAAATCCTGCAGGAGGAATTCCTCCTGCCGATGAACATCAGCCAGAACGCGCTTGCCCGTGCAGCCGGCGTGCCGCCGCAGCGCATCAACGAAATTGTGTTGGGCAAGCGCGGCGTCACAGCAGATACGGCGCTAAGGCTGGCGAAGGTATTCGGCACCAGCGAAGGGTTCTGGCTGGGTCTGCAGGCGGATTACGACCTGGAGGAATCGCGCCATGCCATCGGTGCAGATTTGGATCGGATTGAACGGCTGGCGGCTTGAGGCTCGCAGGGAATTCGACCACGGCCCCTTTAATTCCACAATGAAACTACTGGATAAAGCGGTGCGGGCGACAGGGAAGCGATTGGTGATTTCGGTAGAGTGAATTGGACGCTGCAGAAGCGGGCCGAGCGCTGCGATGACAAGGTACAGGCGATTGCCTGGGATGCGCAAAGGCGGTTGTGTCATCGCTTCCGGCATTTGACCGACAGCTTGTGGATACGCTGATCGCCCGCTACATCGCAGCCGGGATAGGCTTCGACCTTGTACTCGAACGGCGCCTGCTCGACGCCGAACTGCACCAGCATGTCGGCGGCGGTGGGGATGAAGTTTGTGCACATCGTGAGGTCGGGTCGTTGTGAGGACGAGCTGCCTTAGCGAGAAAACCGTATCAAGTATAGTTCGATGGATTTCTCCCAAAGCAAATAATTGGATTGCCGATGGCCGGAGCAAATGGAGTCAGGCACCATTGTTTGTGGAGACAAAAAAGCTGTAATCCAGCAAATGCCATTGTGTTAGCGTTGCGCAATCTCACTACCCTCCCGGACTCATGGAAATCTCCCCCGCCAAACTGACCCTCATCGTCATCGCCTCCATCATCGTCGGCATTGCCATCGTCATCGTCAGTGGATTCGTATGGATGTTTTCGATGGCTAACACTGGCAGCAGCGTGGTTTTTGGCGGCGATGGGAAGCGGAAGGTCGTTGCATCAGCAGCCTACGATGGGCCCGAGGCGGTTTATCTGGGTACCACGAACATGTCCTGGGGCGAGAAGTCTTCGCACAACCTGCCTGAGCTGGCGACGGGCGAGGCGCGTATTTTTGGTACGACAATGGCGGACGGCAAGCCGTTGCCCGGCTTGCGACTGCGACTCGCACTAAACAGTAAGGCGGTTTCTCAATGGGCTGTGACTGACGCGTCCGGCCGCTATGAAATATCCATTCCCCCAGGGAAATACCTTGTCAGTGGCTTCGAGTTCGACGACCAAGCAGCCAACAAGCTGTTGCCGGGTAAGATAATGCGGCCCGGATGCCTGCCCATTCGATGCCGCGAGGATCAACTGCCTTTCGAGGCCACTGCGGCAAGGCCCGGCGCGGGGCTCAATTTCGAGTTCATTGATCCGGTAGAACTTCTCTCGCCCTCGGGTGAAATAGCCATTGGCAGCGAACTAATTGCGCGCTGGAAAGCCTTCCCCGGTGCAGCGCGCTATCGCGTCAGCTTGCAAGAGACGCCGCCGAGAATGATGGGCGGAACGTCAAAGCCCGTTTTCGATTGGCGAGCGCGGCCTGAGGTGGCAGGCGAATCACTGGATCTCATCAAGGTGGGACTTGTACCCAAAGCCGGCCAGGACTATTCCATTTCAATTGAAGCGCTTGATGAGAAGGGTGCCGTCTTATCCGAAAGCCCATCGATGAAGAATCTGGGGCGTTTTCGTTTGGTAAAGTAGCCGTCGCACGGCGCTAGGCTGTCTCGCGCCTTCACCCGGCTAGTGTTCTGGTGCCGCATCACGACGTAACGCCGGCCACAATCCGAACACATGTCGAACTGCGTCATACGCCATCACAACATTCCGTTATTCAAAAATCGGAGCCGTATGAAAACGCTCCCCCTCTTCGCCATCGTTCTTTGCTGCGTCCTGTTCAGCGGCTGGGCCTCAACGTTCCCGCAAGTTCGTTGGGCCCGTCACTTCCCGCCATAGCGCCGCGCCACCCAGCCGATGCTGAGCCCCTGTCCCAGGATCGAGAACACCACCACCACATAAGTGAGTGCGACAATCAGGTCGCGCTCGCCGCCCATCGGCAGCGAGAGGGCCAGCGCCACGGATATGCCGCCGCGAAGTCCTCCCCAGGTCAGCACCTGCCACGATCCGGTGGGCAGGCGAAAGATATTTCTGAAAAGCCCCACCGGCGCGCCCGCTGTGATCAGCCGCGCCAGCAACGTGACGATGACAACGCCCGCGCCCGCCAGCAGGATGTTTCCGGAAAACGTAATCACCAGGATCTCCAGGCCGATCAACACGAACAGCAGTGCGTTGAGAATCGCGTCCAGCAATTTCCAGAACAGGTCCACATGCTCGCGGGTGGTATCCGACATGGCGAGTGCCCGCCCGTGATTGCCGACGATGAGTCCGACGACGACCATGGCCAGCGGGCCGGACACGTGCAGATGGTTGGCCAGCGCATAGCCGCCGATCACCGCCGCCAGCGTGATCAGTACTTCTTCTTCATAGCTGTCGATGCTCTTCAGCATGTGGAATACCACAAAGCCCAGCACGAGTCCGTAGGCGATTCCACCGCCTGCTTCGCGCAGCAGCAGTGTGGCGCCGTGCGTGAAGGTAGGGGCCTCGCCACTTGTCACCATCGCCAGCACCAGGGCGAACAGCACCACGCCAACACCGTCATTGAACAGGGACTCGCCCGCGATGACGATTTCCAGGCGTTCGTCGACGCCGGCTGATTTGAGAATGCCCATGACGGCAATCGGGTCGGTCGGCGATATCAGCGCGCCGAAGACGAGGCAGTACGCCAGCGACAGCTGCACGCCGGTAAACGGCAACAGCCACCAGAGCGCGAAGCCGACGATGACCGTAGAGGCCACCGTGCCCAGCACCGCAAGGATCGCGACCTGCCAGCGAAATGCCTTCAGTTCAGCGAGGTCTACGTGCAGTGCGCCGGCGAACAGCAGGATCGACAGCATGCCCTGCATCAACACATCCGAAAAGTCGATCGACTTCACCAGCGATTCTTCGTAAGTGCGCAAGGTGCTGAAGCCAAGCTGGTCCAGGCCGACCAGCGCCAGTGTCACCGAGAGCGCGATCACCATCACGCCGATGGTCGCAGGCAAGCCGACAAAGCGGTGATTGAGGTAGGCGAGCAGGGCGGTGAGGACGAGGAATGACGCAGCAACATCTAGCAATGACATCGACAGCTCTCAACTTTTGGTTCGGTGGATCGTTCGGGGCATGCGTGTACGGAAGATGATACGAGGTGACCTGACGCTAGTCGTCCGCCTTGTCGCATGTCGCGCCCACCCACTTGCCTTCAAGCTGCATCCCCATTGAGCTATGCGCGGTGGTGATCTTCATTGCGCCCTTGACCCTGTCGCTGCTGACGACCTCATAGCGAAATTCGCCCTGGCGGGCAACTTTGCCGGTGCACTCGTAAGTGGCCGCGTGCAATGTGCGGGTCTGCGCGGTGATCTTGTAGGTGCAGTTCGTTTGCCGGTCCTTGCCGAAGGCGTCGCGTTCCAGGTCCTCTTTTTTCACGCAGGTGGTTTGCGTGCGCTGGCGCGGACCGGCGTCGGCGCGCTTCTTCATTTGTTCCGCGTGCCGCGCGCGTTGTTCCGGCGTCATCTTTTCGAGCAGCGCGGGCGGCGTGCTGTCGCCGCTGACTTGCGATGTGTACGTCATTTCCCATTTGCCGGGTTTGATCGCCAGCGATTCGGCTTGCGCTACGGAAGCGCAAACCAGGACACATGCTGCGGTGATTGCAAAACGCTTTTTCATGGGACACCTCACTTTCACATCAGTAGTCAGTGGTCAGTAGCAGGGGATTCAACCGCCACCGCGCAATTCAACAGCATCGGCGCAGGTCTTGCAATATCAAACCAATGCGTACAACCGTGGATAGATCACGTATTCCCCAGCGTAGCGCATCATGAATCGCCATTTGGCAGGCATTTCCAGCCAGTTTTGGCCTGCGAGCCGCGCCAATGCTGGAGTCTGCGTCACTAATTCTTGTGCAAGTAATCGAATGGAAAAAACCTCGTTGTCAGGTTGCATCCGGGCCGGTGGCCCCAGCCCATTCAAGCGCCTCCCGCCTCTCTCCAAACGACCGCATCTGGATCGCCTTGCCATTGCGAAACGTGTACACATCGGCAAAGCGCCCATCGACCCAATCCGTTTTGTCTTTCAGCCTGACGTGCGCGTGCACGAACACTACGATCTTGTCGCCCGCGACAAAAAATCCTTCCAGGTTGCAACTTCCTTCGGCCCAGCTGTTGCGCCCCTTCGACGCGTTCGCCATCACAGCCGTGTGCCCACGATGTGTTCCGGCGCCCGGATAGTGGGCTGGCTCAATCCACTCCATCTCCGGGTCAAAGTGTTTGACGAAGGCCGGGATATCGTTGCGGTTGATCGCAGCATAAGTTTCTTTCACGGCCTCGATCTCGGCGGCAAGTGGTGTTGGTTCGTTCATGGTTTTCTCCTGAAGGCTTTACGATCAACTGTGCTTTCAACCTGCCGGTTGCTTGCCGGTATTAACCGCCAATTGCGCGTCGAAGGCGCGCTTGTACGCGGGCCGCGCTTCACCGCGCGCCACATAGGCGGCGAGGTTCGGAAATTCGTCCAACAATCCTGATCCCCTCGACCTGAGCAGCACCGACACCATCATCAGGTCGCCCGCACTGAACGCACCATCGAGCCAGTCCGCATCGCCAAGGCGGGTGGAAAGTTGGCGCAGCCGGTCACGGATGCGATCCTTGACGACAGGCACACGCTCCGCGGCCCACGGCTTGTCGCGCTCAAGAAATGCGGCGACGAATAGTTCGAGGATCGGTGGCTCGATCGTATTGAGCGCGGCAAACATCCATGTGATGGCGCGCGCCCGCGCATTCGCATCCGCCGGCAGCAAGCCCGCATGGTGCTGCGCGATATGGAACACGATGGACCCCGTTTCGAAAAGCGTGAGATCGCCTTCTTCATACGTCGGAATCTGTCCGAACGGATGAAGCGCCAGGTGCGCAGGTTCCTTCATCGCCTTGAACGAAACCAGGCGAACCCCGTAAGGCTGCCCGACTTCTTCCAGCGCCCAGCGAACGCGTGTGTCACGCGCCAGTCCCTTGCCGCCATCGGGCGAACGTTCGAAGGCGGTGATGGTGGGGATCATAGGAAGGCCTCGCCAAATTGCGGGATGTGAGCCGCATTGAATCCTCGATTGGACGCGGTCACGTTGCATGCGTTGCAGATCTTCTTCTCACTGGTTTCGTTCGCTTGAACGATGTTCATCACCTGCATCATTTTTCTCCTTGGCCGGGGGCGGCTTCATCAGCAAGGCATTCGCCCGATATCACAACGACGAACCAGCTTTCAGCTTGTCGACATCATCCTGCTGATTTTATGCCTGACAAAGTGGCATGTTCATTGAATTTCGAAGAAAACACCAGCATCCACGCACCTCTTCAGCCATTTTGTCTCCAGACGCCGCGCCAATGCTGGAGTTTAGTTGTTCGTTTTTATTTCTCCCCTGTTGCGCGACGCAAGCAAAGGGACACCGCATTTTCTTTTTTGAATTCGCAACCAAAGCGGACGCAAACAACGTCTAACAACACAACCACTCCATACACCCAGAAAATCAAGGCAGTCAAAACACCATGGCACACCTCCGTTGTTATTTCGTTCCCGGTCAGCGGCCAGCCCCATCGCGGCGCCGCCGGTTTATTGCCATCGGCAATGTCGGCGATACATCGCTCGACGCGGCCAGGGTCGTGCGTGTCCTAGACAGGCACGGCAAGGTTTCCCATGGTTAACACGTACAGGTCGACATCCTTTACGGCTTGGATGGCGTTGGCTTTTTTTGCGCTGACAAGTGCCGGCGCATGTGCGCAGACCGTGACACCCGCAACCGCGCCCCTGGATGACGCAGCCAGCCGCGCCTGGCGGCAGGACTTGCGCTTTATGGCGGACGAATTGCCAAAGCGCCACAAGAATCTTTATCACGACATGACGCCTGAACAGTTCGAGCGCGCCGTGCGGACACTTGACGCACGCATTCCCACGCTCTCGCGCAACCAGGTGATCGTCGAGATGGCAA
>JBDTWS010000193.1:0-6600 GCA_040006575.1 Betaproteobacteria bacterium
TGCTGCTGAAGTCGAATTGGTAGCTCATTCGAGGTTTGCGTCGATGTCCAAATAGCTCCCGTCATTCCCGCTTAGTTGCGAAACTGCGCGGGAATCCAGTGGCGTTTGCCCGCACACTGCGACGAACGCCACTGGGTCCCCGCCTGCGCGGGGACGACGGTGGTTATTCTTGCAAATCACAATTACAGGTCGAGTTGGAATTCGCGCCGCTCAAAACCCAACCGGCAACCCCGCCCCCAGCCATTTCATCGCGATCTTGTTCAGTTCCCCATTCGTCTTCGCAATGGCAATAATCGAATTCACTTTTTCTGCCAGTTTCGCTTCGCCTTTATTCAAGCCAATAAAGCACGGCGAATCCTTGATCAGGAATTTCGTCACCGGTTTCTTCGGCGGGTTTTTGGCGATGATAGCGGCGGCGACCACGTTGCCCGTCGCCACCAGTTCGACCTGGCCCGACAGGAACGCGGACATGGTGGTGTTGTTGTCTTCATAGCGTTTGAGGTTGGCGGTCGGCGGCGCAATCTTGGTCAGCTCCAGGTCTTCCAGCGCGCCGCGCGTGACGCCGACTGTTTTCCCGGCGAGGTCTTCCACCTTGCTCACCGCCAGTTCCGGCGCACCGAACACGCCGGAGAAAAATGGCGCGTACGCCACGGTGAAGTCGATGGCTTTTTCGCGTTCGGGATTCTTGCCCAGGCTCGAAATCACCAGGTCCACTTTTTTGGTGGTGAGGTAGGGGATGCGGTTGGCACTCGTCACCGCCACCAGTTCGATCTTCACGCCGAGTTGCTTTGCAATATAGGTCGCGACGTCAATGTCATAGCCGACTGGCTTCAAATCGGTTCCCACCGAACCGAACGGCGGAAAATCCTGTGGCACCGCGACTTTCAGTACCTTGGCTTTCATGATGTCGTCCAGCGTATCGGCCTGGGCGATGGGTGCGACCAGCGTGATGACGGTGGCGGAGATGGCGAGGATGAGGCAAAGGAACAGGCGTTTCTGCATGATGAACTCCGGGCTTGGGGACGGGGGTGGTGAGTGGATAATGGATAAGGCATTCTGCTGCCGTAAAAAACCGGTGCGCGGCGCACTGAATTGGGGCTTTTCAAATAGCACTTGAGGCAAATAATGAGGCGCGAGTCTTTTCTTGGTGCATGCCATGGGTCAAACGGCTGCGGCCGCACGTGTTTGTTTTAATACAGCATGCGGCGTGCCAACCTTTCAAGACGGGGTGCGGATTTGTCCGGCGCAAGACCGCGGAGTATCCTCGGCGTGCCGGAGGGGGGCAGGCGGAAGGGCTGAGGTAGAGAGAGGCAGGGGAAGCGAAAAGTGAAAATATATAAATCACATTCAGCACTGGCAGCCGCATGCGTGGCGCTGTTCGCCTTTGTTTGCGACGCACCGGCCGCGCCTGCAAAGACGCCGGCCGAAAAGACAAAGTCCGCAGTCGGCAAGCCCGCTACCGCCAGGCCAGCTGCAGCCAAGCGGGCCCCCGCACCCGTCAAGGCATCACGTCTCGCGCTGGTAATTGGCAACGCTGATTACACAGCGAACAAACTCGGCAATCCCGTCAACGACGCGCGTGACGTGGCCGCCATGCTGAAGCAGTCCGGTTTCGAGGTCATCCTGCGCGAGAACGCCACGCTGAAGGACATGCACCTGGCGCTGCGCGAATTCGGCGACAAACTGAAGCGCGAAACGCTGGGGCTGTTTTATTTCGCAGGGCACGGCGTGCAGGTGCGCGGCCGCAATTTCCTGGTCGGCGTCGATGCCGATATTTCGCGCGAAGATGAAGTGGCCTTCAACGCGCTCGACCTGCAGGCGCTTCTGGAAAAAATGGACAGCGCGCGCAACCACACCAACATCATCATCCTCGACGCGTGTCGCAATAATCCGTTCGCCTCACGATTCAAGCTGGCCAACACCGGCCTGGCGCAAATCGATGCGCCGCCCGGCACGGTGGTGGCGTTCTCGACCGCGCCGGGCTCTGTGGCGGCCGATGGCAACGGCCGCAACGGGCTCTACACAAAATTCCTGCTCGCGCACCTCACGCAGCCCGGTGTGCGCATCGAGGACGCATTCAAGCAGGTGCGTGTCGCTGTGCGCAGTGAATCGAACAACCGGCAAACGCCTTGGGAAAGTACCTCGCTCGAAAACGAACTCATCCTGAAAGCGGCGCCGAAAGTGAAAGCGCCGGCGCCGGTCAAGACTGCGGCTTCACCGTCGGACAAGCCAGGCGCCCCCCGCGCGCCGCAGCCGCTGGGCGCTGCACCACACTTCATGGTGGGCGATAGCTGGGAATGGAAAATCACCGACAAATTGAGCGGCGAAGTGCGCACCGCCAAGCGCCGCATCGAGTCCATTACCGGTGAGGCGGTGACGTTCGACAATGGCGTGGTGCGCGATCCGGCAGGTAACACCATCACGGAAAAAATCGGCGGCAAGGTGCGCAGGTATTCGCCGTCAACACTGTTCTTCGTGTATCCGCTGACGCAGGGCCTGGCGTGGGGCGGCAAGATGGAAGAAGAGGTCGAGGACTATAAGGCCGATCACGAAATCAAGATCGGTGTTCAGGGCGAGGAAACACTGGCGACTGCGATGGGTCCGATGAAAACGATAAGGGTTGAGCGCAATTCAACCTGGAAGAGCCGCACCGGTAACAGGGCCGGGTCATCGCGCTGGACGTATTGGTACAACTCTGCGGTGAAGGTGCCGTTGAAGTACGAGAAGGTGAACATGACGAAGGATGGCAGGGTGTTTGTGCATGAGGTGCATGAGGTGGTGGGGTATCAGGTGAAGTGAGCTGGACGTCTGAATAATAAATTACCGTTCGCCCTGAGCTTGTCGAAGGGTCGGAGGGGTTGAATCCCGTTGCGGTAACCTGCCTAAATGTTTTGCCAATGTTCGTAGCTCAAACTTCTCCAGCCCATCACAACCCTTCGACAGGCTCAGGGCGAACGGTGGGGGTTTTGAACTAGACCTGCACGGGGCGAACGGTGGGGGGTTTTGAACTAGACGTGCTTGGGGCAAACGGTGGGAACACATTGAAAAGGCCTGCAGGATGTATGCGCAGGAGGCGCACGCGTTGCATGAGGTGTTGGGGTATCAGGTGAAGTGCGGAGTTGATTGCGCCAGGCCCAAAAAGAATCCCCGTTCGCCCTGAGCCTGTCGAAGGGTCGGATGGGCTGAATGCTGCCGAATAATTCGCTTCAATCTTCGTCCTTGCAGCGTAGCTCAAACATCACCAGCCGATCCGAACCCTTCGACAGGCTCAGGGCGATCGGTGGGAATTGTGACATTGACGAGCTAAATGCCAAGGCGACAATTGCTCGAAACCAGTAGTCGAGCGATTCCTCTATTTTCCTGTGGCATATTCCCGTCGTTCGACGAACAATACGCACTCACTCGCCATAAAGCGTGAGTTCGGAAGCATCAACACAATTACCAGCAAAACAGAGTAAAGATCAAGCACCAGAGCCGATCTACAGCCATTTATGGCTGGAAATCCGCACCAGTGCTTGACTTTGCAATGGCGTGAAAGCCGAAGTTCGCTTCCCACCCAAAACAAAAAACGCGCCACCCCTCGCCGGAGCCACAAGTGATTTCACCTTCGCCATCGCCCTCATCCTCGTCCTCGCCCTCGCACGCCTCCCATTACCCCCATCTGCTCGCGCCCCTCGATCTCGGCTTCACCACGCTCAAGAACCGCGTCCTCATGGGTTCGATGCACACCGGTCTTGAGGACAAGGCAAAAGACTTCCCCAAGCTCGCCGCCTATTTCGCAGCGCGCGCACGCGGCGGTGTGGGGCTGATGGTGACCGGCGGATTTGCGCCCAATGTTGAAGGCTGGCTTTCGCCTTTCGGTTCACGCCTCGCGTCTTCAAGCTCCGCCAAAAAACATCGCATCATCACCGACGCCGTCCACACCGATGGTGGAAAAATCGCGTTGCAAATCCTGCACGCGGGCCGATATGGATACAGCCCGTTCTCCGTTGCCCCCTCCAAAATCCGCTCACCCATCACACCGTTCACCCCACGTGAATTAACCGCACGCGGCATCGAGCGCCAGATCAAATGTTTCGTGCGCGCCGCCGTGCTGGCGCGCGAGGGCGGCTATGACGGCGTGGAGGTGATGGGCTCGGAAGGATATTTCATCAACGAATTCCTGGCCGCGCACACCAATCACCGCACCGACGAATGGGGCGGCAGTTATGAAAACCGCATGCGCCTGCCGGTGGAAATCGTGCGCCGCACGCGGGAAGCCGTGGGCAAGGATTTCATCATCATCTATCGCCTGTCGATGCTGGACCTGATTCCCGATGGCCAGAGCTGGGAAGAAGTGGTGATGCTGGCGAAGGCCATCGAAAAGGCCGGCGCCACCCTCATCAACACCGGCATCGGCTGGCATGAAGCGCGCGTACCGACCATCGCGACCTCGGTGCCGCGCGGCGCCTTCGCGTGGGTCACGAAAAAAATGAAAGCGGAGGTGAGCATTCCGCTGGTCACCACCAATCGCATCAACGCGCCCGAGGTGGCCGAACAAATCATCGCCGACGGGTGTGCCGACATGGTGTCGATGGCGCGTCCGCTGCTGGCCGATCCGGATTTTGTAATCAAGTCAGCCGCCGGCAAGGCCGATGAAATCAACACCTGCATCGGCTGCAACCAGGCGTGCCTCGATCATGTGTTCAAGCAGCAGCTCGCTTCGTGCCTGGTCAATCCGCGCGCATGCCATGAAACGGAACTGGTGTTCCGCACTGCACCGAAAAAGAAAAGCATCGCGGTTGTCGGCGCGGGACCAGCGGGCCTCGCCTGCGCGACTGCGCTCGCGGAATGCGGTCATCTCGTGGAATTGTTCGACGCCGCCGGCGAAATCGGTGGCCAGTTCAACATGGCCAAGCTGATCCCGGGCAAGGAAGAATTCCACGAAACGCTGCGCTACTTCCGCCGCAAGATCGAAACCACCGGCGTGAAATTGAATCTGAATCGCCGCGTAGGTGTCGACGATCTCAAGGGCTTCGACGACGTGATCCTCGCCACCGGTGTGCTGCCGCGCGATCCCAAAATTCCCGGCCAGGATATGCCGCACGTGCTGTCGTACATCGACGTGCTGCTGCACAAGAAGCCGGTAGGAAAAAGAGTCGCGGTCATTGGCGCAGGCGGCATCGGTTTCGACGTGTCGGAATTCCTGGTGCACGAAGGCCATTCGCCCACGCTGGACAATGCGGAGTGGATGAAAGAGTGGGGTGTCACCGATCCGTCGCAAGCGCGCGGCGGTGTCACCAAGCCGGAGGTCTCACCACCCGCGCGGCACGTTGTGCTGCTGCAGCGTAAGGCATCACAGCCCGGCAAGGGGCTCGGCAAGACGACCGGCTGGATTCACCGCGCGGCATTGAAAAAGAAAAAAGTCGAGATGATTGCCGGCGCCAACTATATCGGCATTGATGAGAAAGGCTTGCACATCACCTACGGCGAGAAGCACGAAAATCCAACGCTCATCGAGGTGGACAATATCGTGTTGTGCACGGGGCAGGAGCCGCTGCGTGAATTGCAGGCGCCACTGGAAGCGGCGGGGGTGAAGGTGCATCTGGTGGGTGGCGCGTTTGAAGCGGGAGAGCTCGATGCAAAACGGGCGATTGACCAGGCGACCCGATTGGCTGTGACGCTGTAGGCAAATCCCGAGGAGACGAGGCTAGCGCTAGCGCGCCTCGCCGCATCACGTCACTTCAACGAGTGCGGAAAAGCCTCTTCCATTGTCTTCACTTTGCCCAGGGCATTGCAGGTCAGCCCCGGAATGTCCCGAACTGCCGATTTGAACGGCGCACTCTGCACGATGTGGATGATCTCCTGTACCTGCGGCAACGCCAGCTGCGTTTTTTCACAGGCAAGGAAATAGCGCTCCTTGGCGAACGGCACAAAATCCAGCTTAAACAGCCGCGCCGCCGTCTCGACACCAAAACCCACATCCGCCATATCGCTCGCGATATACGCCGCGATCGCCGAATGCGTAAATTCGCTGGTCTCGTATCCGGCAATTTTCTTGCTGCTGATTTTTTTCTGTTTCAACATCAGGTCCAGCAGCATGCGTGTACCAGAGCCCGACTGCCGGTTGACGAAGCGCACACCGTTGCGGGTGAGATCCGACAGGTGACGGATGCGTTTCGGATTTCCGCGCGCCACAAACAAACCCTGCGAGCGTGTGACGATTTCGATCAGCATATGTTTTTTCGGATCGAGCCAGTTCAGGTACTGCGCCATCGCCGGCTTCTCGAACGATCCGATCGGCACATGAAAGCCCGCGATATCGCAGGTGCCACCGGCCAACCCGGCGACTGCTTCCAGGCTGGCCTCATACTTGAGGTCGTGTGCGATCTTGCGCTGCTTCATCACGTCGTGCAGCGCCGCCACGGCGAAGGCGTAGCTCGCACGCAGCCGCACACCGGCGGGTTTGCCGCCGATCACTTTTTGCAATTCCACTTCCAGCTCGGACGCGAGGCTGTCCATGGTCGGTGCAAGTCGCGCAAAAATCCGCCGGTCGGCCCAGATCAGTTTTTCGCCCAATGGAGAAAGTGTGCTGCCCACGCCGCGCTTCTTGTCGATGAG
>JBDTWS010000194.1:0-6599 GCA_040006575.1 Betaproteobacteria bacterium
TGATTTCCAGCAGGATCGGAATCACCGAGAACAGCATGAACGACATCAGCGTGGAAATGCCGCGTGTGCCGCGCTCGATATCGCGTGTTACGCCGCCGGTCTGGCGATCGAGATGGAAACGCAGCGACAGCGCATGCAGGTGGCGGAACACCGACAGCGCCACCCGGCGCATGGCGCGCTGTGTGACCTTGACGAAAACAATGTCGCGCAGCTCGCCGAACAGCGTGGACGAAAGCCGCAGCAACCCGTACCCCGCCAGCAACGCGAACGGCACCACCATCACCGCCTTGTTTTTATCCAGCGAATCGATGATCTCTTTCAACAACAGAGGCACGCCGATATTGGCTACCTTGGCCGTTACCAGGAATGCAACTGCCAGCGCAACGCGGCCACGAAAATCCCACAAGTACGGAACCAGCGTTTTTATGACACGCCAGTCGCTCTTGGGCGCCGCGATGGGCTTGTCTGCGGGCTTGTCAACGGGAGTGTCTGGCCCCGCGGCAGGATTCACGGCAGGTGCGGCGGCGGGTGGCTGGATTGTCGACATTAATTTTCTGGGCTGGGATGCGAGAACAAAAGAGAACGAAAGAGAACGAAAGAGAACTGTAGGGCAGCACGGCATTATGACGTGCGCACCAGCTTTCCAGGTGGAGCACCGCGCCGGGGGAATGTGTACTTGCGGGGCGATTGCGTCACTTTCAAGCGCTGCCAAGTTCTGCGGCAAAATACGCCATGCCCCGCTTTGCCGCCAACCTGAGTTTCCTGTTCACCGAGGTCCCGTTCCTGGACCGCTTCGCCGCCGCGGCGCGCGCAGGTTTTCGCGGCGTGGAATTCCATTACCCGTTTGCGGTGGACCCGGTTGAAATCCGCCAGCGGCTGGACAAATTCAACCTCACACCCGTGTTGATGAACATCCGCGCCGGCGATCCCACCAAAGGCGAGTGGGGTTTTGCCGGCATCCCGGGACGCGAGGCGACATTCCGCCTTTGCGTGACTGAAGCGATGCAATACGCGCTGGAAGTCGGCATTACCCAGGTCAACTGCCTGGCCGGGGTGAAGCCGCCCAATGCCGACCTGCGCAGCTGCGAAGTGACCTTCGTCAGCAATGTGAGCAAGGCGGCCAAACGTTTTGCCGATGCCGGCCTTACGCTGAATATCGAGGCGCTCAATACCCAGGATGTGCCCGGCTTCCTGATCAGCAACACGCGCGATGCGATGCGCCTCATCGACGAAATCGGCGCGGAAAATGTAATGCTGCAGTACGACTGGTACCACATGCAAATCATGGAAGGCAGCCACCGCAACGCACATATCAATGTGCTGGCCGATACCATGCGGCTGCTGCTGCCGATGATCGGCCACATCCAGTTCGGTGACGTGCCGGGCCGGCATGAACCCGGCACCGGCGATATGGATTTCGCAGCGCTGTTCCGGCATGTCGATGCGATCGGCTACAAGGGCTGGGTCAGCGCGGAATACCGGCCCAGCGGGAAGACAGAAGACAGCCTGGCCTGGATGAAACTGCCGGGGCGCTGAGTGCTCAGTGCTCAGTGCTCAGTGCTCAGTGCTCAGTGCTCAGTGATTTTCGCGTGTCGCTTACTTCACCTCATTCCCGTTCGTGGTGAGCCTGTCGAACCATGAATGGGCCGCGACATTTGCAACTTGGTGTGGCGGTGCCTCTACATGCCTTCAGCCCTGAGTTTGTCAGAGGGCCGGCAGATCAGGATTACTAGAACTTCCGGAAACGCAGAACGCCATTTGACGGGCGTCCCCGGCCGTTTTCGCCCTGCCAACCGCGCCGGTGCTAGGCTTCTCCTTCCAAATTCTTCAGCTTTCCGCCCGCGCCTAAGTGCGCAGCGCCTTGCCTTCCGGCCGCACCGGCCCCTGTCCGGATTTCGCCTCCCGGCGCTCTGAGCCGCAGTACGTCGTCACCTGCTGCATCAGGCTTGGGCAATAGGGATCGCTCAAGCCCTGCTTCGCGCATACCTGCTGCGCCCAGTTCGCCGCGTCGAAAGGATTACTCTTCGAGGGGACCTCGCGGCAGAAATCCGGCGTGAGCCTGCTTACCTGAAGGCAGGTCTGGAAAGTGATGCCGTTGCGCGTAGAGGCGATCAGTCCCTGGCTGGCAGGTTCGCGATGGCGCGCGGCGGCAACGTCGAGGCAGCCGGCCTCGTCCAGCGTCGCGCCTTCTTTCCGCCCCGCCTCGATGGCCACATCCATCGCCCCCATGATTTCGTCCGCGTGCGATTTCCACCACCACACCGCGCCGCCGACAGCGAGCGCCAGCACGGCGGCAATGCCGGCCAGGACGATGAGCAGCGTTTTATTCATGGCAATCCCTTTGTTTTTGCGCGCGACCATGATGCCCGAGATTGGCGCCCCTGACACACCGAAAGATCACCGAAGGCACTTCGGATTCGCACAAAACGATTTTCACATGGCCATTGACACGGCCCAAATATGCCTGCATATTGTATGCATCCATATCAATTAACCAATTCCTCCGCCCCACCGAAGCCATCCCGCACCGAGGCCCAAATGACCCGCAAAACCAAAGAAGAACAACGCTCCGCCCTGCTCGGCCAGCTGAAAAAGGACATCGCCCTCAACCGCGAATTTGTCGACGACAAGGAGGCGGTGTTCCTGTCGATCGCCTGGACATGGACGCTGGTGGAAAAAACCGGGCGCACTTTCTTCGCCGCCTACGGCATCACCGATTCGCAATTCAATGCGCTGATGATTTTGTGGGACTACCGCGCCAGCACCTTAAAGCAGCACGAGCTGGCGGACCTGCTGGTGGTGAATCGAGCCAGTGCCGGCAGCCTCATCGACCGCCTGGAAAAGAACAAATGGATCCGCCGTGAAGACGATGCGGCCGATCGCCGCGCCTATGTGGTGCGGCTCACCGATGCCGGCATTGCCAAGATGCGTGAAGTCAAGACGGCCTATTACAAATTGCTGGGCGGCGTCACCAAGGGCATGGATGACGACACGCTGCTGGCGGTGCTGCGCTTCAACAACGAATTCCGCCGCGGCCTTGTCGACGTGGTTGCTGCTGCAGAACAGAAGAAATCAAAAAAATAGGAGCCGACTGTGCCCGAACATCTTGCCCTTCCGCTGTTGCTGACACTCGGCGCCTGCCTGGTTGCGTGGGAACATTTTTTCCCGGCGCACCCGCTCAACGCGCGGCCCGAGTGGTACATCCGCGCACTGTTGGTCAACGCGGCGCAATTGCTGGTCTTTGTATTCGTTGACCATGTGTGGAGCGCGTTTGATGCGCCCTCGCTCAACCTGCTGCATCACGCATCGCCGCTCACCGGCGCGCTGGTGGCGTATTTCCTGTTCACCTTTTTCATCTACTGGTGGCATCGAGCACGCCATGGCTCGCCGCTGCTGTGGCGGGTGTTCCACCAGTTTCATCACAGCCCGCAGCGCATCCAGACGCTGACTGCGTATTACATCCATCCGCTGGACATGATCGTGGGCCTCTCCATCAGCAACACCATCATGTTCCCGGCGCTGGGCCTCAACGTCGAGTCGGCCGCCTGGTACACGCTGATCACCGGTCTCGCGGGATTTTTCATTCACGCCAACATCCGTGTGCCGCGCGTCATCGGCTACGTTTTCCAGACGCCCGAAATGCACCGCCTGCATCACAAGCGCGGCCACCACGCGCACAACTACAGCGACATCGTCTGCTGGGACATGTTGTTCGGCACCTACCTCAACCCCCGCGAAGACATTGAAACCTGCGGGTTTTCAGAAGCAGCAGAACAGCAGGTATTCCCGCTGTTGCTGGGTCATGAAATCGACTACGACATGGCCGGACGCGACAGCGGCAAACCCGCCTTACACACAAGGGAATAATCACCATGGAATTCCAGGAATATCGCAACTACCAGGAACTGTCGGGCCGTCCCGCGGCATTGAGTCAATTGATTGCGTCGTACCAGAACGTATTCGGCGAGCCCGATGTCTGGGCGGAAAATTACACGCATGATGAAGTCGACACCAAGCTGCAGGCCGAACTCGCGGGCTCGGCCAACCTGCGCTTGTACGTGGACGACGACAGCGATGCCAGTGTCGCTGGATTCTTCTGGGTGCAGATGCTGCATGTGCCGGAAATCGTGCATGCCATCGGCACCATCAAATTCGCGCAGGCCTTCGCCAAGGCGCAACTGCGGGCGCGCCTGTACGACCTGATCGGGCCGGAACCGGTCATCTACATTCATGATCTCGGCATACAGAAAGCCTATCGCGGCCGCGTACAACTGACGCAACTCATCTGCCCCTCATTGTGGGAACTGGCGCGGCGCACCGGCGTGGCCAAGGTCATGTTCTGGAGCGTGCCGGGGACGCAGATGTCGGCCTTCGCACGGCGTGCCGGCTTCGATAAGATCCTGGTCGCCAACGGGATGCATTTCTATGTGGGTGAGCTGGCGATCGGGGAAACGTTTGATGGCGTGAACCTGCCGTGGAGGAAGCACTAGCGAACCCGATCATGCGACCTTGCCGCCTTGCGACGATGCGAATTCATCGCCCTATACTGTGGACGTGCAAATAATTCAAAACGAGGAATGACGATGCGTAACAAATGCGCCCGGCGAGTGTTGGTACTCAGCCTCATCGCGGCAGCGCTGGCAGGCGTAGCCCCCAGCCATGCCGCCACCTTCGACGATAAATTCGTCGTCGTCACCATCGACGCGCAAACCGAAAACAAGACCGGCGGTTTCCCCACACGCCAGCTGATGGCGCAACTGATCGACCGCATCACGGCCGCCAAACCCAAAAGCATCATCCTCAAATTTTTTCTCGATTCGGAAGGCAAGGAACCCGATAGCACGATGCTGGTCACATCGCTCGCAAAAACCCGCGTCATCCTGCAGGCGACGCTCAACAAATCGCCGCCGACCACCAAGTTGCTCGATGACCGCTTCTACTTCAAAGCCGCGATCGCCCCGCATAAACCGGCCGTCTCAGGCGATGAAGGCTGGATTCCGCTGAAGCGTTTTTCCGACAAGTCGCCGAAGGTGTGTTTTGCCGATGTCGCCACGCCGGGGCAGGTGCCGATGATCGAAATGTTCAATGGCCGCCCGGTCGAGAGCCTGTATGCCTGTGCGCTGGCGGAAGCCTATGGCAACGGCACCCTGCTGCTCACCAGCCACCGCGCGACCTTCGGCAAGCAGTCGCTGGCGCTCGATGATGCGGCGGAAGTGCGGATCGCACTCGCCGATGTGAGCCTGCCCACCACCCTGTCCGCGCTGCGCATCCTTGATGGCGCCGTCACCAGCGATGCGTTCACGGGCAAGGTGGTGATACTGGCCTACACCGGCAGCCGGTCCCCCACGATCAATGTGCGCGGAACACCCGTGCTGACGCACCAGGTATTCCTGGCGCAGTTGCGCGAGCTGGTGGGCCTGCTGAAATAGCTGAAACTCCAGCACTGGCGCGCTTTGCAGGCGTAAATCGGCCCGGGAGCCGCGCCGGTGCTTGATTTTACTTCAATTGCAATGCGCCACACCGCCGCCCCTATTGAAGTGATGGTAGTCTGTGGCCCCCGCGGCAGAAAATTTTCAGTTGGCCACGGCCTCACAATAGAAATCGCACATGCAAAACCCCTCCAAGCCCACACTCCTGCGCGCGGTCGTTGCCGCCGTCCACCTCCCTTCGGTCACCGATAGCGAATTCGAATCTTCATTGACCGAGCTGCGCGAGCTGGCCAAGACGCTGGGCTATGAAGTCGTCGGCACGTTCATCCAGAAGCGCGCGCGCTTTGATGCGTCCGCCTACCTGGGCGTCGGCAAACGGCAGGAAATCCGCCGGTTTGTGGAGAACGAGGATTCGCACGACGATGAAGGCGATGCCGTGCATGACGAGACCGATCATGATGCCGATGAGCCGGCGGCGGTAGAAAAAACGGTCAAGGGAAAAACGGCCAAAGGCATTGCCGCCAAAGCAAAAGCCGCCGCGCATTCCGAGGCCGATCCGGAAACCCGCCGTGCAGATGTCATCCTGGTCGATCACGAAATCTCGCCCTCGCAGGCACGCAATCTCGAAATCGAAGTGGGTTGCGAAGTAATGGACCGCACCATGGTCATCCTGGAAATATTCCATCGCCACGCCAGCTCACGCGCCGCGCGCGCGCAGGTGGAAATTGCGCGACTGGGTTACATGTCGCCACGCCTGCGTGAGGCCGCCAAACTGGCCGGCCCGCAGGGCCGCCAACGCAGCGGCACGGGCGGACGCGGCGCCGGCGAATCGCACGCGCAACTCGATCGCCAGAAAATCCGCAATCGCATTGCCGAACTCGAAGTCGAAATCGCGGCGATGGATGTTGAGCGGCAAACACAACGTGCGCGTCGCCAGGCGGGACAGGCTGGCCAGGGGCTGGCACGCGTTGCACTGGTCGGCTACACCAACGCCGGCAAGTCCACCCTGATGCGCGCGCTCACCGGCAGCGAAGTGCTGGTGGCCAATAAATTATTCGCCACACTCGACACTACCGTGCGTGCGCTGTATCCGGAAAGCGTACCGCGCATCCTGGTGAGCGACACCGTCGGCTTCATCAAGAACCTGCCGCACGATCTCGTCGCTTCATT
>JBDTWS010000195.1:0-6522 GCA_040006575.1 Betaproteobacteria bacterium
TGCTGTCCATTTCGCTCACGCTGATGTTCTCGTTCAGCATCATGTCGCTGGTGGAGAGTTTCAACCGGCTGGCGTAGTTGGGGCTTTGCGTGAACGTGATGCGCGTTTGCGAGAAGTACGGCTTGCAAAGACCGCCGCCTGGCATTTCAATACCAGTTTCACGACGGAATCGAGCTGCTCGAACCATGCCTGCCATGCACACCACCGCATACAACATCCGGCGCGCCCTTGAAAGCAATGCACCGGCCCTGACCGCCATCGCTTTCAATTCCAAGCGCCTCTGGGGTTATGCCGACGCGCAAATGGAAACATGGCGTGCTGATCTCAGGATCGACGCGGCAATGATTGCCGAACACACGGCCTACCTGCTTGAGCATGAAGGTGTCATCGCAGGTTTTTACCTGTTGGTCCGCTCCGATGCCTGCTGGTCACTCGATCACCTGTGGGTGTTGCCCGAAATGGGACGGCGCGGCTACGGCAGCGCGCTGCTGGCGCATGCCAGCGCAACGGCACGCGATGCCGGCGCGTCCGCCATTCACATTGATGCCGATCCCAATGCCGAAGCGTTTTACCTGCATTGCGGCGCGCAGCGTGTTGGCGTGGTTGCGGCACCGATTACCGGCGACCCCGGGCGCATGCGCCTGCAACTGATTCTTCCATTGCCGGCCGCCTGACCGGCTTTGTTGCAGTGACCGCCCGCGCCCGTTAAGCTGCGCGTGTTGCCGGCCGGGCGTTCCCACCAGGATGCGCGATGGCGCTGCGTTGCAACGTTAACTCATAACGGAGAATTAACAGACATGGCCAGCCTGCCTACCAGTACGCCTGAACCCTTTGTGCCCGCCGGCACGCATATGGCCGAATTCACCGTACGCGCCGTGGTGCTGGGCATCTTGCTCGGCATGGTATTCGGTGCTTCATCGCTGTACCTGGTGTTGAAGGTCGGCCTCACGGTCAGCGCCTCGATTCCGGTTGCGGTGATCGCCATCACGCTGTTCCGCCTGTTGTCGAAAGCGGGTGGGCGCGATTCCACGATTCTTGAAAACAATATCGTGCAGACCGCCGGGTCCGCCGGTGAGTCGATCGCTTTCGGCCTGGGCGTGACGATGCCTGCGATCCTGATCCTCGGTTTCGACCTCGAGATTGCGCGCGTCATGCTGGTCGGCGTGCTGGGCGGGCTGCTCGGCATCCTGATGATGATTCCGCTGCGGCGCACGCTGATCGTTACGCAGCATCACAAGCTGAAATATCCCGAAGGCACGGCTTGCGCGGAAGTATTGAAGGCGGCGGAATTGTCCAAGGGAAAAGCAGTGGACAGCGACCAGAACGCCAGCCGCGCGGGTGTGATTTTCGCGGGCTTCGGTATTGGCCTGCTGTACAAGGCGGTGAACGTCGCGTTCAAAGGCTGGAAGGATGTGCCGGACACGCAATTCGGTCCGCCCCTGAAAGGCGGCTCAGTCGGCTGCGAAATCTCCCCGGAGTTGCTGGGGGTGGGCTACATCATCGGGCCACGCATCGCATCCCTCATGTGTGCAGGCGGCGTGATGGCGTACCTGCTGCTGATCCCGATCATCAAGTTTTTCGGTGACGCACTATCGACGCCGCTGGCGCCCGGCGTCAAGCTGATCCACGACATGAGCCCCAATGAAATCCGCAGTGCCTACGTGCTCTACATCGGCGCAGGGGCGGTGGCGGCGGGCGGCATCGTCAGCCTGGTGAAAGCCTTGCCCACCATCTGGCACAGCCTCAAGGAAGGCCTGCAGAGTTTTCGCGGCACGTCATCGACGGAAGGCACCAAGCGGACTGACCAGGACATCCCCATGAAGTGGGTGCTGGTGGGCGCACTGGCAATCGTGATCGTGATCATGCTGTCCTCGCCGCTGCACATGAATCTCATGGGCGCGATCATGATCCTGGTGTTCGGTTTCCTGTTCTCTACCGTGTCGTCGCAACTGACGGGTGAAATTGGTTCTTCCAGCAATCCCATTTCCGGCATGACCGTCGCGACACTGCTGTTCACCTGCCTTATCTTCTTGTTAGTAGGCTGGACTGGCGGCCCCTATTACGTGACGGCGCTGTCGGTAGGCGCCATCGTCTGCATCGCGTCCAGCAATGCGGGCACGACTTCGCAGGATCTGAAGACCGGCTTCCTCATCGGCGCGACACCGAAGTTGCAGCAGTACGCCATCCTGTGTGGCGCGCTGGCCTCGGCCGTGTTGCTCGGACCTATTTTGCTGAAGCTCAACGACGCCGCCACCGTGTACGTGCCCGCGGCGCAGGTGGCGCCCGGCCTGCACACCAACGCGGCCGCGCTGACCGAAACCGCCACGCTGCAAGGCCCGCAGGCGGCGCAGGATGGAAAGTCGTATCGCGTCTGGCACAAGACCGATCTCGCCGGCGGACCTGCCGGAAAATACCTGGTCGATGACGCCGGCAATGCGGCGTACCTGGTCGACCCGGGCATCAACGGCACCCACAACAAGCGCCCCGACGGCAGCGAAGTGCGCAAGTACGATGCGCCGAAAGCGGTGCTGATGTCATACATCATCAAGGGCATCCTCGACCAGCAACTGCCGTGGGCGCTGGTGATGTTCGGCGTGATGATCGCGCTGATTCTTGAAATGGCC
Source organism: Betaproteobacteria bacterium (assembly GCA_040006575.1). Classification (GTDB taxonomy): domain Bacteria; phylum Pseudomonadota; class Gammaproteobacteria; order Burkholderiales; family Usitatibacteraceae; genus UKL13-2. Next base: position 2,625 of record JBDTWS010000195.1, read on the forward strand.
GGCGTGTCTTCGTTGCCGTTTGCGGTGGGCGTGTACCTGCCGATCTCCTCGTCGCTGCCGATCTTTGTCGGCGGGGCAGTGCGCTGGGTAGTTGATCGCCGCCGCAACAAGCAACCGGAATACGCGAACGCCAGCGAAGAAGACAAGCTCGCAGCCGCCGATCGCAGTCCCGGTGTGTTGCTTGCCTCGGGCTATATTGCGGGCGGTGCGCTGGCGGGAATCATCATCGCCTTCACGGCGGGCGTACTGACCGATTTCGACAAGTCGATCACCGACTGGTCGACGGCCAGCAATCCGTTCTTCGAGGGACCCAATGCGGACTGGCTGTCGCTGTTGCCGTATGCACTGTTGATCGTGGCGCTGTACTGGATCGGCAGGGAGAAAGCGAAGGCGGCGCGATAGCGCGATCGCGCGGTCGCGCGGTCTTGCAAAAGCGTGAAGTACAGCATCGGCGGGCATCGTAGGTCATTTCAGGCCTGGAAGCCGCGCCCATGCTGGAGTTCATGTCTGCAATGCAGGCTATGAAGCAGAAAAACACCGCGCGTTGGCGACAAACAAGTGCAGCCTGAAATGCGCCAAAAAAAATCCCGGAATCTCTCAGTGAGTTCCGGGATTTTTGTTTGTAGGGTCCTGCGGTATGGCCCCGATGATCAGGTAAATTTTGGTCCGCTTCCAGCCGCTTCAGGTTCGTTCGCGAGGAACGATCACAACAGTGGCGTTACAGTTGCCGGCCTGGGTTGCCAAATGTTCGGTACCGCAGGAAATTCTTCATGCGCCGTAAAAACTTCACCGGCGCAGCAATAGATCAATCGTTCATGCGCAGTGTCTCGAGTCCGCACAGGCTGGGTGAACACAACCAGTCGAAAATCGGCTGCCGGACTTTCTTTTCGGCCTTTGGCTTTTGCGCGGGCGCCGCTGCTTTCACAACAGGGGCTTGCGGGCCGCAGAAAAAATACTGGCGCACATCCGCCACGCGATCACCCACTGCATCGATCGCATCTTCAATCATGTCTTCCGACTTGCCCAGTTTCATCGCCCAGTAACCGATTTGCCAATCGCTGGCGATGCGGTCTTTGTCGATGAGGCCCCGCTGATTGGATCGGTGTTCCATGACTTTCTCCCGGAGGTGAATTTGATGACGCCAATGTATCAAGCCGAAAAAAAACCGCCTGTCAGCGCCAGGCGGTTTTGAGGGGGAGGCCGTGTCCTACACGTTCTGGCATCGCTACAATGGCGGCTTCTTCCTCAATACCGCCCACCAACGTGATAACCAGTTGCCCCAAATGTGGCTATGACCGCAAGCCCACCGACGAAGCGCCATCATGGCAATGCCCCGCCTGCAAAGTGGCGTACAGCAAGGTGGGCAGCGTGCTGCCGGAACGGGTGGCGCCCGAAAACCACGAAGCTGGCGACACCAGTAAGCGTCCCTCATCGCAATGGATGGTGACTATTGGGCTCGCCGTGATGCTGGTGCTGGCCGCGCAATGGAAATATGGCGCGCGACACAGGCATCGGGACCCCGTGCGTGTGGCATCCGTGCAGGCGACGGGTCAGCCTGAAATTACTTTCTACAGCGCTTCATGGTGCGGCTACTGCAATGCGACGCGCGAATTCTTCAAGGACAACAACATCCATTTCACCGAACTTGATATCGAAAAAACGTCGGCGGGCGCTGAGGGTTATGCCAAGCTGGGCGGGAATGGGGTGCCGCTGATAGTGATCGGCGACGATACTATCCACGGGTTCGATGAACCGGGGTTACGGCGCGTCCTCAAGCCCTGGATGCGCAGCTAGCGCATATCGTCGCTGTCGTACCGCAAAACTATTTGCGGTTGTCTGCCCTCGAAATACCGGCAGGCGCAGATTGTTCAACCGTGTGCGCACGTGTCATCGCATGCTGCTCAACATGGGTAGCGTGAATCGCAACAAAAATCCTGCGAGTTGCAAATTGTTCGACGAGCGTTGAGCTACGTCGATGCATGTGCGCCGGCGCGCGCCGAAAATCCCGGCCCCTGAAGATACCGGCAGTCGCGAATTCCACGACGATCCAGATGACACTTTAGTCACATCGCACGCCTCGATACACTTCGCGCGCTGTTACGTTGTACCTGTCTGTCCACGCGCCTCAAATTCCGCGATGGGAATATGGAATTGCAATCCGGCTTCAGCTACCTGATTTTCGTGGCACGCACGACGCACGCTGTGCGCGCCGCGCGCTCACCGCATTCGTGGCGAGCGATGCAAACGTCACCTGACACCGGCGCGGCCCATGACTGAGATGATGAAATCCATCGTCTCCGAGCTGGGGCTGCTCTCCTTCATTTTCGCCGTCGGCCTCACGCTCGAAAACAATTTCCGCCGCAAAGTCATCGAAGGCAGCGACCTTGGGCTTAACCTGGCGGCGATGATCATGGGCTCACTGGTGATCGCGTTCGTGATTTCTCCGCTTGTATTGCGGATCACCCCGCTGGTGACGGCCTACGCGCCGTGGCGGAAATTGAGCATTACGCCGGACAGCCTGTTGTGGCCGCTGTTCCTTGCATGCGCGTTCGTGCTGAATGATTTCCTCTACTACTGGCTGCATCGGGCGCTGCATTATTTCGACTGGCTATGGTCGCTGCATTCGTTTCATCACGCCGACGTCGGCATCAACGTCACCACCGGCGCACGCGTACAACTAGTTGAGGAATTCCTGCGCCAGTTCCTGGTGGCGCTGCCGGTGGGGCTGATCGTCGATTTCTCCACCATCCCCGTCGCACTGGCGATGACGGTCGGCATTTTCATGTACCTGCAACACATGGACCTGCCGCTGTCGTGGGGACGATTCAGCAAGGTGCTGATCAGCCCGCATTACCATCGCATCCATCATTCCGTGGAAATGAAGCACCGCGACAAGAATTTTGCGGCGCTCATGCCGCTGTGGGACATCCTGTTCGGCACGCATTACCAGCCCGCGCAGGACGAATATCCGGCGACCGGCATCAGCGAGGACTATATGCATCGCTCGCGGTTTATCGATATGTTTGTGCCATGTTCCGACGCGCGCAGGTCGAAGCGCGAGCAGCAAGAGCGCACTTCCGGGATGGCGCCGCAGCGCAACTGAACATCCAGGACCCGCGATGACGGCAGCGGCAATTCCGCCGAATGCGGGATAATCACCCAGTGCGGTTTAATCCCTCAGTGCGGTTTAATCACCCAGAGCGGTTTAATCACCCAGTGCGGTTTAATCGCCCAGTGCGGTTTGAAGTTGCGGTTGTTCCAACGTCCCGATAATCCCGGGATTTCCGTCCTGCTGATTCAGGCAGTAACTCCCCCAAAAAATCACCTGCTGTGGAATGAACATGCTCCAACACGCCCGGTTGCTGCGCACCCCGTTTGCTTCAACGCTTTTTTCCGCACTTGTTTCCACGCTGCTGGGTTCAGCTGCCTGGGCGCAAACGCCTGCAAGGGCGTCCCCCTATTTCCCGCCGCCACATGAATGGGAACATCGCGCCCCGGAAAAAGCCGGCATGGACGCCGCCGCGCTCGACGAAGCCATCCGCTTCGTCAAGACACACGACAATCCCGCGCCGCGCGACCAGGCGCTGGCGCTGGCAAAAAGTTTCGGCGCCAACGAGCCGCATTTCGGCGGACTGATCGGCCCCACCAAAGTGCGCGCGCCGATCAACGGAATCATCGTGCGTCGCGGCTACGTCGTCGCAGAGTGGGGCGATACGCAAAGCGTGGACATGGCGCACAGCGTCGCCAAGACGTTCCTGACCACGGTGGTAGGCCTGGCGGTGCAGAAAGGCCTGATTCGCGACGTCAACGACCGCGTAGGTCCGTATATGCCCGCCGATGTCACGCTGTTTGCTGCGCCGCATAACCAGCCGATCACCTGGGACCACATGCTGCGCCA
>JBDTWS010000196.1:0-6497 GCA_040006575.1 Betaproteobacteria bacterium
ATCGCGATGCAGCAGCAGCAATTCATGGATACCCAGCGTGGGGTCGATGGCCTTCCTGCCGTCTACCATCATCTGGATCGTGTGCTGCACCTTCGCACCTTGCACATCGAGTGTGGGAAGCCGTTTCAACGCCGTCAGGCGGAAGAGGGTGCGTGTATCTTCGCCCGGCTGCATCACCCAGCCCAGCATGAACTGGTTGATGTGTGTCATCTCGTCATAGCCGGCGGTGATCATCTCGTCCGCCGTCGCAAAGGCCGGTACATGGCCCGCCACGCGCATGCCCAGGCGATGCGCTTCGGTAATCATCGCCGGCACCCAGGCCGGGTTCATGCTGTTGTAAATCTTGATCTGCCAATAACCGCGCGCGCCGTACCAGCGCACGGCCTCCAGTGCCTCTTCCTGCGAAGCAACGACAAAACCATTGTTGGCGCTGTATTGGCTCTTGCCTTCAATAAAGCCCGAACGCACCACGCGCGGACCGCTGATCTCGCCGGCCTCGATGCGGGTGATGAGGCGATCCAGCACAGCATTGTCATTACCCATGTCCCGCACGGTGGTGATGCCGGCCATGAGATTGAGCAGCGCATCGCCCTGGCCCAGGTGGCCGTGCATTTCGTACATGCCCGCCACCAGTGTGCCGCCGGCGCCGTCGATGGTGGTTTCGCCCTTGGAGGCCGGGCTGTCCAGCGGCTCCACTGCCGCGATTTCACGGCCCATCACCAGTACGGACACGGGTGGCGTAAGCGCAGACGTGGCCGGATCGAATACGCGCACATTGCGGATACGCACCGGCGTTGCGTAGCGATGCGCGATCTTTTTGTCCATCGTGACCAGGCGCTGGGTGGACCAATCTGCTGCGAACTTGCGCAGGCGTTCCTCCTCGGCCTCGTACCCTTTGCGGATCACGATAAAGCTGGGGCTCACGACGGCGAACAACTCGCCCCTGGCGTCCACCAGCAATGAGGTTGGCAGCAGATCGATGCCGCTCAAGTCATAGCGAGTGACGTCCAGTGCGTCCTTCCCAGCCGCACCGTTCGTATCCTTCGCTCCTTTGCTCACACTCAGCGTTTCACCTTTCTCGAGGCGAAGTGTGCCCGCAGGCAGCACGGCCAGCGTCATGCCGGGAGCGTTCATGAGTGCATGCAGGTAGATGTTGTACGCCCACGGGCTGCCGCTCTGCGCGACGTAGAGTCCCTGCCGCGTGATCGCGGCGCTGCCTTTGCCGGTGGAATCGAGCCATTCCGCTTGTGTGCCGGCCTGTGTGCTGGACTGGGTGAAATGCTCATCGACCTTGCTGCCGAACGTGGTCGTGCCCTTCACGGTCCACGCCACCGGCAAGCCTTGCGCATTGCTGCGTATTGTCTCGGCCATCGTCGGGCCGCGGCCGTTGTTCTTGACATCGAAATCGATGCGTGTGGTGTCGCCTTTTGTTTCGGCGATCATGTGGCCGACGTTCTTGCCGCCGCTGATCACCGAGAAATTCGCGGTCTGCGCGAAGGCCGCGGTGGACACGATGGCCAGCGCGGCGACGAACCATCGCGCTTTATTCATTGGGTGTGAAAATGATGTATTCATAAGCAGTCGTACTTTCTGTGCAGGGTTGGACTTCGGCGATACATTACAAGAGTTTGGCCGATGCGGTGGCCGTTGGCGCGTCAATCATGCGCGAGCGAATACAGTGACATTAATTATATAAATTCCAGCACGGGTGCGGATCGCAGGGCATAAATGGCCTGGAATGCTCGCCAGTGCTGGAGTTTGGTAACCGGAAAAAATGAGGCAGGTGTTGCTATCGAAGATTTAGTTAGCTCCATGCAATGGCCGCACGGGCTACACGCCTGCGCTAACATCGGAGCATGCCGCACGATACCGCCGTCGTCGAATCCGCCATCGCGGAACCCATGGACTCCCGTCGCGACAAGCTCGCGCCCGCGATTCCGCATCGCTACCACCCCGCACTGTATTTCGGCGCCTCCAATCTGGTTGCGATCATCGCCATCATCGGCGCGCTCATGCAATTGCATGATGTGCTCTGGTGGGAATGGCTGATCGTTCCTGCTGCGTTCCTGGTGGCAAATGTGGTGGAGTATCGCGTGCACAAAGGGCCCATGCATCACCTGCGCCCGCCTTGGCAGATCCTGTTCGTGCGCCACGTGCGGCAGCATCATGTTTACTTCGACGACACGCATATGTCGGCGCGCATGGACCGTGAGTATTACTGGGTTTTCTTTCCGTGGTGGGCCGTCGGGCTGGTGATCATGACGGCCGCACTGTTCGCCATGCCGCTCGGCCTGCTGGTGTCGCGCAATATGGGTGCGCTATTTTTCGCTGTCGGTATCGCCTACTACCTGGCTTACGAATGGCTGCACCTGTCCTATCACCTGCATCCCGAAAGCGTGATCGGCCGCCTGGGTCTGGTGAAGCGATTGCGCCGATTGCATACCCTGCATCACCGGGCTTCATTGATGACCCGGCACAACTTCAATATCACGTTTCCGATTTGCGATTGGTTGTTTGGGACGTTGTTGCGCGACGGAGAGGAGATTTGACAATAGGACAAATTTCTCGCCGGAAGCCTGACTGTCACCGCAATCAATGCAGTCTATTTTTCTGTGTACGCGTTTTACTATTTGCGGAATAGACGCACAACCTGGACTGCTGTCGACGCCAAATTTGTCAGTCTTAACGTGCAACGGAACTTACTGATGGCCATGCATTTGGCAACAATCACCGGAAAACCAAAAAGCCTGTTGATGCGCTAACGCATCAGCAGGCTTCTTCAACAACAATGTCTAGGTAAGACTCTTGCGGCGAAACAGATTCACAATCGCCAGCAGGATCACCGCGCCGAAGAACGAAACCACCAGTGCCGCTACGCTGAAGTTGTCCTGGTTGATGGTGCTGACGCCGACCAGCGGGCTGATGAAATATCCGCCGAGCATCGCGCCGATCACGCCCACGACGACGTTGAGGAACATGCCTTGCTGCGCGTCGGTTTTCATGACGATGCTGGCAAGCCAGCCGATGATGCCGCCTACGATGAGCCAGATGATGAAGTTCATGTTGAGTCTCCTGAGGTTGATTGATATTCACTGTGCCGTCGCGATGACGTGAGGGAAGATTAGGACGATAAAATCGATCGTGACGTAGCACTTTGGAAGTTCGTTTTGTAGGTGAATCTGCCGATTTCAGAAATAGCTTTCGCTGACGACTATCAAATCGCCACATCAAAAAAATAAGCGCCCTGCGTTGCGTTGCGCAGGAGGGAAGGTGAGTCAATATTGGAAGTGATTTCCCACGGCGGGAGCGGGACATGCATCTCAGATGTGAGGTTCGGCAACCACAAAGTCGACCACTGGAGCGCCTCCCGAGCCAATAGGCTGTCGAGATCGGCTCTGGTGCTGGAGTTAACGGGCAAAAAAAAGCAGCCGAAGCTGCTTTTTTTCAATCTCGTCGCGAAAAAATCAGGGCGCCGTACCCAGCCGCTTCACACTTCCCGAGCCCGCAACCGACTTGGTCACTTTTGCGTCACCGTAATATTTCACATCGCCCGAACCGGCAACGCTGACGGTCAGCGAGTCTTTCGCCCAGACAGTCACGTCGCCCGAACCCTGGATCGAGGCCTTCGCTATTGCGGCTTCCAACTTGCCCAGCTTCACATCGCCCGAACCCGCCACATTCGCTTCCACATTTTTTGCCTTGCCCGCCGCCGTCACGCTGCCGCTGCCGGCGATGGACAGTTTCAGCATGTCAGCGTCGAGGCTGGCGATATTGATGTCGCCCGATCCGCTGATGCTGGTCTTGAGATTACCTGCCTGCAATTTAGCCGCGCGAATATCGCCCGATCCGGCCACGGAGAGCAATTCAAGCGTCTTGACGTTCAGCACCGCTTTCAGTGCCTTCGTGGTGATCGAGGTGTTTTTTTCCGTGAAGCGAATCTTCAGCGTACCGTTTTCGACCACGGTTTCGATCAGCGGGACAATGTTGTCATCGCCTTCGATGGTGAGGCTTTCGCTGGCGCCCTGGACAATTTCGAGTTTCGCGGGCACCGCCAGTGATACGCCGGTGAATCCACTGACGTTGCGGGTTTCGCTCTTGATGACGCCCGATCCCTTGATGGATTTGCCGGTCCAGAAGTCCGCGTGCGCAGCGGGACTCAAGGCCAGCAACAAGGCTGCAAATACGATGGGCGTCGCGCGCGCGACAGAAATGCGGGAAATGAAGTTGCGATTGAAATTCATGATGGTCAGGCTCCTTGTGGGTTAGGTCTTGCCGTATGACGCGGCAAGACGCAATTCCGGATGTCAGGCGGCGGCAAGATCGCGCTTGATCTGCAGCGCTATCTCAAGTGCGTGCGCGAGATCGTTGTCGCAGACCGTTACATGGCCCATTTTCCGGCCGGCCCTGGCTTCACGTTTGCCGTAAAGATGGAGGTGTGCGCCGGCGTGTTTCAGGACTGCCGCCCAGTCCGGTGCGGTTTGATGTTTGTCACCGCGCCAGCAATCTCCCAGCAGGTTCAGCATCACGGCGGGCGTATGCTGTGACGTATCGCCCATCGGCAGCCCGCACAGCACGCGCACCTGTTGCTCAAACTGCGAGGTGCGGCAGGCATCGATGGTGAAGTGGCCGCTGTTGTGCGGGCGCGGTGCGATTTCGTTGATGAGCAGACGATCGGGCGCGTTCTCATCCGTGCCGGCGACGACAAAAAACTCCACGCCCATCACGCCCACATAATTCAGTTTTGCCGCAAGTCGCGTGGCAATCTCACAGGCTTCCGCGGCCAGTTGCGGCGAAATTCGCGCGGGCGCGATGGTGATGTCGAGCACGCCATTGATGTGCTGGTTTTCCGCGACCGGGAACAATGCGGTCTCGCCATTTTCAGCGCGCGCCAGCACCACCGAGATTTCCTGTTTCAGCGGAAGGAACTGTTCGAGGATGCACAGCACGCCATTCCACGCAAAAAAACGCGCGTCGAGATCTGCACGTGAAGCGATTCTTGCCTGGCCCTTGCCGTCATAGCCGAAGCGCACGGTCTTCAACACTGCGGGCAGGGCGACGACCTTCAGTGCCGAGTCGAAATCGCCGGCCGAACGGATTATCGCGAATGGCCCGACCGGAAAGCCGTTGTCCTGGAAAAAACTTTTCTCTGCCGTGCGATCCTGCGCGATGGCGACCGAATGCCCGCTGGGGCGCACCGTCGTGTGGCGTGCGAGTTCGATCAGCGCCTGCGCCGGGGCGTTTTCGAATTCGGTGGTGACCGCAGCGCAGGTCTTCGCCATTTCATCGAGCGAAATGGGATGGGTGTACGCGGTGTTGAGATGGCCGGTGGCAAATTCCGCCGCCGGCGAAAGCGGATCGGGATCGAGCACCGTCACGCGGTAATCGAGATTGCGCGCGGCCGCTGTGAACATGCGGCCCAGTTGCCCGCCGCCGACCAGGCCCAGCGTTGCGCCGGGGAGGATCACAGGATGTCCGGCAATTGCATTGCCGCCACCAGTTCTTTCAGGCTTTCGCGATATTCGGCCAGCTTGCCGGTCAGTGCCGGATCGCAATTGGCCAGCAGGCTGACGGCAAATAATCCCGCATTGGCGGCGCCCGCTTCACCGATGGCGAAGGTAGCGACCGGCACGCCCTTGGGCATCTGCACGATCGAATAGAGTGAATCCTGTCCCGCCAAATGTTTCGAGGGTACCGGCACGCCCAGCACCGGCAGGGTGGTCTTGCTGGCGATCATGCCGGGCAGGTGGGCAGCACCGCCCGCGCCCGCAATGATGCATTGCAAGCCGCGCTCACGCGCCGTGTCTGCGTATTCGAACATGGCGTCCGGCGTCCGATGCGCCGAGACCACCTTGTGCTCGAACGGCACGCCGAAATCTTTCAATACCTTCGCGGCGTGCTGCATCACCTCCCAGTCGGATTGGGAACCCATCACCACGCCTACCAGAGGCGTGGTTGTCACTCCGCCTACCAGAGGCGTGGTGGTCACTCCGCCGACAATGGGCTTGTTGATATCTGCCATCTCAATCCACCAGGTGGCGTGCTTCGTCCAGCTCGGCACGATAGGCGTCGAAGATGCCCTTCAGCGCATCCTTCATGTCAACCTTCGGCGCCCAGCCCAGGTCTTTCATGGTGTTCTCGATCTTGGGCACGCGGTTCTGCACGTCTTGGTAACCCTTGCCGTAATACTCGCCGGATGTCGTTTCAACCAGCTTCACCTTGGCGGCGGTGTCGCGGTATTCGGGATACGACTTGGCCAGCTCCAGCATCATCGTCGCCAGTTCGCGCACCGAGAAATTGTTTTTCGGATTGCCGACGTTGTAGATCTGCCCGCTCGCCACATTGTTTTCGTTGGCGATGATTTTCATCAGCGCGGCGATGCCGTCGTCCACATAGGTGAAGGCGCGTTTCTGTCCGCCACCATCGACCAGCTTGATGGGTTCGCCGCGCACGATATGGCCGAAGAACTGGGTGATGACGCGGCTGGAGCCTTCCTTGGC
>JBDTWS010000197.1:0-6282 GCA_040006575.1 Betaproteobacteria bacterium
AATGACGGAATTTTGATTTGCCACATTCAACAGTATTCGATCCGTGCGGAAGCACGGGTCAAACAGAATTCGTTGCAGAACGCATCGACAGCGGGCGAGGCTCTTGAGTCCTCCCTGGTGCGCCATTCCTGAAAATCGGAAGGGCGTATACCGCGGTGCCGGAAGCAGTGAATACCACGATGAACTAGCCAAGTGGAAAGGCACAGACTCGCGTCTGCATCATGGGTTCGATTCCCATGCCCATCTCCATAGCTCAGCCTGGTAGAGCAATCGACTTGTAATCGATCTGTTGCGGGTTCGAATCCCGCTGGAAAACGTCCCTTAAACGGACTCTCGTAACTGTAGTACCCGGGCCGGTCCCGGTGGAAAGCGTGCAGTTGGCTTCGTAGTTTGCTTTCCACACCGCCCACCTCGCCAGTGCGCAGATTGCGCGTGTACGCGAGGCAGTTCAAGCCGATTGCCGGCGCACCGACTTCATTCGAAATAGGGAATGAAGGAGACGCAAAGGCGAGAGGCGCGGCTGCTTTCCCGTAAACGCAAAGCTGTCGTCCGCGTGGCGGGCGGGGGGCCGATCCAACCACAATCTGGTGTGCACGTAGCGCACACCACACTTCTCACCCTCTACCGCTTGCGGGAGAGGGCAGGGGTGAGGGCGAAAACAACAAAGGAAATATCGTGTTCAAGAAAATTTATGTAAAGAAGGACGAACGCGCCCTGCTGTTCAAGCGTGGCGACTTCGTGAAGATCCTCGCGGCAGGGGAACACAAGTTCTTCGACCCGTTCAAGCGCGTGACCGTGGAAGTATTTCCGCTGTCCACGCCGCAGTTCGAGCACCGCCTGGCGGATTACCTGCTGAAAGCCGAGCCTGAAGTGGCGAAGCGTGAATTCCACGTGGTTGAGCTCGGCGCGACTGAAGTCGGCCTGCGCTATGAGAACGGTGTGCTGGTGGAATTGCTGGCGCCGAACACCCGTCGCCTGTACTTCAAGGGCTATATCGATTTGAAGTTCGAGGTGATCAGCATTGCGGATGAATACGCCGTGCCCGCCACGCTGGTGGCGCAGCTCTTCACCGGCCGCGCCAAGGTAAGCGGTGTGGATGGTGTGTTCGCGGTGCAGGTGCCGCAGTACCACGTTGCCGTGCTGTACGTGGACGGCAAGGTGGCCAAGCTGCTGGACCCGGGTATCTCCGCGTTCTTCAAGTTCACCCGTGAGCTGAAGGCCGACATCGTGGACCTGCGTTTGCAGGTGCTGGAAGTGGCGGGGCAGGAAATCCTGACTCGCGACAAGGTGTCGCTGCGTGTGAACCTGAGCGCCGGATACCGCATCACCGACGTGCTGCAGGCTTTCAGCAAGCAGGCCAAGCCGCTGGACTACCTGTACAAGGAACTCCAGTTTGGGCTGCGCGCGGCGGTCGGTACCCGTACCCTCGATGAACTGCTGGAAAACAAGCATGTCATCGACGATGTGGTGAACGATCACATCAAGCGCCGTGTGGCTGGGTACGGACTTGAAGTTGAGTCCGTCGGTGTGAAGGACATCATCCTGCCGGGTGAAATGAAGCTGATCCTGGCGAAGGTGGTGGAGGCCGAAAAGGCTGCGCAGGCGAACGTGATCCGCCGTCGTGAAGAAACTGCGGCGACCCGTTCACTGCTGAACACCGCGAAGGTGATGGAAGGCAACCCGGTTGCCCTGCGCCTGAAGGAGCTGGAAACCCTGGAAAGGGTAACCGAGAAGATCGACAAGATTTCTGTTTTCGGTGGTCTGGACGGGGTGCTGAAGGATCTGGTGAAGATCCGTTAGCTGAAAAAATGAAATGGCCGGAAGGTGAAAACCTTCCGGCCATTTTTTCTTATCGCATTTCGCCCATTGCGAAGTGCGCGCAACAGGGCGCGCAAGAACGCGTGTAACGACGCGCGCTGCGTCAGGGCGCCAGCATCACTCCCTGGCGCGCTTTGACGGTCGCAAGATCGGCAGCGTTGACGCTGCCGGAGGTCTTGATGTCGTACATGAAATTATTCATGTCTACCGTTTGGCCGGTGTGGGCCCTCACGGCAGCCAGGTCGAATGCGTCGATCGCGCGCGAGTTGTTGACATCACCGGCCAGGAAACCCATCGCGGCCGTGATGTTACTGCTGCCGTTGACGCCGTCGAGAGTCACGGCGATGCGGCGATTATCCGGAACGACAGGTAGCGTGACCAATACTTCGTTGCCTGCATAGGCGACTTTCAGATTAACGGCCGCGCCGCTTGAATCAACCGCGCTCGCCACACCGGTTTTGGTGATGGCCGTGTTGAATCGGAACACGAGCAGGTGTCCTGAAGCGCCGATCCGCCGCGACTCGACCGTGACCAGGCCGGTAATCAACCTGGTAGTATCAAGTGGCCTGTCGAAGGGACCTGCACTGCCGTGCGTCTTGCGCGAAGCGGCCGCGAGCAACTGCGGCGCAGCATGCCCGACGAGCGTACAACCACCCGGGATGAAGATGGCGTTGTCGGTAGCTGAAACCGTAAGCGCCGCGCCAGGACAGGCATCCAGCCTCACGTATTGCTCGAGCGATGGGGGAACGGGTACGCCCGTAATGCAGGACAGGGGGGAGTACACCACAATATTCCCGCTAGTTTGCGGAAACCAGTTTACGGTTGCCGTATTGCAGCTGTTTCCATTGACGGAAACCGATCGCTGGATATTTTGCGAAACAGGCAGTGTCGCCGTTGCGCATGAGGCGGGCGCAGTGACAATAACGGCACCAACTGTAAACTCGCCTGATGCGCTCAGGCAAGGGTTGCCGTTACCGCCGCACTCGACGGGCACGACGGGAAAGTTGCCCGCGGACGAAAACAGGAAAGAGCCGCCAATACAGGTTTGCCCATTGACGATAAACCCGGAAGGAAGGTCCACCGATACGATCTGTGCACCGGCAAACGCTGAAGACAGAACGCAAATCCACGCCAGGAAAGTCAGCTGTACCCACGCTCTCACGCGGGCGTTTCGTCCGGTAGCGGCCTTGCCTGATTCCATTCTGTTTCCCCGTCTTGCAGCACTGCGTTGCCACATCTTTTGTCATCAATGCATTCGTCGTCTATTCGCGAGAATTGCTTGATGGCGGCAACACAAAAATTTTCCGCGCTTGCTTGATTGTAGACGAGAGCGGTTTACGTCTCTACTGCGAAATGCTCGAGGGTGTCCCGGTGACTACCGGCGGTAGCAGGAAATGGGCGGTGTCGCCATTTTGCGACGTGAACACTTCACGTGAAAGTTGAAAACTCCGCGGACATTCGTGGCCTGGATGGAGTCGACACATGCGGCGAATCAACTGCCCTGTGCCAGCGTGAAACTCGTAACTCAAGCACCAGGGCGGCTCTCCGGCCATTTGTGTTGGGATTAGTGCGTCGGTGCTGGGCTCAGTCCCTTGCTAGAATCAATTCTTGCCGACACGCGAAATCTCTCGGGGAGGAGCACCAGCTTTCCTTCGCGCAGTCTGTATTCGTCTTTCCAGGAGCCCGTTTGTCACCCTACAAAATCCGCCACGCCCGCATTGAAGACCATCCCGCGCTGCAGGCACTCATCACCCGTTCCGCACGCGTGCTCAGCCAGGGCGACTACACCGCGCAGCAAATCGAGTTGGCGCTGGCGGGTACGTACGGCGTCGATTCCAAATTGATCTCGGATCGAACCTACTTCGTCGCGGAGGATGAGGGCGGAATCATCGGTTGCGGCGGCTGGAGCCGCAGGGCAACGCTGTTCGGTGGCGATGCGGTGCGTGAAGAAAAAAGCGGCGACGATAATTTGCTTGATCCGAAAATCAGTGCGGCAAGGATTCGCGCGTTTTTCATTGATCCGCCACATGCGCGGAAAGGCATCGGCAGGGCACTGCTGTCGCGTTGTGAAGAGGAGGCGTTGGTGGCAGGATTTACGACCTTCGAACTGGTCGCGACAATTCCCGGCGTTCGGCTGTATGCGGCCTGCGGTTACGCGCCAGGCGAACGATTCCAGCACGACATGAATGGTGTGAAGATCGATTTCGTGCCCATGTCCAAATTCGTCACCTGAACACGCGTCGCCTGAACACACGAGATGCGTTGCCCTTGAAACCGGCCGCCGAAGCCCGATTTAATGACTTCTTGGAGTCAGGGCATGGGCGCAACCGATCAGTTTTTACTAGACGCATATTCCAACACCGTCAGCGAGGTGGTGGAGCGCGTTGGCGCGGGCGTTGCGGCCGTGCACTTGTTGCGCAACACGGGAAAAAGCGATCGACAACGCGAAGGTGGCGGGTCCGGTTTCCTGTTCACGCCGGATGGTTACCTGCTGACCAATTCTCACGTCGTCCGCGCAGGGCAGAAGGCGCGTCCGGCGGCGTCGGCCATGTCGTATCGTGTTTCGTTCAGCGATGGCCAGCAGTTTGCCGCGCGCTGGGTGGGCGATGATCCGGATACCGATCTTGCGGTGTTGCGCATCGACAGTCCCGCCGTCGGTGGATTGCCGGCGACGATACTCGGCACATCCGCCGGCCTGAAGCGCGGCGAGATCGCCATCGCCATTGGTAATCCGCTGGGCTTCGAACATACCGTGACCGCCGGCATCGTCAGTGCGCTGGGCCGCAGCATGCGCGCCAGCACCGGGCGATTGATTCCCGATGTCATCCAGACCGACGCCGCACTCAATCCCGGCAATTCAGGCGGGCCGCTGCTCAACAGCCGTGGCGAAGTGATCGGCGTCAACACCGCCATCATTCCAGGCGCGCAGGCGATTTGTTTTGCGGTGGCCATCGATATCGCCGCGTGGGTGATTCCGCAATTGATGCAACACGGTCGGGTGCGCCGTGGCTATCTCGGTGTGGGTGGCAGTCCGGCGGTCATCACGCGTCGCGTGGCGCTGGCGTTTGAGCTCGCCCAATCAAGCGCGGTGCGCGTGCAGACGGTTGAAGCCGAAAGTCCTGCCGCCAAGGCCGGCCTGCGCATCGACGATGTGATTGTCGGTGTCGATGGTGTGGCCATCGATTCCGTGGACAAGCTTCACCAGACGCTGGACGTGAGCCGCATTCATCGTGACTGCATGGTGAAAGTGATTCGCGGCGCGTTGACGCCGGCGGTTTTGTATCTGTCGGTGAGACCGACCGAGCGCGCCGGCGACTAGTTTCCCGCCGGCGAAAGACTTACGCTGGGGCGAACCCCGCCTCATGCGCCATCTGGTCGGCGTGATACGAGGAGCGCACCATCGGCCCGCAGGCAGCGTGAACGAAGCCCATTTTCTGCGCTTCGATTTCAAACATCTTGAAATCATCCGGCGTCACGTAGCGCAGCACGGGCAGGTGATGTCCTGACGGCTGCAGGTATTGGCCGACGGTCAGCATGTCGACGTTGTGTGCGCGCAAATCCTTCATGACTTCCAGGATTTCTTCGTTCGTTTCGCCCAGTCCCACCATGAGGCCGCTCTTGGTCGGCGTGTCGGGATGCTCGGCTTTGAAATCCTTCAGCAGCTTCAGCGAGTGCGCGTAGTCCGAACCGGGACGCGCCTGCTTGTACAGGCGTGGCACCGTTTCCAGGTTGTGATTCATCACATCCGGCGGCGCGGCGCGCAGGATATCCAGCGCACGGTCAAGGCGTCCGCGAAAATCCGGTGTGAGGATTTCGATTTGCGTCTCGGGCGAAAGCGCACGCGTCTGGCGTATGCATTCCACAAAATGCCCGGCGCCGCCGTCGCGAAGATCGTCGCGATCCACGCTGGTGATGACCACGTATTTCAGGCGCAGCTTGGCGATGGTCTCGGCAAGGTGGCGCGGCTCGTCCACATCCAGCGGCAACGGCCGGCCGTGGCCCACGTCGCAGAACGGGCAGCGGCGCGTGCACAGGTCACCCATGATCATGAAGGTTGCCGTGCCTTTGCCGAAGCATTCGCCGATGTTGGGGCAGGAAGCTTCCTCACACACGCTGTGCAGCTTGGCGTCGCGCAGGATCTGCTTGATCTCATAAAAGCGCGACGAGGTCGAGCCCGCTTTCACGCGAATCCATTCCGGTTTTTTCAATCGTTCGGCAGGATTTTGCACAACGATCTTGATCGGGATGCGCGCGGTTTTCGATTCGGATTTCTGCTTGATACCGGCTTCAGCCATGATGCTTTCCATAAAGTTTTGACGAGAGCTGTGCCACCAGTTTCTCGCTCACCTGCTGCATTGTATCCGTCACGCCCAGGTCACGCATCTGCGTGACGGCCAATCCCTCATAGCCGCAGGGGTTGATTCGCGAGAACGGTTCCAGGTCCATGTCGATGTTCAGCGAGAG
>JBDTWS010000198.1:0-6273 GCA_040006575.1 Betaproteobacteria bacterium
ACGTTCCGCCGCCAGAATCGCGCTTTCGCTGCCGACCAGGTCGCCGTTCGCTGCTTCCTTCGCCGCCTCAGCAGCCTCTTCCGCACTCTTGCGCGCACGGTGTTCGCTCTGCAATTTTTCCTGCTCGCGCTCGACATTGCCGGAAATTTTTTCGATCGATGCGCGTTGTGCCCGGTCGCGTTCCTCAACTTCCTGCACACGCAGTGCAACTTCTGCAGCACCGCGCGCTTCGGCCTCGAGCTGGCGTCTGTGCTCACGCTCGTAGTGCCAGTAGCCCCATGTGGTGCCGATGGCCAGCAGGCCCACCGCGCCCCAGATGGCGGTGCGGGCATTCAGGTATTGCGCCAGGGTTTTCTTTTTCACTTCCACTTCCGGCACGCGCAGGCGCTCGCGGTCGTAGAGCTCTCGCGTCTTGGGATTGGAGAGGATCGCGTAGGCATCCAGCACCGCAGCAGTCCGCGCCTTCCTTTGTGCTTCGGTCAGCGTGGTGTCGGTCGCCAACGATTGTCGCTGCCGTTCGTAACCGCGGTTGATCCAGGCTTCATTGGCGTTGTCGGGAATTTCCAGCAGTTCGTAAAAATCCTGTTCCATGTGCGCGGTATTTTTCTTCTGAAAAGTCAGGCGCGATTGTAGTCGAAATTAATGGCCAAAATTCATGGGCCGATGTAGGCCAGACGGGGAGTAGCGATTTATGAAACTACGAGGGGAGGATGCGTTGAAAGCGAAAATGCAGCAAAGTGAATTGCGCCGCGGCTTTGTGAGTGCAGCGCTACGGGCGGAACGGGAAGTGGCGGCCTGCGGTGAGAGGGGCCGACTTTCTTTCGCGCCAAATTCTCCCCTCTCACGTTAGCGCCCGATAGGTGAATTGCCGGAACCGCACCTCACCCTCCCCGGCGGAATAGAGACCGGGCTTCAGCATGTGGAATCCACCGCGGACGTTGTGGTGGTAGCCCGAGACTTCCATTCCGCGATCGAAGCGCTGCCAGTTACGGCGGTCGGTAGAGGTGAAGAAGCTGACGATGTGCCGGTCGTTGCGCACGCGCATCCACATGCGCCGGCCATGCGGGTTGGGCGGTCGTCCGCGCTCAATACCGTACTGATGCGTGATGAAATTTTTCTCGTCGAAGCCGAGCCCGCAGTAGAGCTGCCGGTCATAGAACAGCAGCAGTCCGCCGCGCGCCTTGGGGTCGATTTCTATTTCGACCTCGAACTCGTAAGCAGGATCGCCCACCACACAAAGCAGCGGTGAGGAGGAGGAAGGCGCCATGCCGCGTGCGGCCAGGTGAAGCGTCCCGTTGCGGCGTTTGATGCGCGCCGTCTCGTCCGCCGCAGGGTCGAAGAAGTGCCACTGCACGCCCAGCCGGTCGGTGGTGAAATCATCGGAGAGCGCGAAACCATGCCGCTGCGTTTTGCCGCCTTTCGGCTTTGACATCGGTGCGGCAAGGTCGCCACCGCCGAAGTCGAACCAGCCGTCTTTCGACCACGTCACCGGCGCCAGCAGCGCCTGGCGGCCCAGCGTCCAGAAACCATTTTCGTAGCCGTGGCACACGCCCCACCAATCGCCCGCCGGCCCCTCAACCAATGTCGCGTGCCCGCGCGACCACCAACGCTCGCCAAGATCCTGCGTTCTCACCAGCGGGTTGCGCGGGTGATGTTCCCACGGTCCGTGGATCGACTTCGAACGCGCGGCAATCACCATGTGCCCGGTCGGCGGGCCGGCCGTGCCGCCGACGGCGAGGATGAGATAAAAGTAGTCGCCGCGCCGTAAAACCTTGGGGCCTTCCGGCGCGAAGGCCTCGACTTCCCAATCCTGCGGATAGCGCCACGGGTCATACACGTGCTCGACCGCGCCGCGCGTGGACAGGCCATTGTCGGCCAGGCGCACACGGTCACCACCCGAGAGGAACAGCCAGCGTGAGCCGTCCTCGCCGACGGCGTGCCCGGGGTCGATATGGCGCGGCAAATCCAGGTCGACGGGATCGGACCATGGCCCCTCGATGCGTTCGGCGCGAATCACCCACGACGTCGTCCGGGAACCGGGCGCTGCGGTCTTCTTGGTCGGGATATAGAGGTAATACCAGCCGCCATGGCGCACCAGTTCCGGCGCCCACACTGAGCCAATATTTTTCCGCAACGCCGGCCCCAGCGGCCGCCAATTGATGAGATCACGCGAATGCCAGAGCAACAGGCCCGGATACGCCTCGAAGCTCGAACACGTCAGGTAGTAGTCGTCACCGTCCTTGAGGATGGTCGGGTCCGGGTGGTCGCCGGCAAGTATCGGATTGAGGAATGTGCCGTCGCCTTGATCGGCCATGCGCTGTTCTTCGATGCCGCGCGCCGTTGCGCGTGTGGTTGCGCTCGGTGTTGCGGAACCCACCGGGATCGGCAGCGCGGCGGCCAGGCCACCGAGACCCAGGGCGCCCACAAATCGGCGGCGGAATGCGGAGTCGGGCACGTGCGATTGCGTCATGGGGTGGCCTCGTCAGAAAGGAAAAGGAAACGAAAGTCCAGCATTGGTGCGGGTTTCAGCGCGATCTGGCAGGAGCCATATGCAGGCCGGATTTAAATTATCGGTGGTCCCGGCACTTCGCCATTCGACATCGTAGCGCTGCGATGCCGATGCACAAGCCCCTGGTGTGACGTCACCGCCCGATTAGCGCGCCGCCACGTCCTGCTCAAACCGCGCCAGCTTCCCTAAAAATTCCCGCGCCACCACCACATCGCTGCCAGCAATGCCGTCCGTGAATTTCTGGAACCGCGCCGAGCCGCCCAGCCGCCCCACCAGCAACTTCGACGCCCACAAAGCGAAGGGTATGAAGGCAATGCCGAACGCGATATTCCAGGCAATGAAGCGCGGCATGAATGCAGAGACGGTGAAGAGGTCTACACCCAGCGCCTTGAACACAACCAGCAAAAACGGAATCCACCACAGCAACTGTCCGGTCAGAAATGCCCACTTGAATGTGGTGAGCCGCGCGATCTTGATTTGCTCGATCTCGCCCTGCAGCGCCACGACGGGACGGCTGTAGTCCAGCGCACGCAATCCGCTGCGTTGCTGGATGCCCAGCGCCAGCATCGCTACCGTCCACACCTGCAGCAACACCGCCGGAATCAGGAACGCGGGCTGGTCAAGATGATGCGCGATGAACCAGCCGAAGAACGCCAGGAAGGGAATGGTGAAGAGAATTTGAGACACATCGCCCGCACGTACTCGGCCCATGCGGGCGCCGTGCTTTTCCAGTAGCGTTTCGCGCAGCAGCAGTGTGTTCATGCGCAGGCTGGATTCCAGCTGGCGATCGCGCGCCAGCCATTCGGTCTTGAGATCGTCGAGTGTCAGGTTCATGTTGGTTGTCCTTGTGAGTTGAATTCAGCTTGCAGTTTTGTCTTGAGCCGGTTGATGCGCGTGCTGACATTGCTGGCGCTGATGCCGACCACCGCCGCAATTTCCTCGCTGTTGAAACCTTCGAGGAACAGGAGGATCAGTGCGCGATTCAATTCATCGAGCCCATCGATGAGCTGGCGCAACGCACGCATGTTGTCGCCGGCGTCATCGAACAGCGCGTCGGCAGCGGCAATATCGAGGCCATAGTCTTCCAGCGGCACGGTGTCACGGATGCGCGCACCCTCATGGCGAAAGTGCGAGATGGCCACGTTGACGGCGACGCGATACATCCACGTCGAGAACTGCACGCGCCCATCGAATCGCTCATAGGAGCGCCAGCACTGGATCAGCATTTCCTGCACCAGGTCCTGGCGATCATCGCGGTCGCGGCAATACAGGTAGGCCACCTTGAAGAGGATTCGCTTGTGACTTTCCAGGCGGGCGAGGAATTCGACAGTTAGCGTCGGCGTCATGGGCGGTGTCGTTTCCTGTCCCGCATTTGGCAGGGATTCCCGAAGCGCATTCTGGGTGGCGGAGTGGGTGACTTTGGGCTTGGCATTGGCTTCCATGATGCGTTATTCGCACAGGCCGCAAGTAAAATCACAGCCCCGGCGGAATAATTTTGCATGACACGCGTGGTCTCCACACCACAAAGCTGCGGTAAGCTGCGTGCGATTCCCACAACACACTCAAAGATCGCCATGCAGACACGTTCGCCATTTTGTTTCCGAATCACCGCAGCGCTATTGGTAAGCGCTTTCCTCCCGGGCATCGCACTGGCACAGGGTGCCGGCACGCCCACTCCCGCAAGTGCGGCCAAGCCTGTCTATGCCGTACTTTCCCTGATCGGCGACAAGCTCGAAATCGTCGTTGCCATGCCGAAGACCGGGACGAACATAGACCCGAATCGGCACGAAAGCCTTGCGATTGCGGAGTCCGTTTTTGATGACACCGTGGTGAGCTCGATTGCGGCCGCCGCACGCAAAATAAAGCCCGATGCCGAGTTGACCGCCCTCAATACACGCAGCCCCGTCCTGTTCGAGAAATTTCGCACGCTGTTTGCGGTGAGTGACGAGACGATCCAGATACCCGACGCCATTCGCGCCGCCCTCAAGGCGCAAGGCGCCACGCATCTTTTCCTGGTGACAAAACAGCGCGACGATGCATCCGCGCAATTTCGTGACGGCTTCATTGAAGGCACTGGCAAGCTGGAAGGCCTGGGCTACTATCTGGATGGCTCCATTGAAACCAGCAATGGAACCGCCGGCCAAAGCGGTCGCGGCTTCATCGCGCCATTCGCCTATTTCAACATTGCCTTGATCGATCTTGCGACCTCGAAACAACTGAAAAAGCAGAAGGTCACTGCCTCATGGCCGGTATCTGCCGGCAATGCTGTAAAAGATATTGGCTCTCCGTGGGCTGCCCTCAGTTCGGCCGAAAAGGTTCGCCTGGTGAACAGGTTGATTGATCGGGAAATCAATCGGGTGATGCCGCAGTTGCTGCAGTAGCAGATGAAATGGCGGCAGGCGCCACCCGCGACCGCAATATCAGCGCAACCAGATACATCGCCGCCACAACATCGTATGCCCCGCAAAACGCCGGCCACCACAACGGCACGCCTGGATTTGTAATCAGCATGCCGTGGATGAAATCAAACACACCATGTCCGGCGAGTCCTGCAACGACCAACCACAGTGAGCGCTTGAAGCCGGCGACTGACAGGGCGACGAATACGGCGGCGGCGATGCACTCCGCCAATAGCGAATGCGTTGATCCCCCCATGACCGCGAACAGGGCGTAGTACGAAGCAACGACGATCATCACGGTCGGGTAAAAGGAACGATCGCGATCCAGTCCCACGATGGTCGCCATGAAGCCCACACTTAGCGCGAGTGCGATGCCCACGAAATATTCCATATCAGTCCTCCGGTTATTCTTGTGGCGTGCGATTTATTGAGGGAAACCGGATTTGGGGCGATCCGGGGGAATGCCATCAATGATGCGCTGCAACTCCGGCGCAACCGGCATGCGCTTGAACATGCTGATGTCACTGCCACCGGTGTTTCCGACAGGGACCTTGCCCACGGCAGAACCGATTGCCCCCAGGACGATGCGCAGCAGTTGGCCCAGCGCGGCAACGATCTGCCGGCGCTGGATTTCTGCGCGGAACATCAGCCAGTGCGACCTTACATGCATCACGGCATCGCCTTGTCCCAGCACGTGCGCGCGCTCCAGGTGCGAGAAAGCCTCGCTGATTCTTCCATCGTGGATAAGCCATTTCGCCAGCGCGATCTCGCTCTCAAAATTGATTCGTAATACTTGATTCATGTTGCTCCCCGACTGTCGCTATTTTTTTGAGTGAATGAGGTTTTGCAAAACGGGCCGGGAAAATAATGGCCCTGTGCCGACATTATTGCCAAGTGTTCTCGGCAGTTCCTGCCAAATTTGTTGCAAGACCTGCCTGATGGCGCGCTAGGCGCTCGATTTCCAGAATGGCAGGAATTGAATGTTTTGTGTCGGTCGTGCCAAGTGTCCGTTGTCGATAATTCGTTCTCTAAATTCTCTTATCAACAAGGACCCATCATGAAAAAGCCGAACTTTCCCAAATTTGTTTTCCGCACCACGCTCTCGACATCGTTGCACCTGCACGTCGCCGCCGTCGTTGCAACCGCCTTGTACTGGGCGCCCGTGGTCACTGCGGCCGAGCAACCCGTCGTTCCCTCAAGCATTTCGCAGACCGCAACTTCAGGCAAGATCGACGCATACGTCGCCCGTCCCGGACGCACACGTCCGGTGGTGGCGATCATCGGCGAGAACAGCGGCACGGAGCTGACCGATTTTGTGATTCCGTATGGCGTGTTGATGCAGTCGGGTGTTGCCGAGGTAATCAC
>JBDTWS010000199.1:0-6251 GCA_040006575.1 Betaproteobacteria bacterium
CCGCTCGACTGGCTGCAACCCGGCAATCGCGGCACGACCATGGAAGCGCTGTTCGACCAATATTCGAAATACCGCAAACTGCATCCCGCATCGGCGGACGCAGGCACGAGCGAGGTGAAGGTAAATGTCTGACCAGGGATTTGAACACTTCGCCGGCACCATGCCGGTAGCCGCGCGCCAACAATTCGATGCCGGCGCGCTGGAAACGTGGATGACCGCCAATGTCGACGGCTTCGTCGGGCCGATGTCGGTCGAGCAGTTCAAGGGCGGTCAATCCAATCCAACCTTCAAGCTGATCACGCCCTCACAGATTTACGTGATGCGCTCCAAGCCCGGCCCGGCCGCGAAACTGTTGCCGTCCGCGCATGCCATCGAACGCGAGTTCCGCGTGATGGCGGCATTGGGCAATACCAGCATGCTCACCGACATCCCGGTCGCGCGCATGTACGCCTTGTGCGAGGACGAAAGCGTGATCGGCCGCGCATTTTTCATCATGGAATTTGTCGCGGGGCGCGTGCTGTGGAATCCGGCGCTGCCCGGCAAGACCAAGGAAGAACGCGCCGCCATTTTCGATGAAATGAATGGCGTCATCGCGGCGTTGCACCAGGTCGATTACAAGTCCATCGGCCTTGAGGAATTTGGCAAGGCCGGGAATTATTTCGAGCGCCAGATCGCGCGCTGGACCAAGCAGTACCGCGCGTCTGAAACAGAAAAAATCGAGGCCATGGACAAGCTGATCGAGTGGTTGCCGCAGCATATTCCACCGGACGAGGAAGTCGCCATCGTCCACGGTGATTACCGCATGGACAATCTCATTTTTCATCACACCGAGCCGCGCGTGTTGGCGATCCTCGACTGGGAGCTGTCGACACTTGGACATCCGCTGGCTGATTTCGCCTACCACTGCATGGCCTGGCACGTGCCGCCCAGCGCGTTTCGCGGCGTGGCCGGACTGGACCTGGCAGAACTGGGCATTCCCGATTTCAAAACGTACGTGGCGAAATACTGTGAACGCACCGGCCGCGCGGGAATAGAAAATTTTGAGTATTACCTTGCCTACAACCTGTTCCGCATGGCCGGCATTTTGCAGGGCATCATGAAGCGTGTGGTTGACGGCACGGCGGCATCCGAGCAAGCGGTAGCGATGGGCAAGGCGGCAAGACCGATGGCCGAACTCGGCTGGAAGGTCGCTGAAAAACTTATCTCCAAAGCCTGAAAAACAGAAAGCTGGGATTCACATGGACTTCAATTATTCACCCAAGGTCATCGAACTGCAGACGCGCATGCTGGCGTTTTTCGATGAGCACATTTATCCGAATGAACATCGCTTTCATGAAGACGTAGAGGCGAATACGAAAGCGGGAAAACGCTGGACGCCGACGGCTGTCATTGAAGAGCTGAAACCGAAAGCGAAAGCGGCGGGCCTGTGGAATCTCTTCATGCCGCATCCAAAACTGGGTGCCGGTTTGAATAATCTTGAATACGCCCCGCTGGCTGAAATTACCGGTCGCGTGCACTGGGCGCCGGAAGTTTTCAATTGCTCCGCGCCTGACACCGGCAACATGGAAGTGTTCGCGCAATACGGCACACCCGAGCAGCAGGCGCAGTGGCTCACACCGCTGCTGGCTGGTGAAATTCGCTCGGCCTTTGCGATGACGGAACCGGGTGTCGCCTCATCGGACGCGACCAATATCGAGACCCGCATCCAGCGCGAAGGCAGCGATTACATCGTCAACGGTAAAAAATGGTGGATCTCCGGCGCCGGCGATCCGCGCTGCAGGATTTACATCGTGATGGGCAAGACCGATCCCGAAGCGTCCACACATTCGCAGCAGTCAATGATCCTCGTCCCCTCGGATACACCCGGCGTCACGGTGAATCGTCCGCTGCCCGTATTCGGTTACGACGACGCACCGCACGGCCATTGCGAAATCACTTTCGACAATGTGCGCGTGCCGAAGGAAAATATTTTGCTGGGTGAAGGCCGTGGCTTCGAGATCGCACAGGGACGGCTGGGTCCCGGGCGCATTCATCACTGCATGCGCCTCATCGGCCTGTCGGAGCGCTGCCTGGAACTGATGTGCAAACGACTGCTCTCGCGCACCGCGTTCGGCAAGCCCATCGCCAGCCAATCGGTGTGGCACGAGCGCATCGCAGAGGCGCGCTGCATGATCGACCAGGCGCGATTGCTGACGCTGAAAGCGGCGTACATGATGGACACCGCCGGCAACAAGGTCGCGCGCACCGAGATCGCCATGATCAAGGTAGTGGCACCCAATATCGCGCAGCAGATCATCGACTGGGCCATCCAGGCGCACGGTGCGGGCGGATTGTCGGATGATTTTCCGCTGGCCTACGCGTACACCTGGGCGCGCATCCTGCGCCTGGCCGATGGGCCGGATGAAGTGCATCGCGCTGCGTTGGCGAAATGGGAATTGGGTAAACACCTGCCGCGCAAATAATCGCGCCGGACCGCGTTGGCAAGTTGCCGTATTGAATTATTGTTGAAACCTATCCGTCACCAGGAATAAAACGAGTGGCGGAGGTAACCCGAGGAGCAGAGCCATGGCGATATCCGCCCCCACCAAAACCGCAACCACGACGACCGCAGCCGATGCGGACATGATTGCCGCACGTCCCTGGTTGAAACACTATCCACCCGGGATGGCGTTTGAAATCGACACAAGCCGCTATTCGTCGCTGCCCGCCATGGCGGACGAAGCGTTCGCCAAATACCCGGACCGCGCGGCGTTCACCGGCATGGATAAAACGCTGACCTTCCGCGAAATCGACCAGCTCTCGCAGGCGCTGGGCGCGTGGCTGCAGTCGCGCGGCCTGCAGCGAGGTGCTCGCGTCGCGTTGATGATGCCCAATATCCTGCAGTATCCCGTCGCGATGCTGGCGGTGTTGCGCGCGGGCTTCGTAGTGGCCAATGTGAATCCGCTGTACACGCCGCGCGAACTTGAGCACCAACTGAAAGATGCAGGTGCCGAAGCCATCATCATTCTCGAAAATTTTGCCTCCACGCTGGAAGCCGTGATCGCCACCACGCCGTTGAAGACGGTGCTGATTGCTTCCATCGGCGACCTGCTGGGATTTCCGAAAGGCTTCATCTCCAACTACGTGGTACGGCGTGTGAAAAAAGCCGTGCCGCCGTTCAGCCTGCAGGGCTCGTACCGTTTCAACGACGCCATCAGCGAAGGCCGCCGCATGAAAATGGTGAAGCCGCCAATGAGTGCGGAGGACATCGCCTTCCTGCAATACACCGGCGGCACTACCGGCGTTGCCAAGGGCGCGATGCTGGTTCACGCCAACATCACCGGCAACTCGGTGATCGCGGAAGAATGGTTGCAGCCTGCGCTGCACGACACCAGCAAAGGCCCGGTACCGGACCCGATCGTGTTCGTGGCGGCGCTGCCGATGTATCACATCTTCTGCCTCGTCAGCATCATCTGGCTGTCGATCAAGTTGGGCGGGCATACGCTGCTGATTCCCAATCCACGCGACATGGACGCGATGGTGGAAGTACTGCGCAAACATAAATTCAATGTGATTCCCGCCGTCAACACGCTATTCAACAGCATGGTTAATCACGCCGGTTTCCGCACGCTGGATTTCTCGGGACTGCGTGTTTCCAACGGCGGTGGAATGGCGGTGCAGCGCGCTGTCGCAGAGCGCTGGCTTGAGCTTACGAAGACACCCATCGTCGAAGGCTTCGGCCTGACCGAAACTTCGTCCGGTGCGACCTGCAATCCCGTCATGAGCACGGCCTACAACGGCGACGTCGGCATGCCCATGCCGTCAACCGAAATTTCCATTCGCGACGACGACGAGAACGTGGTGGCGGATGGCCAGCCGGGCGAAATCTGCATTCGCGGTCCACAGGTCATGCGCGGTTACTGGCAGCGGCCCGATGAAACCGCGAAAGTGATGACGAAGGACGGCTTCTTCAAATCGGGCGACATCGGCGTCATGCTCGATACCGGCCATGTAAAGATTGTCGACCGCAAGAAAGACATGATCCTGGTGTCGGGCTTCAACGTGTACCCGAATGAAATCGAAGATGTGGTCGCGTCCTGCCCCGGCGTGCTGGAATGCGCCGCCATCGGCATCGCCGACGAAAAATCGGGCGAGGCGGTGAAACTGTTTGTGGTGAAAAAAGATCCTGCGCTGACCACCGCGCAAGTCGCCGATTATTGCCGCAAGAACCTGACCGGCTACAAGAATCCGAAAGTCATCGTCTTCCGCGAATCGCTGCCCAAGACCAATGTGGGCAAGATTCTCAGGCGCGAATTGCGTGATGCGGATAAGGCGGAAGCAAAGGCATAAGCGAAGGTCAACGCGAATGCGAAACCGGTGTGAAATTGAGGCAACCTTATTCCCGTTTGTGGTGAGCCCTTCGACAAGCTCAGGACAGGCTCTGTCGAACCATGAATGGGCTGCGATATATCCGTAACGTTTGCTACCAGTGCTTCGACAGGCTCAGCACGAACGGTGTTTTTAAAAACTGCGGCACAAACTCAAGCACTGGAGCGACTTCGCAGCCATTTATGGTCGAAAACGCGCGCCAATGCTGGAGTTTAAATCCCGAATTACTGCGTTTCGAGTGAACGCGCGTCCGAGGTGTACACCCGCGCCCTGCCCTCAGCCTTGGCACGCAGCAAGCGTTTGTCTGCCTTCGCCGCCAGCTCGCGCACTTGAATTCCGTCTTCCGGATAAACCGCGATCCCCGCTGAAAATGTCAGGTCGTCCAGCCGCTGGCCGTCGACTTCAAATAATTGCGCGCGAATTTTTCGCAGCATCATTTCCACGCGCTGCACCGCCGCGTCAGGGCCACAGCCGATCAGCGCCAGGCAGAATTCCTCGCCGCCATAGCGCCCGACAATGTCCGAACCACGCAGGCATTCGCGCGCCAGTTTGCCGAAGCCGCGCAGCACTTCATCACCCATGGCGTGGCCGAAACGGTCGTTGACGTCCTTGAACAAATCGAGATCGACCATCACCAGCGCAAACGGCGTGGCCGACTGCTGGCTTAAGGTCAAAAGGCTCGGCAGCGCGCTGTCGAGATAGCGGCGATTGAAGATGCCGGTAAGGCTGTCGTGGCTCACCTGGTCGCGCAGCTTTTCGGCTTCGGACATCGATTGGTCGATCTGTTCGCGCAAGCGCATGTTCATCTCCTGCAGCTTGCGACGCTCCAATGTCTCGCGCTCCAGGTCGGCATTCATGCGGCTGATTTCATGGCGCACCTGCATCGAAAAACGCCGCACCCGATTGACGATGGCGAGGCTGTGCTGGTACTGCTTCGATGATTTGCGCTGCGCCACGAAGGCTTCAGTCGCCCGGCCCGCCCGCGCCAGCACATCGGCCAGCTCGTCATAGAATTCGGCGCGATCGTTGAATCGCAATGCGGACACTTCCGGCAGCATGCGATCGACCTGCGCCAGCGCCACGACCGCGCGTTCCAGTTGCCCGCGCCGGCTGGCGATGGCGCCTTCGATGTAATGCACCTTGATCAGATCCAGCCCTTGTGCGCCCTGCTCTTCCAGCAATGCGCGGGCCACTTCGAGATGATGCTCGGCATCGGCCAACTCGCCGCGTTTCAGGAAAAGTTCGGCGGCATTGAAATGTGCGAACTGTTGGCCGCCCACCATCGCGGCCGGTTCGGACAGCACCGCGCCGACCAGTTGCAGCGCCTCATCGAGCCGGCCCATGCGGCGCAACGCCACCGCACGATTGTTGCGCAGTGTCTTGGTGAGCACGGCGCTGTTGATGCTCTCGGCAATGGCGATGGCTGATTCCAACAGGCCATCGGCCTCTTCAGGATCTTTCGCCGCCATCAGCGCCACACCGAGCGGCAACGAAATCGCGGCGAATTCGGGCAGCAGTTCAAGCTGCTGCGCTAGATGCAATCCCGCATAGCCAAAGCGCAGCCCCTCTTCAAGCCGGCCCTGGTACACATACGAGGTGGAAAGGCCGAAGCAGAGGTAGAAATTATCGGCGTCCAGCGAGTTAAGGTCGAAGTGACCGATCAGCGTTTCAAACGCGGTCAGCGCCAGCGGCCAATTGCCCTGGCGCATGGCGATGGCGGCAGTGGAAAGTTCGGTAAGGCGGCGGCCACGCTCATCATTGATCGCTGCAAAAATGCGTGCGGCTGCGGAGAAATCGGCGCGAATTTTTTCGGCGTCAGGCTTCTGTTCCATCGAGCGGCATTGCGCCATCGCGCGCGTCAACAAGGCCCAGCCGTGGCGACC
>JBDTWS010000200.1:0-6232 GCA_040006575.1 Betaproteobacteria bacterium
AAGCGGCCGAAATGTCATTGCGGATTGCGCCCGGCCTTTCCGGAAATCGCCTGCGCGACTATGCGTTTACCAAACTGAAAACATTTGATCGCGCCATGTGGGATGCAGAAGTGGCACTCGCGCGCAATGCGCAAAAACCGACGCCTTCCGCGCCGTTGCCGATTTACGGTTCGGACAAGTACGGTTACGCCATCACCGATGCGCGTGAGAATATCGCTGCCAACAACCTGGCCGACTGCGTGCATCTGAAGCAGGTCAACATACTTGAAGTATCCGCTCCAGCACCCACC
Source organism: Betaproteobacteria bacterium (assembly GCA_040006575.1). Classification (GTDB taxonomy): domain Bacteria; phylum Pseudomonadota; class Gammaproteobacteria; order Burkholderiales; family Usitatibacteraceae; genus UKL13-2. The sequence continues at coordinate 291 of JBDTWS010000200.1, forward strand.
GGCGTGCTGGTGACCAATCCGCCCTATGGCGAACGGTTGGGTGAAGTGGACGATCTCGCTTCGCTCTACCCAAAACTGGGCGATGTGCTCAAGCAGAAATTTGCCGGTTGGCGCGCGTATTTTTTTACCGGTGATCCGCAACTGGCCAAGCTGGTCCGCCTGTCCGCCAGCAAACGCACGCCGCTGTTCAACGGCAAGCTCGAATGCCGGTTGTTCGAGTACAAGATCATCGCGGGCAGCAATCGCAAGCCTGCCTGACACGCAATTGCTAGCGGTGGATGACCAGCCGTTGGCGATGGCGAAAGAGAAACTCCGGCGCGATACCGAGCATCGCGCGCACTGTTCGCGACAGGTGCGCGGAATCAGCAAAACCAGCCGAGAGCGCCGCCGTCGTCAGTGAATTGCCTTCGATGGCGAGTTCGAGTGCGCGCCGCAATTTCATCCACAACACATAGCGGCGTACCGGCACACCGACGACTGTCTTGAACAGATGGGCAAATCGCGAAGGGGACAGGTGCGCCTTTTCCGCCAGCGCCTCGAGGCTGCCATAGTCCTGGGGCGACTCGCGCAAAAATGCGAGCGCGGTTGCGATGCGATTGTCGCCAATCGCGGCGGGTTGGGTCCGCGAAATTTCCAGCCCGAAGACCTGCGCCATCAGCGCATCCGCGTCGGCCAGCGACGTAGCCGGGTCCTGAAGTAATTTCCACGTGTCCGGGCCGGCATGGGGGCATCCGAACGCGCGCGGGACATTTTCAAAACGCTCGGCGATGCGCATGAAGTTGGCGCTCTCCGGTTCCCAGAAAAGTACCGCGATGGACGTATCGGCTGCGTGGGTGGCGTACTCAGTACCCGACGGCAGGTAGATCACCGAATTCTCGAGCTGCGTTCCATCCGCCAGCGTCACCCGCATGATTCCCTCGGGCGCATTCAGCCAGACGGCAGCGTGATTGCGATGCAGCGATGTCGCCATGCTCGGGCCCACATAGAGGAATCGCTCGCTCCACACGTACAGGTGCATCCTGGGTTCAGTGACGATCATGTGCGGAAGGGCGTGCCGATGGAATTAGCAGGTTTATTCAAGTGAATAGCCGGTTTGTTCAACAACTCGGCCGGTTTCTTCAAGAGGCGCGAGTAGGGCGCTCGCATACTTATCAGGCGAAAGGTTCGCACATTTTTGCCAACAGGAGCGCAACATGAAACGCTTATTTGACCGGGTCAAAACAAAAGGTAGCTCACTGACGAGCGCACTGGCCGGCGCATTGATTCTGCTGGTCACCGGCAGTGGATTCGCCCTGCTGCACGCACTGGGCGATGGCACCCTCACCAGCGTGGCCGCGCCACTATTCGCGACGGTGTAGCAACCTGCGCATGGCGAAGCACCAGGAGAAGGGATTTTCCTTGCGCCTGGTGCGGTGTGAGCGACAGGATTACTTGACGATTTCCAGGTGCTCGAGTCCGGCCGCGAGATCTTTCTCTTTCGCGTTCTTGCCTTCGAGCTTGATCTTCAAGCGCAGATCGTTGAGCGAATCCGCGTTACGCAACGCGTCTTCGTAGGAAATCATGTCGGCTTCGTACAGGTCGAACAGCGCCTGGTCGAAGGTCTGCATGCCGATTTCGCGCGAGCGCTTCATCACTTCCTTGATCTCATGCACTTCACCCTTGAAGATCAAGTCCTGGATCAGCGGTGAATTCAGCAGGATTTCAATGGCGGCGACGCGTCCCTTGCCTTCTTTTTTCGGAATCAGGCGCTGCGAAACGAATGCTTTCAAATTCAGTGAAAGGTCCATCAGCAACTGGTGGCGGCGTTCTTCCGGGAAGAAGTTGATGATGCGGTCGAGTGCCTGGTTGGTGGAGTTGGCGTGAAGCGTGGACATGCACAAATGGCCTGTTTCCGCGAACGCAATGGCATAGTCCATCGTTTCACGATCGCGAATTTCACCGATCAGGATCACGTCGGGCGCCTGCCGCAACGTATTTTTCAGCGCGGCAAACCAGTTGTCGGTATCGACACCGATTTCACGCTGCGTAATCACGCAATTCTTGTGTTCATGCACGTATTCGACCGGATCTTCGATGGTGATGATATGGCCATAGCTGTTTTCATTGCGATAGCCGATCATCGCAGCGAGCGTGGTCGATTTTCCGGAACCCGTACCACCCACCAGGATCACCAGTCCGCGCTTGGTCATCACCACGTCTTTCAACACCACCGGAAGATTCAGGTCTTCCATCTTGGGGATCGCGGTCGTGATGGTACGCAGCACCAGCCCGATGCGGCCCTGCTGCACAAATGCGTTCACGCGATAACGGCCGATGCCCGATGGCGCAATGGCGAAATTACATTCCTTGGTGGCTTCAAATTCCGCCGCCTGCTTGTCGGTCATGATCGAGCGGGCAATTTCACCGGTGTGCACCGGCGACAGGCTCGATTGCGATACCGGCGTCATCTTGCCGTCGATTTTCATCGCCGGTGGAAAACCCGCGGTAATGAACAAATCGGATGCGCGCTTCGCCAGCATGGCCCGCAGCAGTTCGTGTACGAATTTAAGCGCCTGTTCTCGTTCCATGTTTCCTCCTGAGACGCCGGCCGGAGCCGGTGCGTCTAGTTAAACGCTTCCTTGTTGGCGGCCTTGCCACGAGCTTCGGCAACAGTAATGATGCCCCGGCGTACGAGATCGGCCAGGTTCTGGTCCATGGTCTGCATGCCGATGGCCTGGCCGGTCTGGATGGCCGAATACATCTGCGCAATCTTGGCTTCACGAATCAAATTTCGGATGGCCGGCGTGCCGATCATGATCTCGTGCGCCGCAACGCGGCCACTGCCGTCCTTGGTCTTGCACAAAGTCTGCGAGATCACCGCGCGCAACGATTCGGACAACATGGCGCGGATCATTTCCTTTTCGGCCGCAGGAAACACGTCGATGATGCGATCCACCGTTTTTGCGGCGGAACTGGTATGCAGCGTGCCGAATACAAGGTGGCCCGTTTCTGCCGCCGTCATCGCCAGCCGGATCGTTTCCAGGTCGCGCATTTCGCCCACGAGGATGATGTCCGGATCTTCCCGCAGCGCCGATCTCAACGCATTGGAAAATGACAGCGTGTGCGGCCCGACTTCGCGCTGGTTCATCAGGCATTTCTTCGACTCGTGCACAAACTCAATGGGGTCTTCAACCGTCAGGATGTGACCGAATTCGTTGTCGTTGATGTGGTTCACCATCGCCGCCAGGGTCGTCGATTTTCCGGAGCCGGTTGGTCCGGTCACGAGCACCATGCCGCGAGGCTGGTTCGAAATTTCCGCGAAGATTTTCGGCGCGTTCAAATCTTCGAGCGAAAGGATCTTGGAAGGAATGGTCCGCATCACCGCACCCGCGCCGCGCTGGTGATTGAACGCGTTCACACGGAAGCGGGCGAGGTTGGGAATCTCGAACGAGAAATCGCACTCCAGGTTTTCTTCGTAGTGCTTGCGCTGGCCGTCATTCATGATGTCATAGATCATGCCGTGCACATCATCGTGCGACAGTGCCGGGACATTGATGCGGCGCACATCGCCGTGCACGCGGATCATGGGCGGCAAGCCGGCCGAAAGATGCAAGTCCGATGCCTTGTTCTTGACACCGAAGGCTAGGAGCTCAGCGATTTCCATTTATACTTTTCCTTGACGGCTATGCACTACCACGACGTAACCGCAGCAATGAAATGGGCGAAATATTCGAATTTTTTGCGGAGCCGCCATCAATAAATTGGCGATCCAGCCCAAACCGGTTCGATTTTCTGCACAAAATCCCCTGTGCAGGCCGCATGAATGTCCTGAAACGTTAAAAAGACCTCATACAACGGGCGTTTTTCCAGCGTTTTTTCAGCAATCTCCGAGTGATTATGTCCCCAATCGAATCGAACTTGCAACACGTGAAAGCGGGCATTCAAGCCTCGATAGCGGGATTGCGCGAAGGGGCACGCTACCCGGTGACGCTGATTGCGGTGTCCAAGACAAAAACCCCTGCTGAGATCAGGGAAGCCTTCGACGCCGGCCAACGCGATTTTGGCGAAAATTACGTTCAGGAAGCGGTGGAAAAGATGGGTGAGCTGAAGGACCTGCGTCGGCAAGGCCTCACCTGGCATTTCATCGGCCCCCTGCAGAGCAACAAGGCCAGGCTGGTGGCGCAGCATTTCGACTGGATGCACAGCGTGGACCGGCTGAAAATTGCTCACGTGCTTGCGGCTCATCGCGCAGGCATGCCGGCATTGAACATCTGCCTGCAGGTCAATGTGAGCGGGGAAGCCAGCAAATCCGGCGTGGCGCCGGATCAGGCGTCGGCGATGGCGGCTGAACTGGGAAAAATTGACGGGCTCAAGTTGCGGGGCCTCATGTCGATCATCGAGAATACCGCCGATGAAAACGCGCAACGCGCACAATTCCGTATGATGAAAAGCCTGTTCGATTTGTTGAATGATCGTGGTTACGCGCTGGACACGCTGTCGATGGGCATGTCGCAGGATTACCGCATCGCGATCGAAGAGGGGGCCACGATGGTCCGTGTCGGCAGCGCCATTTTTGGAGCAAGGCAGTGAGGATACTTTTTATAGGCGGCGGTAATATGTGCCAGGCGATTATCGGCGGCCTGGTCGCGCAGGGCGCGTCCGCGGCCGACATGTGCGCCATCGAGCCGCTGGCCGATACGCGCGCCGTCCTGTCGCGCATGAATATCGAATCTTTCGAGCATCTCGAGGAACGTCACCTCGACGTGGACGTGATCCTGCTGGCGGTCAAGCCGCAAATGATGCGCACGGCAATCGCACCGATGGCCGGGAAATTGGCAAAGCAACTGGTGCTCAGCATTGCGGCAGGAATTCGCAGCGAAGATATTGCGTCGTGGTTACAGGACTATCGCAATATCGTGCGCGCAATGCCGAATACGCCTGCGCTGATTCGCGCCGGCATCACCGGCCTACATGCGCTGGCCGGTGTGGGAGGCGAATCGAAAGTGCTGGCAGAAAAATTACTCGGCGCGGTGGGCAAGACCAGCTGGTTCAAAGATGAAGGCATGTTGGACGCGGTGACCGCCGTTTCCGGCAGCGGTCCTGCGTATGTCTTCTATTTCATGGAAGCGCTTGAGCGCGCCGCGCTTGAACTGGGCTTCGATGAAATCGCGGCACGAGAATTTGCCCTGCAGACTTTCCTGGGTGGCGCGAGGCTCGCGGCGGACAGCAGCGAATCACCGGAGACATTACGACGGCGCGTGACCTCAAAGCGCGGCACGACGGAAGCAGCCATTGCCTCGTTCGATTCGCTCGACCTGAAAAAACAGATCATTCAAGGCGTCAAGGCCGCATGCGAACGCTCGCGCGAACTGGGCGTTGAGCTCGGCCAAGGGACGGGGAAAGCCTGATGCTCACCCAGGCGCTTACTTACGTACTGGAAACCATTTTCAACCTGTTCGTACTGGCGGTGCTCACGCGTTTTTACGCGCAGGCATTCCGTGCGCCTTTCAGGAATCCCATCGCCAATTTCGTGGTCGCGCTCACCGACTTCGCCGTGAAGCCGATGCGAAAAATCATCCCAGGCGTATGGGGGCTAGACATCGCCTCGCTGCTTGTCGCGTGGATAGCGGAGATCATCCTGCTGGTGTCCGTTTTCGCGCTGGTGGGAATGAGCACGCTCAGCGTGCCCGGATTTTGGCCCACGGTGATATTGCTGGCCCTGGTCAAATTGCTGAAGCTGTCGATATACCTGCTGATGGGCGTGGTGATCATCCAGGCCATCCTGTCCTGGGTAAGTCCCTATCATCCGATCCGGCCATTTTTCGATGCCCTGTCGCGGCCCTTCCTGCGGCCGTTACAGCGCGGCATTCCGCTGGTCGGTGGCGTCGATTTGTCGCCGTTGGTGTTGCTGGTTATCCTGCAGGTCATCCTGATTTTGCCGATGGCGTGGCTGGAGGCGCAGG
>JBDTWS010000201.1:0-6232 GCA_040006575.1 Betaproteobacteria bacterium
GCCGCGCGGGCGATGACAAAGCATGCCTGGGCCAGCACGCCGCACATCATCAGCAAAGGAAGAAAACGACGTCTCACTGCGCCCGCATGTGCGGGCATACGTGTGCGGTGCAAAAAAACGCAACGCCGTTTTTGACCTGTCATTTCCGCTCACCTCCCGCCGTGATTGCTTGACGAATTCCACGTCTGAGACGCCGCGCGCTTCATGCCCGCCCGGCGCGATCGCGCCATTACATTACGCCATCTGCACGATTCCCATGCAAATCGGATCGTGACCGCACCACCGATGCCGTGGAGGTCAGGAGAACTTCGCAGTCAAGGGCTCGAGAATGCGCGGCCCGCGATGGGACGCCGATGTCACGTGAGCATAGCGGTGAACGTCAGCATCTTGAATCAAATACTTTCACTACCAAACTCCAGCACATTACGATCGCGCCTTGCCAGGCGGGCGCCTGGCGTTGTGGCTGACCGACGCAAGCGATAGCGCAGGCCTCCATGCAAACCTGAAACAACCGCTTGACTTTAGCGATTACGTGCGTAATCATGGCCTCGTGTTTACATCTGTAATCAAGGAGCATGCATGGTTGCAATCTCAGACGCAGAAGCGCAAGTGATGGAAGTGCTTTGGGAACGGAGTCCGCAAAGCACGGATGACATCGCACTGGTACTCGTGAAGCGACAAGACTGGCAGCTCGCGACGATCAAGACACTGCTCAATCGCCTCTTGAACAAAGGCGCGATCAGCGCAGTTCAGGAAGGAAGGCGCTACTCGTACACCGCAGTGCTGCAACGTACGGAATGGCTGGCCGGGCAAAGCACCGACTTGATCGACCGCGTGTTCGGCGGACGCGTTGCGCCGCTGGTGGCCCACTTTTCACAGCAACGAAAGCTCAAGCCTGCAGATATTGCGGCGCTGAAGGCACTGATCAAGGCGCTTGAACGTGATTGAGCAGGCCTTTGAAGTGCTCTGGCGCGCTTCCGCATTGTTCAGTGCGGCTTGCCTGCTTGTACTCATACTGCGTCCGCTCCTGGTTCGATTTGGAGCAAGGGTTGCCTATGCGTCATGGCTGCTGGTGCCCTCGCTTTTGCTGGTATCGATAATCCCGGCGCGATCCCTTTTCCCAGCGACCAGTACTGTCCACGCATGGCGCATCGAGGCTGAATCCATCGTCGTTGCCGCGTTGCCCATACAGTCCAGCGTGCCGGCGATGTTACTGGGCTTGTGGATTTTAGGTGTGCTTGTGGTGATGGCGGTCGTTGTCCGTCAACACCTTCGCTATGTTGCGGGCCTGCGCTGGGATGCGGCCGGTGGCCGCTGGCGGGCAGCCGATGCGCGCGGCCCGGCGCTGCTTGGACTTCTTCGCCCGAATCTGGTGTTGCCGAACAACTTTGAAGCGCAGTTCGATATGCAGGAACAGGCCATGATTCTCGCGCATGAAGAAGTCCACCGGCAGCGTGGAGACAATGTCTGGAACGCGATTGCGATTGCGCTCGTGGCGCTCCAGTGGTTTAACGTGCTGGCTTACTTTGCCTGGCGGCGAATGCGTGCCGATCAGGAGCTCGCGTGCGACGCGACGGTAATGCAGTGTTACCCGCAGCGACGACCGGAATACGCCCGGGCGTTAGTGAAGGCGCAGGACGCATCGCTGGCGCACAGCGTTGCGTGTACATGGAATTCCCGTCACCCACTTGTTGAAAGGATCAGCATGCTCGCCCACAAATCCCCTTCAAAAATTGTTACTCGCTCCGGAAACGCAATTCTTGTGATCGCAGGCTTGATGGCGGCGGCGGCCGTTTATGCCGCGCAAGGCGTTCCGGCTGGCGGTGAAGTTCAAGCGGCCGACACTGCTGCACCTGCGCCCTATACCAACCTCAAGACAGCGGCTATCTGCCCGAATTCGAGAGACGCGCTTGCAGAGATCAGATATCCCACCGCGGCTCGCGCCGATCGCACCCAAGCCGACGTGCTCATTGATTTTACGGTTACCGCGAATGGCGATATCACGAACATAGAGGTCAAATCAGAACCAAATGCAGGCTTCGACAACGAAGCGATAGCGGCTGTGCGCAGATTCAAATGCAACGGCCAGGGTCGGGATGCGCGGGTGCGGGTTCCATTCTCGTTTAGGTTAACGAGCTAAGTCCTCCTATGCGGTGATGGCGTCCATTGGGCGTTTGCGACGGAGCGAATTCGCGCGCAGTGCCGCGCAAAGCAAAAAGAAAATAGGGTCAGCTTGCAATGTAGCTTTCGCTCGAAATGCTTCATTGCAAGACCTGACGCCGAGCATCCCGCACGCGTCGCAACCCCATCGAGGGACCGCTTCAGGGCACGCCTGGGACGGGCAGTACGCGGGAGGCATCAATTCCATTTTGCGTCGACAGCACGCTGCCATCTGACATCAGGATCGCGACATTGCCGTTATATGCCGACACTTCCGCGGCGCCGCTGGTCGGCGCTGATTCGTTGTTGAATGCAAGGCAAATCGCACCGCCGAGCGTCGTGACCGCACAAAATTGATAGCCTTTTGATGCAATCGCGGCGATGCCACCTTCGAATCCGGGGAGGGTGCCGATTGAATATGGAAATCCACCGAAACACGTCACACTACCTGACGTGAGCAGCACGCAAGTCGAAGTCTCCAGCGGTGCGATGCCGACGATACCTCCTGGCACGACGGTCACGTCCACCGGCGCAAAACGATGGTTTCCCATAGTCCCGTCGCCAAGCTGGCCAAATCCATTGAGGCCCCAGCATTTTGCCGTTCCTGTCAGCATCAACGCGCAAGTGTGATAGAAGCCTGCCACGACACTGGCGACGCCGCTCTGCAATCCGGCCACGTCGACTGGCACCAGGCTGAATGCCTGCACACCCCCCGTTCCAAGCTGCCCTGGGGCGCCCCAGCATTTGACGCCGCCGGCAGCGTTCACTGCACAGGTATGCTGGTGTCCCGCGCTGACAGACACAACATTGCTCAGGCCGGCTACCGTGGTCGGCGTGGTGACTGGCTCGGGCCCAAACGAATTGTTGCCGACCTGGCCGTTCTGATTGCTGCCCCAGCATTTGACTGTGCCATTCGTCATGACCGCACAAGTGTGCGCGAGGCCGGCTGATACCGTCTTGACGCCACCGTCCAGGCCGGGAACCACCACCGCGTCGAAGCGCGGTGACGATACCGGCACGCCCAACTGGCCATCGCCATTGGAACCCCAGCATTTGAGTGAGCCCGCCGACGTGACGACACAGGAGTGATCGGCGCCCGCTGCCAGGCGGGGGGGCGTGACGGTGGGGCCAGGTACCGCAACCCCCAGCTCCAACGCCAGTAAATCCAGCGGCAACAACGTCGTCACGACGAACGCGGAAAACTGTGCGGCATTGCCGGCGTCCGTCGCGTTGAACGTGAAATTGAAATCCGTTTTCGCCGGCGTGGCGTCGACGCTGGCAACGACGCTGGTGGTGCCGCCGGCGGTCCGGACAAGCTGGATTTTTTTCACGTTGTATGGCCCGATCAGCGGGAAAAAATTGATGGTCGCGGGATCCAGCTTGACAATGAAATTGATGCTGTCGCCGCTGACAAAGTTGTTCCGGCTCGCCGTTACCGTGCCCGCCGGCGATTTGGCAATATCCGTGGACACCACCAACTCCAGCGCATTCACGCTCGACAAGCCCAGCAGCGCCACGACACCGCCCAGGTTGCCACCCGCACCTGCGCTGGCCTTTAACGAAAGCTTGTAGTCGGACTGGTACGCCGCATCGGCCAACTGGCTTTCCTTGAGCGCGAAGCTGCCCGCCAATTCGGCGCCCGCCTTGACCTTGATGAAATCGAAACGGATGGATTTAAGAATCGGATTGCCTATTGCCGCCTCCATGTAGCCGAAAGCGGACAACGAGGGCTCCAAACGGATATCGCCGATGGAAGGCGTATCCAGCGTCGGTGTGACCTTGGCCTCAAGATTGTCGAGCGCATTGTCGAACGAACAGACAAAGCCGCCATCCGGGCACAGCAGCCCCGCCTTGACTTTGCCCTTGACCTCGACCTTGGTGCCGATGCCCATCGTCGCCACGGTCATCTTGCCACCCGCCTCGATGCCCACACCCACCGGCACCAGGCCGCCGATGATCAGCGCCAGGGGCCCGCCCACCGGGATGCGGAAAGCGAACAACTCAGCCTTGCATTCGATCTTGCCTTCAAAGGCGGCTGAGATATTGATGCCACCTTCCACCTTGATGATGGGCTCACCGGTGAAGACGAAACGCTCGACACCTTGCACCGCGAAGAAATCGTATTTGAAATCCAGCGCCGGGCTGATGGTGACGCTGAACAGCGGCGGCGCACTCAATGCAATCGGCAACGGCGCGCCCACGCCACCACCACCGGTAAAGGAGGTTTCGCAGGAGGAGAACGGCGGGAGCGCACTCGTGCCGGTGGCCCCGCCCATTTGCCTGCCGGCGATCGCGCCGGTTTTCTGTCCAATACCCGGTAGTGCGCTGCCTTTGGCTGTCGCTGCCATTGCGCCACTTCGCATGCCGGCGCCTGACTTGGGCGTGAAGGTAAAAGTATTGCCGCTACGGACCATATCGTAGTCGGCCGCGATATCCGCATTCAGGATAACCGGCGCATTGGACATATCGATTATCTCGGTGATATCGAGCGTCGGAAAAATCTCCCGCAGCGTCAGTAGGTCCAGCGTGACGACGATGGGGTTGCCGCTGCTGTTGACCGCGACCACACGCCCGGCCACGGGCTTCGATCCGGTATTGACCAGAATGTCGCCGATGGCTGGCGGCGTGACGCCGGACAGGCTCACCTGGAATGTGTTATTGAAGCTGGCTGCCGCACCCGGTGTCGTCTCGACAGGTTCGCCGATGATCTGGCTGTCGTTGAGGAGGATGGCACCCGCTGCGGGTTGCGTCACCAGCACCAGGAGCGGGGCCGACGCGACGCCCCCCGCGTGGGCGACGACCTGGCTCGAACCGCTGTTTGCCATCGCTGTCGCGACGCCGCTGCCATCTACCGAAATCACGGCAGGCTTGCTGGACGACCACGTCAATGCAACGTTGACAATATTGCCCTGTGCATCAGTCGCCTTTGCGCTGAGCTGTTTCAATGCGCCGGCGGAGGTCAGGAGAAGACCCGTCTGCTCGATTTCCACGCTGGCGACCGTCACCTCGGGCGGAACACCGACATTGCGCAGCACGTTCCCCGTGCGCGCTTTCAGTGCTGCCAAATCTGCGGCGGAGACGGTGCCGGTGGCATTGACGTCATGGCGAAAGTTTGAGCCATTGGTCACCTGGCCCGAACGCGCCCTCGCACGGCTGAGGTCATCGTCCGTGACCGAGCGCGTTTCGTTCACGTCGCCCACAAGGAAGCCGATCGATGCCGCAGCGTTCACCAGCGTGCCGTTGACGGTGGGTATCGAAAAGCTGAGGCGCCTGGTATCGACCAGGGCCCCAATCGAGACAATCACTTCGTTGGCGACCGGCGTGACCGTGACCGGAACGCTGGCGGCACTCTCGTCCATCACGCTTACTGGCCCAACCGAGTTGATGGCGGCGTTGAACTGGAAGACGATAGTGTGTCCTGCGCCGATGGCGCGGGGTTCGACACTAACTGCGCCACTGATCGGCGTGGCCTCATTGATGTCGACATCGAACACGCCGGCGACACCGTGCGACTTGCGCGATTTCACGCCGATCAGTTTCAACGCAGCGCCGAGGCTCGGGCTCACGGTGACTGTGGCGGAGGACGTACTTGTTCCCGCGTTGTTGGTGGCCGTGACGGAACAGTCGTAACTGGTGCCGTTCACCAGCGCGGTGACGGGAATAGGTGACGTAAGCGCGGTGCCGACAGACAGGCCTCCACCACCGGCCGCTGCGCAATTCGCGGTATACGCGATGATCGCACCGGCACCGGTGAATTCGGGCGTAGCAAAGGAAACATACACCTGCGTATCGCCGGCAAATGTGGCACCGATGGTGGGTGCAGCAGGAACCTGTGCGAAGGCGTTTCCAACGCACGAGGCAAGTAGCGCGGCCAGGCAGATACTTAGACTCAAGCATTGGCGTGCTTTCCAGGCCCAAAAGCCTTTCAAGTCCGCGCCAATGCTGGTTCTGCAGTCATTGATCTGTGTGTCTCGCCGATAATGCATGAAGTCCCTCGATGTCGTTACTTCCTGCCTCCTTTACGGAAAAAGCCGACGATAGCGGACAGCGTTTACGTTTCAGTTTTTGGAAC
>JBDTWS010000202.1:0-6205 GCA_040006575.1 Betaproteobacteria bacterium
CCAAAGAAGTAAGCGAACTTCTAATCGAATTGGAGGGCGATCGGATCGCTCCTTGGCAACCGTTCAAGAGAACTGCAGTAAGGAGGAGTTTGAAAACTACAGGGAGTTCGTTTCCATCGTGATGAGCGAAATGTTTCTCGACTCATGAAACCTATTTATCAAAGGCATCCGGATTTGAAGCCGCTTTGAGCGCGCAGTGCGCAAGTTCAAACTGCTTCTTACGCAATCGCCCGATACGCCGGCAACGTCAAGAATTCCTCATAGTTATCATCCATCACCAACTGCTCAAACATCTCCGCACCATCACTGTATTTCCCTGCCGCAAACGCGTCCTCACCCACAATATCCGGCGTCTTCGCCAGTTCATCAACGATCAGCGCCTTCACCATATCCTTCGTCACTTTGCTGCCATCGGCCAGCACGCCTTTCGGTGAGCGAATCCATTGCCACACCTGCGAGCGCGAAATTTCGGCGGTGGCCGCATCTTCCATCAAATTGAAAATTGGCACGCAGCCATTGCCGCCCAGCCATGAGCCGACGTATTGGATGCCGACCTGGATATTGTTGCGAAGGCCGGCTTCGGTGATGGGGGCTTCGGGTTTGAAGTCGAGCAGGTCCGCGGCACTGACGTTCACATCATCGCGCTGGCGGTGAATCTGGTTCGGCGTTTTCATGTGGGCGTCGAATACTTCCTTCGCGATGCCCACCAGTCCCGGATGCGCCACCCAGGTGCCGTCGCAACCGTCGGTGACTTCACGCAATTTATCGGCGCGCACTTTTTCCATGGCCGCCGAATTGGCGGCTTCGTCGTTCTTGATCGGGATCTGCGCCGCCATGCCGCCCATCGCGAAGGCCTGGCGCTTGTGGCAGGTCTTCACTAGTGACAATGCATAGGCGCGCAGGAACGGCGCCATCATCGTTACCTGGCTGCGGTCGGCCAGGCAGAAATCCTTGTTGAGGCGGAATTTCTTGATCGCCGAAAAAATATAGTCCCAGCGGCCGATGTTGAGACCGGCGCTGTGCTCGCGCATTTCATACAAAATCTCATCCATCTCGAACGCGGCAACGATCGTTTCAATCAGCACCGTGCCCTTGACCGTTCCCTGCGGCACACCCAGTTCGTTTTGCGCCATGACGAATATGTCATTCCACAAACGCGCCTCAAGGTGCGATTCCATTTTCGGGAGATACAGGTACACGCCGCTGCTTCGCGAAAGCAGTGTTTTGACGTTGTGAAAAAAGTACAGCGCGAAATCGAAAATCGCGCCTGATACGGCCACACCATCCAGCGTCACGTGCTTCTCGTCCAGGTGCCAGCCACGCGGGCGCGGGAACAGCACGCCAGGGTTGCCATTCAGCTTGTATTGCTTGCCGTTCTGTTCAAAGGTGATGGTGCGCAGGTTGGCGTCGCGCAGGTTGATCTGGCCTTCGATCATGTTTTCCCAGGTGGGACAGTTGGCGTCCTCGAAGTCGGCCATGAAGGTGTTGGCGCCGCAATTCAATGCATTGATGACCATCTTGCGATCGGTCGGTCCGGTGATCTCCACGCGACGATCCTGGATGTCGGTGGGCACACCGGCCACCACCCAGTCACCTTCGCGAATGTGTTTCGTCGCGGCCAGGAAATCGGGCAGCTTGCCGGCGTCGAATTCCAGCTGCCGTGCCGCGCGCGCGGCCAGCAACGACTGGCGCGTTGGCTCGAATTTGCGGGCCAGCTTGACGAAGAACGCCAGCGCACCAGGCGTCAGCACCTTGGCGAATTCAGGCGTGATCTTCGCGGTGATGGTGAGTCCGGCGGGGAGGGTGTTTGCGGTGTCCATGATATTTCCTTTGATCTAGCTTCGCGTGCACAGGTGGCTTGGGCGCTGTTCATGTGTCACCAAGGGCATTACAACGGGCTAAGGCGGCTCCCCAGCTGGCTGGGTTGGCCGCGCAAACCAATGCCGGACTCCATGAGATCACGAAAGCCTTTTGATAATAGGCAAAGTGTATTACGATACTAAAACAATGATAATCGCCACGAATGCATAAGCATTTATTACCGGCAGGAGTTATCGCCGGCGGGTGAAAAGTGTCAGGGACCTCAGGATTCCCGTGTTTTTGGAGGAAAAGATGGATCGATTGAAAGCCCTGCAGACGTTTCTGGACGTCGCAAAAACCGAAAGCCTGTCGGCCGTTGCGCGCGATGAAGGCGTCACCCCTGCCATGGTGGGACGTCGCATCGACCAGCTGGAAGAGCAGTTGAATGTGAAGCTGTTCAAGCGCTCCACGCGCAAGATCACGCTGACCCCTGAAGGCGTTTCATTTCACGACGATGTGCGCAACATCCTCAACGAACTTCGCGCTGCCGAGGAATCGCTGACCGCCGGCGCCCGCAGCGCAACCGGGCGGCTGATCGTTTCTGCCCCGACCGCGTTCGGCCGCAAGCATATCGCGCCGCACCTGCCGGCGTTTGTGGACGCGCATCCGAATCTGAATGTGACGTTGCAATTGTCCGAACGCATCGTCGATCTCAAGAACGAACGCGTCGATCTCGCCATCCGTATCGCGGATCTCAAGAACGCCGACCTCATCGCCACCAAGCTCGCCTCCAATCATCGCGTGGTGGTGGGTTCTCCCGAGTATTTCAAGCGCCGCGGCAAGCCGACTGCACTGGCCGATCTGGCCAAGCACAATTGCCTCGTCACCGCGACCGAGGAGGGCCTTTCGGACAACTGGACCTTCCGCGATGGCACCCACAACGTGGCGGTGAAAGTCGGCGGCCACCTGCACTGCAACGACGGCGAAGTGCTGACGCGCTGGGCATTGGCGGGGCATGGGCTGGCGTGGCGCAGCGCCTGGGAAGTGTCCGAGGAAATCGACAAGGGCCGGCTCGTGGAAGTGCTGCCCAAATTTGCCGCGCAGGGTACCGATATTTACGCGGTCTACCCGGACCGAAAATTCCTGCCCGCCAAGGTGCGGTTGTTTATCGACTTCATGAAACGCTCGTTCGGCGAACCGCCTTACTGGGAAGCGAAGAAGAAGTAAGCACCGCAAAAAAAAGAAGTAAGTACCGCAAAAAGCACACAAGCGGCCGTTACGTCCGGTCAGGATGGGCGGCCGTATTTTTTTTGCACATACCTGTCGTGAATGTCCTACAGACTGCGTCTGTTTATGTATGGGGCAAACACGCCAAGGACAAAGACGCCACGCGAGCGGAAATCTGCAATTCTTCCGCTACAATCGATTGACCGCTTCGGGTCATTCGAGGGAAAGGTTTACGCGTGGAATCTGTCAATTCGCCGGAGTCGGAAAGTCCGCCCAGTCCCGTGACCCAGTTGCTGGCCGAGATGCGCCAGGGCGACGAGGGGGCTACGGCACGGCTCTATTCGGTGCTCTATCCGGAGATCAAACGCCTCGCGCGTTCGCGCCTCTATGCGGCAGGCGGCGTGACCAGTCTCAATACCACTGCGCTGGTGAACGAGGGCTTCCTGCGCATGGCCGAGCGCGAAGGCATGGCCGGCGAATCGCGCGCGCAGTTTTTTGCGTATGTGGGCAAGGTGCTGCGTTCGGTGGTGCTCGATCATTTGCGCGCAGAACAGGCCGAGAAACGTGGCGGCGATCATCCGCACGTGACGTTGTCGCAGGCGGAATCGATTGCCGGCTCGGGGCGCGACGACTGGTTCCTGCTCGATCATGCACTGGAAAAATTGAAGGACATCGATGGCGGTTTGTACGAACTGGTCGAGCTGCGCTATTTCGTCGGCATGACGGTGGCGGACATCGCGGCGCTGCGCAATGTCTCCACGCGCACCATCGACCGCGACTGGGTGAAGGCCAAGACGCTGCTGGAGGATATGGTCGAGCAGGCGCCCTGAGTTTTTCGACGCACCGGCGCGCAGCAGTCGCCACATTCTTTCCCGGGAAATCCAATTGAACAAGACAGACTGGCAGCGCCGCTCGGCGTTGTTTGATGAAGCGGTCGATTTGCCCGCGTCCGCGCGTGAAGCCTGGCTGGCCGCATTGATGTTGCGCGAACCCGTGCACGCGGCGGCGGTCGCAAGAATGCTGGCGGAATATGATCGCAAGGCTGACGATACCCAGCCGCTCGCTGCTGCAACTACGCTGAGCCTGATGGGCGTGGACGCGCAGAATTTTGAAGCTCAACTGGATGCCGCCACCGCCGGCGATTTGCACCTGCAGCCCGGCGAAAAAATTGCCGCATGGCGTCTCGAGCGAAAAATCGGTGAGGGTGGCATGGGTGCCGTGTGGCTGGCCGAACGCCACGATGGCCATTTCGAAGGCCACGCCGCCATCAAATTCCTGCGCACCGGATTGGGAAAAACCGACGTCGTCGACCGTTTCCTGCGTGAACGGCGCCTGCTCGCGCGGCTGACGCATCCCAATATCGCGCGGCTGCTGGATGCAGGAACCTACGAGGGCGAACCTTACCTCGTGATGGAATATATCGAAGGCGAAACCATCACCGCCTGGGCCGCCGTCCACGCGCCTCACGTCGAGGATCGCGTGGCGCTGATGCTGAAAGTCTGCCGCGCCACCGAACACGCGCACGGGCAGCTGATTGTGCATCGCGATCTGAAACCTTCGAACGTATTGGTCAATGCGAAAGGTGAACCTTCGCTGCTGGATTTCGGCATCGCGAAACTGATCGACGATGAAGATGATGAGTACGGCACTGCATTGACGCGCATGACCGGTCGCGGATTCACGCTGGGCTATTGCGCGCCCGAGCAAATCACCGGCGAACCGACCGGCGTGGCCGCGGATGTGTTCTCGATCGGCGTGCTGCTGTTTGAAATGCTGACCGGTACGCTGCCGTTCAAACCCGAACGTGATGGCCGCGCTGCGCTCGAGCATGCCATCGTCCACACCGACGCGCGCACGCTGGGCCGCGCGCTGGATGCGCCGGATGAGGCGGCCGCACTGAACCGGCCGCGCGATGCGGAACGGGCGCGCGGTGATCTCGAGGCCATCGTCGGAAAATCATTGCGGCGCAATCCGGCCGATCGATACGCCACCGTCAGTGCGCTGGCGGCCGACCTGGAAGCGTGGCTCGCGCAAACGCCGATCTCGATTCGCGCTGAAGACCGCCGCTATCGTTCACGGCTTTGGTTGAAACGAAACTGGCCGCTGGCCTCGCTGGGCGCAGTGGCTTTCCTCGCCATCGTCGGCGGGCTGGGCGTCAGCCTGTGGCAGCGCAGTGAAGCGCTGGCCGCCGCCAGGCTGGCGCAGGAAGAAGCGATTCGCGCCACCAAGGTGGCCGACTACCTGGGTGAGCTGATCCAGAGCGCCAGCCCCGACAATCACGCCGGCAAATGGCCGACGGTGCTCGCCTTGCTTGAGCAATCGGAAAAGGATCTCGACAAGCAATTCGCCGACGATCCCCGGACCCACGCGCTGCTGCTTAAAAAACTCGTCGATACCAACGATGCGCTGAACCGTGACAGCGTGGCGCTGGCACAGGCGGCGCAATTGTTCGAGCTGCTGAAGAAAACGCAGGGTGCGGATTCCGATGCTGCGATGGATGCGCTGAAACAACGCGCACAACTCTTGCGCCGCACCAACCGCTACAGCGAAGCACTCGAGATTGATGAAACGCTGATGCCGAAATTTGCCAAGCGTTACGGCGTCCGCAGCGAGGAGTACGGCAAGCTGGTGATGGGCTCCAGCGGCAACATGGCGGGCGTGGGCCGCATGCCGGAAGCGCGCCAGCGGCTGGTGGACGGCGCAGCCATCCTCACCCATCTCTATCCCAACGATCTCGCCAAGCGCGTCGACCTCGTCAACGACTCCGCCGTGCTGTTCACGCGCCAGGGCATGTGGCGCGAAGCGATGAATACGCTGGCGGTGATCGAGCCCGACCTGCCGGCATTTTCAAAGCTGGGTGGACAAAGCGTGCGCGATGCATTGATCATGCGGCGAAACCTTGAAGCGATCCGCGTGCGGGTGGGTTATTACGATGGCGTCGAAGCACGGCTGCGGCAGATCATCGTCGAAAACGATGCGCTCCTGGGCAAGGACAATCTTCACTCCGGCCTGGCCCTCGACAGCCTGCAAAGTGTCATGTGCGAAACTGGGCGCTTCGTTGAATGCCTGGCGCTCAGCCGCGAGCTGGTGGCGTTGCGCAAGCGGCAGGTCGGCGTCGATGTGGGCGATATTGTCACGGCCGAAATCGTCACGCTGAACATGGCGTTACGGATGGGGC
>JBDTWS010000203.1:0-6178 GCA_040006575.1 Betaproteobacteria bacterium
TTCACGGCGACTGCGGTGTCGTTCACCACTTTCAGGAACGGCACCACGCCTTGCGATTTGCCGTTGGTGCCCTTGATGTACGAGCCCAGCGCGCGCACATTGGTCCAGTCGTTGCCGAGGCCGCCGGCAAATTTGGAGAGCAATGCGTTTTCTTTCAGCGCTTCGTAGATGCCGTCGAGATCGTCGGCCACGGTCGTGAGATAGCAGCTTGATAATTGCGAGCGGCGCGTGCCGGAATTGAACAGTGTCGGCGTCGAGGACATGAAGTCGAACGTGGACAGCACGTTGTAGAACTGGATGGCGCGGGCTTCGCGTTCCACTTCGTTCAGGGCCAGGCCCATGGCGACACGCATGTAGAACGCCTGCGGCAGTTCGATGCGCTGCTCTTCGATGTGGATGAAGTAGCGGTCATACAGCGTTTGCAGGCCGAGGTAGGTGAACTGGTTGTCGCGTTCGGCATTCAGTGCGTGGCCGAGCTTTTTCAGGTCGTACTGCGCCATGCGCTCGTCGAGCAATTCAGCTTCGATGCCGCGCTTGATATAGCCGGGGAAATAATCGGCATAGCGAACGGCCATGTCCGAAGGCATGACTTCTTCGCCCAGGATTTCCTTGCGGATGGAGTGCATCAGCAGGCGCGAAGAAACTTTGGTGTAGGCCGGATCTTTTTCGATCAGCGCACGGGCGGCCATGGTGGCGGCCTTGAATACTTCTTCCTGCGGTACGCCGTCATACAGGTCGCGCAGGGTGGCTTCGAGGATCTGCTTGGGGCTGACGTATTCACCCAGGCCATCACAGGCGGCTTCGATCAGGGTCGACAACGCCGCAACATCGAGCGGACGATGTCCGCCGTTGATGGTGACATTGATGCCGGCAACTTCGCCGATCAATGCGTCTGGCACTTTTGCCGCGCGCTCGGCCGCGCGTTCTGCCATGCGCTTTTCGCGATAGATGACGTAATGGCGCGCGACTTCATGGGCGCCGCTGCGCATGAGGGCCAGTTCAACCTGGTCCTGCACTTCTTCAATATGGAACGTGCCACCCGAAGGCTTGTGGCGCAGGAGCGCATTGACCACCGCACCGGTGAGCTGCTGCACCATGTCGCGCATGCGCGCGCTGGCGGCTTCATGGCTGCCATTGACGGCGATAAACGCCTTGGTCATGGCAACCGCAATCTTGCTGGGTTCGAACGGGCCGACGGAGCCGTTACGGCGGATGATCTTGTAATCCGAGTAGCGCGATTCGGCGGAATCGGGATTGGTGTTATTCACAGCGGCTGCGGTCAAACCTATTGCGGGATTCGCCGTATTGATATCGGATGCTAATCGCATGTTGGGGGTCTCCTTGGGGACGTTCTTTTAATGAATTCAACTACTTGTTTTGGTAGCCGGAGGCGGGGTGACAACTACATGACTGACTTGCTGGCGACGTGATCCGAAGGGTTTCGGCTGCCGAGCACGATGATCTGAAAAAACTTGCCAACAGGTTTTCCACCGTGCGTCCCGATCTTGTACAGAAATTAGGAACAGAAGTGTCCACAACTCACACAATATCTAGTGTTCGCGCGGGTCAAGCAGCACTATATCGTGCGCTTTCATGAAATTGCAACAGTATTTTATTTCGATCTAATTCGCACGTAAAAACAAGGAGTTAAAGCCCTAAAAAGGACTACAAAAAGGCGTGAAACTTCATGTGAAACATTAAGTTTTTAAGGGGCCAATAAATACGCGCGATTTGGGGTGAAAACGGGCTGGAGAGGCCGTGGGTGCTAGGGTTTTGCCTAGAGGTAGTTCTGCAAAACAACGGCAAAATGAGAAATAGACGGTTGTACCCATTCCCCGCCGTTATTTTCGATGCCGCGACGAACGCGGATCACCCGATACAATCGGGCAAAGCCACCGAATAAACAGAGACGCCATCTTGATGAAACTGAACTACAGCGCACGCCAAAGGGCGGCTGCTTTCATGCTCGCCGCCATCACGCTTTTCGTGCAGGCGGCTGCGCACGCGGCCACCTCCGCATCGGACCCGCGCCACGCCGCACCAGATGCCATTACCGCAGACGGCGGACGCTATTACGGTCCGATCCTCAATGGCGTGAGCCAAGGCAAGGGACGCATGGAATGGGACAACGGTGCGCTTTACGAAGGTGGTTTCAAGGGTGGCCTTTTTTCCGGCCACGGCACATACCGCTCCGCCTCCGGCAAAACGTATGAAGGTGATTTCGTGAACGGCAGCATGTCCGGGACAGGCACGTACAAGATGCTCGATGGCTCGGTCTACACCGGCGCGTTTCGCGACGACAGTTTTAATGGCAGCGGCAAGATCGAGCGACCGGATGGCGACAACTACACAGGTGAATTCAAGGACGGCCTGTACCATGGTACTGGCAAGCTCACTACACACAGCGTGACCTACGAGGGCGAATTCCAGCGCGGACTGTACTGGGGCAAAGGCCGGGAAACAACGCCCGACGGAACCTATGCCGGCGACTTTGTCCGCGGCCGCTATCAGGGCAAGGGTCGCGCCGAATCGAAGGACGGCGAAATTTTCGAGGGCGATTTTGAGGACGGCGAATTCGTCGCGGGCACCGCCACCTACAAAAAAAACAGTACGCGTTTCATCGGCCGCTTTACGCATTGGCGCCTGGAAGGTGCGGGCAAATACGAAGATGGGCACGGGACCGTTTACGAAGGCACGTTCACTGGGGGCGTATTGGAAGGAAAAGGATCGATGGCGGGCAACGGTGCCCGCTATGACGGTGAATTCAAACAGTGGGTGCCCGAGGGCAAGGGAAAAATGGTCCTCGCCAATGGCGACGTCTACACCGGGCAATTCAGCATGGGCCTGTACCAGGGACAAGGCACGATGACCTATGTGACGCCGCGCGAGGATGGTCGCAGGCATGACATGGGTATATGGCGTTACGGCAAACTGACCACAGACAAGGACGCGTCGCGGGCGCTTGCCAATGCGGAAGCAGCGCTTTACCTGCAACGGCAATTGCTGGACAAGGCGCTCGCCGCGATCACACCCCGCACACCGGACAAGATCAACCTGTATTTGCTGGCAGTCGCCGGAGATGGTTCGCAGGAAGTTTTCCGGCGCGAAGTCGAATTCGTGCGTGACCAGTTTGCCGAACGCTTCGGCACAAAAAGCCATTCGCTTGAACTCATCAACAGCCGTACGACATTGACGCAATCCCCTATGGCGACCGTGACGAGTATCAAGGAGGGACTGAAAGCGATTGCCGGGCACATGGACCTGCAGCAGGACATCCTGTTCTTCTACATGACGAGCCACGGTTCGCGCGATCACGAATTCACGCTCGGCCAGAACACGATCAGCCTGCGCGGATTGGAGGCGAAAACACTGGGCGACGCACTGCGCGAATCCGGCATACGCTGGAAAGTGATCGTCATTTCGGCGTGCTATGCAGGCGGATTTATCGACGCGCTGAAGGATGACCACACCCTCGTCATTACCGCGGCGCGCCATGACCGAATGTCGTTCGGTTGCGCCGACGACAACGATTTCACCTATTTTGGCCGTGCCTTTTTCAAGGAGTCATTGCCGAAAAGCAAATCTTTCCAGGATGCTTTTCGTCACGCCGATCGATTGGTTCGTGAATGGGAGACGAAAGACTTGAAGGAGGCCGCTGCATCCGGTGAGGCAGATGAAAAGGAATTCTCATTGCCGCAAATGGCGTCCTCACCCATGGTGGAGCGGTATTTGCAGCTGTGGTGGAAACAGAAGCAGTGACGTGAGCGGGAGCACTGCACGTAACTACTGGAACGGGAAGCTTCAGATGCGCGCGAGCGCGGGATTCTTGGCGAAATAGCGTTTGATGCCGTCCGCGATGGCGTCGGCCATCTTGTCCTGATAGGCGGTGTCCCGCAGGCGTTTTTCTTCATCGGGATTGGAGATGAAGGCGGTTTCGACCAGGATTGAGGGAATGTCCGGCGCTTTCAGTACAGCGAAACCAGCCTGCTCCACCACAGCCTTGTGGAGGCGATTGACTTCGCCCAGCTCGGCCAGCACAAGCTTGCCAAGTTTCAAGCTGTCGTTGATCTGCGCCGTCTGCGAGAGATCGAGCAGCGTGCGCGCCAAAAAACCATCGCGTGTATTGATATTCACGCCGCCGATCAGGTCCGCCTCGTTTTCGCGATTGGCGAGCCATTTCGCAGCGGTGGAAGTCGCGCCGCGTTCCGAGAGCGCAAATACAGACGATCCATTCGCCTGCGGCTGGATAAACGCATCCGCGTGCACGCTCACGAACAAATCTGCGCGCAATTTACGGGCGCGCGCAACGCGAGTCTCCAGCGGCACGAAATAGTCGCCGTCACGCGTCATGGCGATTCGGAAATTGGTGCTGTCTTCGAACTTGCCCTTGAGCTTCCTGGAAATGGTGAGCACGATATCTTTTTCGCGGGTTCCACGGCGGCCCACGGCACCGGGGTCTTCACCACCATGACCGGGATCGAGCACGACCACGATGGCGCGTGGCGCTTTCCGGCTGGTGACCACGGCGGCGGATTTATTTTCTGAGGGCGAATTCTTCTTGTCAGGCGCGGACTTTTCAGCGGCCGCCACATTGGTTCTCGAATCGCCCGCGACGGTGGTTCTCGGTTCCGTCGCGGGAGACGAGTCTCCCGGCTTCGTCTTGTTTTCCGGTGAGATGACACGACCGTCTTGTTGCGGTCTAGAGGCAACGGGATTGTTGGGTGAGGAATCAATACTGCTGTTTCCCCTGGCGAAGCCGGCGACATCTTCGTTGAGCAGCGCCAGCATCGGATCTGCCGGTTTGGCAGGATAGATATCGAGCATCAGGCGATGGCCGAATTCACCGGCCGGCGGCACAGCGAACACCTGCGGTTTCACTTCGGTCTTCAGGTCGAGCACAACGCGAATCACGTTGGCGCGATTGACGCCGACGCGGATGGTCTGGATGAACGGATCGTTGCTGCCGATCTTCGCGGCGAGCTCTTTCAATGCCGGGCCCATCTCGACATTCTCGATATCGATGACGAGACGCTCCGGGTCCTTCACGAAGAACTGCTGGTACTTGAGTGCGACGGGAGATTCAAACGTGACGCGTGTGTATTCAGCGGCGGGCCACACGCGGGTGGAGGCGACCTTGGTGGCGGCGTAGGCGTTGCTCGCCAGGAGCGGCGACAGCAGCAGTGGGAAGGTCAGGAAGCCGCGACGTTTTGCATTCGGTGCGGCATTTGGCGCAGCAGACTGTGCCGCGGAATGTTGCTCGACGCTTACGCGCTCAATGCGGGTGGCTGCAATTGTTGGAGCATGCTGTGCCCCCTCGAGGTATGCGCCTGGATTAGTGCCGTGCGGCTCATTTCCGGCGTGGGCGATAGCGTGATCTTCAGGTCCGGCAGGGGCAGCAGTTCCCCGGCCTTCTCCGGCCATTCCACCAGACAAATGTTCGTCTCGTTGAAGAGATCGCGAAAACCGGCGTCGTTCCATTCCTCAGGTTCGCTGAATCTATAAAAATCAAAGTGATACAAGTTTAACGTAGAAATTACATAAAGTTCAACCAGTGCATAGGTCGGGCTCTTAACGCGCCCTTCGAAGCCGAGCCCCCGCAGGATGCCGCGCGAGAGCGTGGTCTTGCCTGCGCCCAAGTCGCCCGATAAGTGAACACTAACGCCAGGCTGCAAAATACGCGCGATTTCCCGGCCCAGCGCCATTGTGGCGGGCTCGTCGGCAAGGTCAAACGGGCGAATTTCGTGACTGGAATCGTTGCTCATGAGGTCGGCAAGAAGGTGACTGCTAAACTTTGGCCATGATTGCCGACACCGATTTTTCCGCCCTCGCCCGCGACATCAAGACGTGGGGAAAAGAACTGGGATTCCAGGAAACCGGCATCAGCGACACCGAGCTTTCCGTCGAGGAAAATTACCTGCAGCAATGGCTGCAGCATGGCTATCAGGGCGACATGGATTATATGGCGCGCCATGGCACGGCGCGCACGCGGCCGGATGAGCTGGTGCCGGGGACGCTGCGGGTGATTTCGGTGCGGATGAATTACCAGCCGCCCGAGGCGCGCGATAGCTGGGAGGTGATGGACGACAGCGAGGCCGCGTTTATTTCGCGGTACGCGTTGGGGCGCGATTATCACAAGGTGATGCGCGCACGGCTGCAGTCATTGGCCGACAGGATTGAA
>JBDTWS010000204.1:0-6176 GCA_040006575.1 Betaproteobacteria bacterium
CCCGGTCACTCTTCCCATTTGAATCGCCAGATCGCGACTGCAAACAACAGCGCGCTGGTGCCCAGCAATACCGCCATCGGCGCCAGCGCCGCCTCAAAACCGAGTCCGCGCCATGTCATCGCCGCCAGTCCATCGATGGCCCAACGCGTCGGAACGAACAGCGACGCGGTCTGCAGCCATTCGGGAAACACAAACGAAGGCACCCACGCGCCGCCCAGCATCACCATCAGCAGCGTGGCGAATATGGCCAAGCCGCGTGTCGCTTCGGGGCTGTTGCCGATGGCCGCCAGCAGCAGGCCGAACGTGGCCGCCATCAGTGAGAACGACATCACGATACCGATGAATCCCGGTGCGCTGCCCTCGATGCGAACACCGAAGAACAACATGCCCGCCGCGAATATCCCCAGCATCAGGATCATCGCGATCAACGCCGCGCTGGCGACCGTGCTGCCCAGCAGCAGCGTGCGCGATACCGGCGCCGCGCGCAGCCGCTTCCACAATCCCATGCGCCGCGCCAGCAGCAGGCCGATGCCGATATCGATGCCCATGAACATGATGAATTGCACGCTCATGCCGCCGAACGAGTGTGAATAGGAGTTGTATCGGCGTTCGCGGTTTGAGGTCACCTCATGGGATTCGGTGGTAAAGGGCATATCGAAGCCTGGCGCGACCGCTTGCGCTTTGCCTGGTGCATTTGCAGTGCTGGTAGCGCTGCGTTTCTGCACGCGTTCGACACTCTCGAACAGGCTCACCAGGTCTCGTTTTTCATCGGCCGGGAGCGAGTCGCTGGCGCCGACTTCGGTGCGCAATTCCGCCATGGTGCTGCTGTCGGCGCTGAACGCCGATTGCGATACGGCTTTCATCACGTGTTGCGCCAGCATCCCGCGCACCATCGGCATGACCATCGATTGCGAGGGATCGAAATGAATCGACACCTTGGGTTTGTCACCCGGCCGGAACATGGCGCGGCTGGCGTCCTGGCCAAATCTTGGCGGCAGCACCACCGCCGCGCGCAGCTTGCCGGTCTTTACCAGCGCAAGGGCTGCATTGCTGTCGAGCTCCTGCACATTCAGCGCAGTGTCGGCCTTGAGGCCGGCGACAATCTGCTTTGACACGGCGCTGTTATCGGAATCGACCACGGCAATGGGTACCTGCGAAATCTTTCCGCCGCCGCTACCGAACAGCGAGCCGAAAAACGCGGCGATAAAGATGGGTGCGGCAAAGGTGATGATCAATGCGCGCCTGTTCGAGAAATACAGGCGCAGGTCTTTGCGGACGAGGGCTATAAATGCGTTCATGTTTTTTCCTTTCAGTCGCGCAGTTGACGGCCGGTCAGCGAGAGGAACAGCGTTTCGAGACTCGCCTTTCCGGAGCTGATGCGGTTGACCTGGTGATGATTCGCGGCGAGCCAGCCCAGTACGGTGGCGGAGGAAGCGGCAAGCGAATCGAGGCCAACGGTGAGCCGGCCGTTTTCCTGCGATGCGCTGATTACGCCAGGCTGGCGCAAAAGCGCACCGATATCGACATTGCCTTCAAGTTCTATTTCCAGCGTGGCCGACACCGGCAACTGGCGATACAGGCCTGCCAGCGTGTCGTTGGCGATCACCTTGCCGTGATCCATGATGACGATGCGGTCGCACAGCCGTTCGGCCTCTTCCATGTAGTGCGTGGTGTAGACCATCGCCTTGCCGCGCGCTTTGAGCGTTTCGAGGTTGTCGAAAATTGCATTGCGGCTTTGCGGATCGATGCCCACCGTCGGCTCGTCCAGCAGGAGGATGTCGGGGTCATGGACCAGCGCGCAGGCAATATTGAGCCGGCGTTTCATGCCGCCTGAAAAAGTCGAGGGCTTGTCTGCGGCGCGATCAGCAAGGCCTACCAGTTCGAGCGCGGCGTTGGCCCGCTCCCGCAGCAGCGCCCCGTTGAGGCCGTACAGCGCGCCAAATGTCTCCAGGTTGCGAAACGCGGACAGTTCTTCGTAGAGGGCAATGTCCTGCGGCACCAGGCCGATGCGGCGCTTGGTGAGGCTGGAATCGCTGTCGATGCGTTCCCCGGCCAGCGTGACCTCACCGCGATCGGCGCTGGTCAGTCCGCAGATCATTGAAACGGTGGTGGTCTTGCCGGCGCCATTCGGGCCGAGCAGGCCGATGATCTCTCCCGGCTCCGCTGCCAGCGACATGCCGGCCACGACCTGCCGGCCGCCATAGGATTTCCAAAGGTCTTTTACTTGCAGCACGTGAATTCTCCCTCGTTATGACTGGGAGGAATGCTACGCGGGTGCGGACGGGGTTATCAGGCTCCGCGCGACGAACCGTGCACCACGCGGCGCGAGCGGCACGAACGCTGCGCCGCCGGTGTGAGGTTTATTTGGCCATCGACGCCGAATGCAGGCCGATGACGCCAATGACAATCAGTCCCACCGAAATCATCTTGATAGTCGAGACAGGTTCCTTGAAGTAAAGGATGCCGATGGCCGCCGTAAGCGCCGTACCCACACCGGACCAGATGGCATAGGCCACGCTCAATTCGATCGTCTTGGTCGCCACGGTATTCAGCCCGAACGCACAGCCGTACAGCAGGAACATCATGATGCTGGGCGTGAGCTCGGTAAATCCTTTCGACAGCTTCATGCAGGTCGTGCCCGCGACCTCGAACAGGATGGCGCCGCTAAGGAAATACCAGGCCGTGTTCATGTGTTACTGGACAGCCTTTGCCGGTGCCGGCACATAGGCGCCATAGAGCATTTCGATGAATCGCGCCGGTGGCAGGAAGCCCTTGCCCCAGCGTTCGTCAAATTCGGCGGTGGGCTTGGCGGCAATGACCTCGTCGAGTTTCTTGCCTGCTTTCGCCATCGTCTTGACCCGCCCATTCACCGTATAGAGCATGTCGCGATACGCCTTCAATTCGGCCTTGTTGCCGACGGGGCCGTGGCCGGGAATGATGCGAGTGGCATCGTCCACCATCACCAGGATTTTGTCGGCTGCCGCGACAACGCCATCCGGCGAACCGCCGGTGGAGGTGTCGATAAAGGGATAGAGCCCGTTGAAGAACGTGTCTCCCATGTGGACGATATTGCCCTTGCGGAAATGCACGATGGCGTCGCCATCGGTATGCGCCTTCGGAACATGGAACGCGAAAATTTCATCGCCGTTCAAATGAAACGTGATGTCGCTGGTGAAGGTCACCACCGGCAGTGCACCCTTGGGTGAGGCGGGTACTTTGGATTTCATCAGTTCGATGAACTGTTCGCTGGACAGGCGCTTGCGGACGTTTTCCTGCGCAACGATGATGGCGCCGGCCTTGCCGAGGTTTTCATTGCCGCCGGTGTGGTCGCCGTGCCAGTGCGTGTTCAGCACGAACTGCACCGGTTTTGCGGTCAAGGCCTTGATGGCAGCGGTGATCTTGGGCGTCATGGGCGCATATTGATCGTCGATAACGAAAACGGCGTCATCGCCAATTGACAAGCCGATATTACCGCCCGCACCGAACAGGACGTAGGTGGTAGCCGACAATTTTTCGGTCTTGATTTCAACTTTGTCGAAATTTTGCGCACCTGCCGATGTAACGAACACCAGCAATGCGGCGGAAAGGAATGAAGTCAAGCGGGGCAGTGAGCGCATGGATTTTTTCCCGTGGAGTGAGATAGGCTGGAGCAACAGGTGATACCGGATAATGCCTGTACGGCCAATCCGCGATTGTAGATGGAATTATTGTGTTCGCGATGCCGTGTGGCGCAGATCTGCGCTAATTCAGGGCGCGCCTGAATACCGCCAGTACCTCTTGCCAGGGCTCGGTCCACGGGGAAATCAACTCGAAGTGCCCGGCATTAGCCACGGAGATTATTTCCACCGTTTCCCCCTTGGCGGTCGCCTGGTTCTTGTGTCTCAGGCCCATCGAGGGCGGCACGATCCCGTCGTAGACCCCATAGACGAGGATTTGCTTTACACCGATCGGAAAAAGTTGTGGTGGCGACGTGTCCTTGAACGGTGCGGTCGGGTCGGCTTTGCCACGCTTTTCCACGTCCAGCAGCCGCGCAACGGTATCGTCGCCGCAGGCATGCGCCCCGGCCTTGGCGTAGAACGCCAGGTCGCTGATGGCAGCCACGCCGACCACACGATGGATGGGCAATGGCGAAGGCAGGTTGATGGGGCTATTGGCCGGCAAACGCGACCTTGCGGCAAGCCATAAGGCAAGATGGCCGCCGGCAGAGTGTCCGCTGGCGATTACCTGCTTAAGGTTCAGGTTGTATTTCTTCGCAATGCCTCGCAGGAAATCAGTGCCATTGGCGACATCGAGGAAAGTGCCGGGGTAACCACCGCCCTTGTGCCCGACCCGGCGATATTCCAGTTCCCATACCGCGAAACCGTTCTTGCGTAGGTCGTCGGCCATGAAGTGGGTGAGTTCGACACCGGGCAGGTCGGCCAGCCAGCAGCCGCCATGCAACAGCACGATGACCGGGAACGGGCTTGCCGCCTTCTCATTGCCCTGCGGCAGCCACAGGTCGCCAAACTGCAGTGGATCACTGCCATAAGCGATGCGCACATCGGCCTTCACGGGAGCCCGCTTGAGGATATCGGTATAGGAAAGTGTCTGCGCCAAGAGTGAACCGCCCGCACAAATCTGCAAAACCGCGATGATGGCAGAAAACCACTTGACCATCGAAACCCGGCCCGTCTGGCAGACCCGCATCAGCCGCGCCCTGGACGATTGCGACGCCGAGTATCGGTCTCGTGCTCCAGCCGCGCCAGCAGTTTTTCCGATTCGGTCTCCGCCATCCGGTAGAGCAAAGGATAGACACCCTTCAGGTGCGTCCATTCGCGGTGCAGGAAATGACTGCGAAGCTGTTCCAGCCCTTGCAGGTCACGCTGGGCGCGCATTTCCACCATGTGGCCGTCGAGGATTTCGCGCATGCGCAGCTCGGCCGAGGATTCCAGCTGATGGAGCGCGCGTATCTGCAGCGAAAACGGGCGCAGTTTTTCGCTGAGCTGCACATCTTTCAACTGCAGCACATCCTTGATCCGGGTGTTCTGGCGAATCTTTGCCATCCGCTGCGCGCATTCGGCCTCTACCGCCTGCGTCTCGGTCGCCAGCATGGCGGTAGCGTCCTTGATGCGATTCTTGCGCCGGTTGGGAAAGTCGGTCATGCGTAATTAGAACATGTGTGACGATTGCAAATGCCACCCATGCGGGTAGGTTTTGCGCAATTTTGTAATCGTGCGCGGCGCTTGAAGGGCGCAACGTAAAATGAGAAATACCTCACCGGAAAAATTAACATGCCTACGCCACCCGCTGTGCCAGCTTCGC
Organism: Betaproteobacteria bacterium; assembly: GCA_040006575.1. Lineage (GTDB taxonomy): Bacteria > Pseudomonadota > Gammaproteobacteria > Burkholderiales > Usitatibacteraceae > UKL13-2. Next base: position 5,302 of record JBDTWS010000204.1, read on the forward strand.
CTGCATCTTCCGCATCTTCCGCATCTTCCGCATCTTCCACAGCGTACCCCCAACTCTCATCGCTCGGCATTTCCGTCGAAGCGCAGGTTGCCCATGTGCAACTGAACCGGCCCGAAAAAGCCAACGCCATGAACCGCGACATGTGGTCCGACATTCGCCGCGCGTTTGAGTGGATTGACGGCGAGCCCGGCGTGCGCGTTGCCATCCTGTCCGGCGCAGGCGCGCATTTCACCTCGGGCATCGACCTGGCCATGCTGGCCGGCGTGGCCGATGAAGTCGACGACGATTGCGAAGGACGCAAGCGCGAGAGTTTGCGGCGCGTCATCCTCGACCTGCAGGATTGCCTCACCAGCCTCGAACGCTGCCGCACGCCGGTCATTGCGGCCATTCACGGCGCCTGTATCGGTGGCGGCATGGACCTGATCTGCTGCGCGGACATGCGCTATTGCGCTGAAGACGCGTTCTTTTCCATCAAGGAAATCGACATGGGCATGACGGCAGATGTCGGCACACTTCAGCGCTTGCCGAAACTGATCGGCGACGGCATGACGCGCGAGCTTGCGTACACCGGCCGCAAATTCACTGCCGCTGAGGCTCAAGCAATGGGACTCGTCAATCGCGTGTTCGCCACGCCGGCAGCGCTGCTGGCGGGCGTGCGCGAAATTGCCGTCGGCATCGCCGCCAAATCGCCGCTGTCCATTCGCGGCACGAAAGAAATGCTCATTTATGCGCGGGATCATACCGTCGCCGATTCGCTGAATTACATTGCGACGTGGAACGCGGCCATGCTCATGTCCGCCGATCTCCAGGAAGCAATGATGTCGGGGGCGCAGAAAAAATCGCCCAGGTTTCGCGACTGACGACGCGCTGCATTC
>JBDTWS010000205.1:0-6006 GCA_040006575.1 Betaproteobacteria bacterium
AGCCCCTGCGAAAATTGATACAGCGTGGCCAGGCGTTCGGACACCAGGTCCGGGTGCGGTGAGAGTTGATCGTAGGGCAGTGTTTCCCAATCGGGCAGGCGATGCACACGCAGCGCGGGATCGAACCAGCTGATTTCCTCGCGCAACCGCTCCGCGTCCTGCGCGCTGGAGACGAGGATGAATAGCGGGCCATCCGCGACTGCGCGGCGCGCAAAAAACAGTGAATCAGCGGAGCCGTTCGGCAACATGGCTATTCGACGGTGCGTGCGCCGGACACATCAGGCGATGCATCCCGGCTCAGCAAATGCGCGAGCACCTCGGCCAGTTCCGCTGCCGTCGAAAAACGTTCCTGCGGTTCCTTCGCCAGCAGTCGATCGACGATCGCCTGCAGGTGGCGGATCCGTTTCGGCAACAGTGGAATTTCTTCGTGCAGGTGATTGAAAATCACCTGCGCCGAATTCTCGCCCGCGAATGGACGTTCGCCCGTGAGCATTTCGAACAGGATCACGCCGGCGCTGTAGAGATCGCTGCGGCCATCGACCGGGATGCCGCGCCCCTGTTCGGGGCTCATGTAGAACGGTGAGCCCATTACCTTGCCGCTGAGCCGGTTCTTGGTTACACCGCCAATGCGCGTGGAAATATTGAAGTCGATGATGACCAGGCTGCCGTCGCGACGGAAGAAAATATTTTCAGGTTTCAGGTCCATGTGCGCGAATCCCCCGGCATGGACGTCGACCAGCGCCTGTGCGATCTGCTGCGTGATGCGCAATGCCGCCTCAGTCGGCAGCCCGTCCGCCATGCGGCGGCGCAGGTCGCCGGTGGAGAGATATTCCAGCACCACGTAAGGCCACAGGCCGGTAATGCCCGCATCGAGGTAGCGCACCACACTGCGGCCGTTGAGCCCGGCGAAATATTCGTAACGATCGCAGAAACGCCGCACGACTGCAGCGTCGTGATAGGGCGTGGACAAGGGAATCTTGATGACGACGCGCGCCTTGTCCGTGATGCTTTCGGCGAACGTGACTTGCGCCATCGCGTTGGACGACAGGGTGGCCATGGGCCGGAAGCCATCAATCGCCAGCACCACGCGCTCGTTGTCGACCACGAAGGGAAATTGCCCATACTGGCGCGGCGACTTGAGGTCGTTCTCGAGCCCGGTCTTCGCGCTCAACTGGCGGATTGCAGCGGCCAGCGTATTCTGCGAAAGCGCGTCCTTCAGCAGCACCACTGCGGCGCCGGCGGCGCATAAATTGTCTGCGTCCGGTGCGAGTTCGTGGCTGGTCAGCATGATGATGGGCGGGCAGTTTTCGCGCTCGCGCAGGCGTTGCAGCGCCGACATCGCCTCGCCTTCCGTGCCGATTCCACCCAGCACGATCACATCGCTTTTCCCGGCGAAGCCGATGCCCGAGTCGCGCATTGTTTGCGAGAAGGGATCAACTTCCTCGATCACTGCAGAGGGCAGCGCGACCTTGATGAGCGTCGTCAGCAGCTTCCGATAGCCGATGGAGCCGACGATGACGGAGATGAAGGGGCCGGGTGTGCTGGGAGTTGCACCCGCCTCTGTGAGGGAGTCGGTACGATTAGGTTTCAACGCAAATCCGCCCGGCACGTGCCGGGCGCTTTCTCAATGATCAGCCGTCAGGTGCGGCGGTGATCAGGCTGTAACGACGGGAATCTTGCCGATCCTGGCCTGCCAGGTTTTCGGCCCGCTCTTGTGCACCGAATCGCCCTGCGGATCGACTGCCACCGTGACCGGCATGTCGACCACATCGAATTCGTAGATCGCTTCCATTCCGAGGTCGCCGAAGGCCAAAAGTTTCGAGGACTTGATTGCTTTTGAAACAAGGTAGGCCGCGCCGCCGACTGCAATGCAGTACACCGCCTTGCTGTCGCGGATGGCGTCGATGGCCACGTCCTTGCGTTCGGATTTGCCGATCATGCCGATAAGGCCGGTTTTCTCCAGCATCGTGCGCGTGAAGCGATCCATGCGCGAGGCCGTTGTAGGACCGGCTGGTCCGACGGCTTCGTCGCGGACCGCATTGACGGGGCCCACGTAATAGATAAAGCGATTGGTGAAGTCGACCGGCAACGGTTCGCCCTTTGCAATCATGTCGGTGAGGCGCTTGTGAGCGGCATCGCGGCCGGTGAGAATTTTTCCGGTGAGCAACAGTGATTCACCGGATTTCCAGGTGGCGATATCGGCCTTGGTCAGCCCGTTCAGGTTAACGCGTCGCGAGGATTTGAAATCAAGCGCCAGCTTCGGCCAGTCTTCCAGCGAAGGCGGCACCAGTTTTGCGGGGCCGGAACCATCCAACGTGAAATGGGCATGGCGGCTGGCGGCACAGTTGGGTAGCAGCGCAATGGGTTTCGATGCCGCGTGGGTCGGATAGTCGTTGACCTTCACGTCGAGTACCGTCGCCAGCCCGCCCAGTCCCTGCGCACCGATACCCAGCGCGTTTACTTTTTCGTAAATTTCCAGCCGCAGTTCCTCGGCGCGATTGGACGGCCCGCGCGCGATCAGCTGGTGCATGTCGTAGGGCTCCATCATTCCCCACTTGGCGATCATCATCGCCTTCTCCGGCGAGCCGCCGATGCCGATCGAAAGCATGCCGGGCGGACACCAGTCGGCGCCCATCGTCGGCACTTGTTGCAGCACCCAGTCGACCACATTGTCTGAAGGCAGCAGCATGGCAAATTTGGATTTGTTTTCCGAGCCACCGCCCTTGGCCGCGACAATCACTTCCACCTTGTCACCCGGCACCAGCTCAACGTGGGTAACACCGGGTGTGTTGTTGCCGGTGTTCGTGCGCTTGCCGTCCGGGTCGGCGAGCATCGAGCCGCGCAATGGATTGTCGACGTCACCATAGGCGCGTCCCACGCCTTCGTTGACCAGCTCTTCCAGTGAAAGCCTAGTATCCCATCGCACGTCCATGCCGACTTTGATAAAGGCAATCGCGATGCCCGTGTCCTGGCACATGGGGCGATGCCCTTCAGCAGCCATGCGTGAGTTGATGAGGATCTGCGCCATCGCATCCTTGGCGGCGGGCGATTCTTCCTTCAGGTAGGCCGCGTGCAGCGCCTTGATGTAGTCGACCGGATGGTAGTAACTGATGTACTGGAACGCATCCGCGATGGAGGAGATGAAGTCTTCCTGTTTGATGGTGGTCATGGTGAACTCCTAGAAATCGTCGCGTTCGTTTTTCGAGTGTGCGGGTGCGGGTTTGCCGCCGTCCATGATGCGGTCGATCCACGCGATGGATAGCGCCGAGATGATGAAGGCGAGATGGATGACCGTTTGCCACATTAGCGTGTGATCGGATAATTTCTCGGCATTGATAAACGACTTGAGCAGGTGGATGGAAGAGATGCCGATGATGGCGGTCGCCAATTTCACCTTCAGCACGGCGGCGTTGACGTGCGAGAGCCATTCGGGCTGGTCCGGATGGCCGTCAAGGTGCATGCGCGACACAAAGGTTTCGTAACCGCCAACGATGACCATCACCAGCAGGTTCGAGATCATCACCACGTCGATAAGGCCCAGCACCAGCAGCATGATTTCCGACTCGCTGATCTTGGCGCTTGCGCTGAAGAATGTGCCTTCGACAAGATGCACCAGCTCCACGCCGAACTGGTACACATAGATCACCTGCGCCACGATCAGGCCCACATATAGCGGCACCTGCAGCCAGCGGCTCATGAATATGAAGTTGGGCAATGGCTTCAGGGGACGCGAATTCACCTTGCGATCGGACATGGATTTGCCTGGCAATAAAAATAGGAAAACCCTCGCAGCGCGAACTGCGAGGGATGAAAAACGGTCAGTTTTCCCCGAGTCTTCGCGCCGGCCGTGTCAGGAAGATGACTGCGACGTCGCGATGGCAGGGCTGATTTCCCGACGCAGAATCTTACCATTGCGGGTGCGGGGGAAATCCGTCGCGAGGTAGATTCGCTTCGGCGCTTTGTAGGCGGCGAGATGTTGCTGGCCGAAAGACTGGAGTTGTTCGGCGGTGACGGCAGCGCCTGGCTGCGCGATGACATAGGCAACGACCAGCAATTTATCTTTCTCGATTTCCTCGCCGATGCACGCGCAGTCGGCCACGGCTGCATGCGATTTCAATACCCGCTCGACTTCATAGGGCGATACGCGGTAGCCGAAACTCTTGATGATGTCGTCCTTGCGGCCGAGGAACCAGAGATAGCCGTCTTCATCGACCTTGGCGTAATCGCCGGTGAAGAAGTAACCATCGTGGCGGTATTTGCTGGTCTCCTGGGGCAGGTTCCAGTAGCGCAGGAAAAGGCCGGGATCGGATTCGGGAATGGCGATCATGCCTTCCTCGCCGTCGGCCGCCGGTTGCAACGTTTCGGGATCGAGCAGCTTGATGTGATGCCCCGGCTGTGCAAATCCTGCCGAACCCGAGCGGATGGGGCGGTGAATGCTTTGCGAGAGGTAATACGAAAACTCGCTCATGCCCACGGCTTCAAAAATGTCCATGCCGAAGCGCGTGCGCCAGGCGGAAAGCATGTCGTCGGATAAATGTTCACCGGCACTCATGCAGAAACGCAGCGAAGGCACATCGGCTTTGGTCGTGGTGGTTTTCTGCACGATCTGGCGGTAGATGGTGGGCACGCCGATGAAGATGGTGGCCTGGTGCTTGGCGATGAGGCGCGTCCACAGTCCCGCGTCATTTTTTCCTTCGTGCACGATCACCGTCTTGCCGCGATACAGCGGATCCATCAGGCCCGAGCCCAGCACGTAGGTCCAGTTGAATTTTCCGGAATGCAAAATGCGATCGACGTTGTGCGGATCGAAGTTGAACCAGTATTCCGACGCCGGTTCACGGCCGATCAATGCGCGATGTGCGTGCAGCACACCCTTGGGGTAGCCGGTGGTGCCCGACGTGTAGACCAGGTACGCCGGATCGTTTGCGCGCGTCGCGTGTGGCGCAGACCAGGCAGTGATGACGTCGAGTGCGGGTTTCAGGTCGATGGCGGGAATCGCCGTGCCGTCGATACGTTTTCCCTTGCCGGAGAGCAGCACCAGTTTTGCGTCCGGTGATTCGCCAATGCGGGGCGCCAGCTGTTCCCACGCAGCGTGGTCCATCACCAAAACGGTTGCACCTGAATCTTTCGCGAGGTAAAGGACTTCTTCGGGTGTCAGCAAGGTGGATGTCGGCACGGCGATGCAGCCTGCCTTCATCGCGCCCAGGAATGCCGTTGGATAGTCGAGGCTGTTAGGCAAGCGGATCAATACGCGGTCGCCCGGATTGACGCCATGCTTGCGCAGCAGTTGCGCGAACTGGCTGGTGCGGGCCGCGAGCTGGCCGTAGGTGGCGGTGACCGTACCCAGTACATCATCTTCCACGATCATGGCGATGCGGTTTTCAACATCCGTACCAACGTGAGCATCGGTGCATGCCACGCCGATGTTGAAGAACTGCGGCACCTGCCATGTCCAGGCGGGGAAGGGTGGGAAGCTGGCTTTGGCGTTCATGCGGGACGTCCGTGTTGTTCAATGGCGATGGCGGCCGACCAGTCGCGCGCATAGGCCGCGCGGAAATTGATGGGCGGGGAAGTGACTGAAATGTAGGTGAAGGGAATGGCGCCGGTATTGTGAAAACCATGGCGATCGCCGTCGGCAAATCGCACGACGTCGCCTGCATGAAATGCGTCGGATTTTCCGTCGCCCAGCAGCAGCGTGCCTTCACCTTCGAGTGCAATCCACACTTGCTCGGATGTGTCGTGCTGGTGTGTGGGATTAATGAGTCCCGGCGGCACGGTGACCTGGGTGATGGTCATGCGCGTGGAGGTGGAATTTTCCGGGAACAGCAGCTGGCGCGATTCGATGCCGGCGTTGACCAGGAGGGGGATGGTGGCTTTGCGGATTAATTCCATTTGGGAACATCCGGACTTGAGACTCTAGCGCTGGCGCGGACTTCAGGCTGGAAATGGGCGGAGAAGCCCGTGGAATGGCGGTCTGCGCGGGACAGTGCCACGCAACCCTCCGTT
>JBDTWS010000206.1:0-6000 GCA_040006575.1 Betaproteobacteria bacterium
CTTCTCCATCGGTGTCTCGCACGCGGTGCAGATGACCAAGACGTGGGAACGCGAGATGGTGCACGGCGCCGATAGCCTCACCGCCGCCAAGCACGCGTTCGCCGCGATTTTCATTCCCGGCACGCTGGCGCTGCTGACCAATGTGCTGGGCTTCGCCGTCATCATGCTGATCCCCATCGACATCGTGCGCGAGCTGGGCATCACCGCGTCGCTCGGCGTGGCATGGATGATCATCACCAACAAGATGCTGCTGCCCATCCTGCTGTCGTATTCCTCGATTTCAAAAAATGCCGTCACCGGCGAAATGAAACAGGAAAGCCGTGCCGATGCCATCTGGCATGTCGCTTCGCAATGCGTGCATCGCAAGCGCGCCGTGGTGATCATTGCCATTTCGCTGGTGGTGCTGGCCGGTGGTTTGTACAAGGCGCATGACCTCAAGGTCGGCGATTACGGCCAGGGCGTGCCGGAGCTGCGCCAGGAATCGCGCTACAACCAGGACAACGCGATGATCGTGCAGAAATTCGCGATCGGTGTGAATACGCTGGGCGTGGTGGCGCAAACCAAGGGCGTCTCGGGCGCATGTACCAACTACGACGTCATGACCACCATCGAGCGCTTCGACTGGTACATGCAAAACGTCGAAGGCACGCAATCGGTGATCTCGCTGCCCGGTGCCGCGCGCGTCATGAATGCCGGCTACAACGAAGGCAACCTGCGCTGGCGCCAGCTGCCGCGCGATCCGCAGGTGATGGCGCAGAGTGTGACGCCGATCAACACCGACACGGGCCTGCTGAATCCGGATTGCTCGGCCATGCAGGTGCTGATCAACACAACGGACCAGCAAGGCGAAACCATCAAGCGCCTGGTGAGTGAAGTAAAGAATTTCGCCAAGGAAGCCAACAGCGACAAGCTTGAATTCAAGTTGGCCACCGGCAACGTTGGCGTGATGGCCGCGACCAACGAAGCCGTCGACAAGGCGCGCTGGGAAATGAACTACGCCATCTTCGGCGCGCTGTTCCTGATGTGCATGATCACCTTCCGCAGCCTGCGCGCGACCATCTGCATCCTGGTGCCGCTGGCGCTGGTGTCGGTGCTGTGCGAAGCGCTGATGCCGATGCTGGGAATCGGTTTGAAAGTTTCCACGCTGCCGGTGATTGCTCTGGGCGTCGGTGTGGGTGTGGATTACGGTATCTACCTCTACGACCGCATCGAGATTCACCTGGAAGAAGGTCACGATTTGGCGCAGGCGTTTTTTGAAGCGTTGCGCGAGCGCGGCACGGCGATGATTTTCACGGCGGTGACGATGACACTGGGTGTGGCGACATGGGCATTCTCCGCGCTGAAATTCCAGGCGGACATGGGCATCCTGCTGGCGTTCATGTTCTTCCTGAACATGCTGGGCGCGATCTTCCTGTTGCCGGCGATGGCGGCGTTCCTGTTGAAGGCGCATAAGAAAGCATAGGAAGCAGGCAACTTAAAAAAGCGCCTGTCCGCAGGCGCTTTTTTATTTCAACGATAGGAAATAATCATGAATGGAACCGCGCGCCGCCTGATTGTCACGGGAGCAGTGCTGGCATTTCTCGGCGTTGCACTGGGCGCGTTTGGCGCGCATGCGCTGAAGACGCGCATCGAACCCGAACTGTTGTCCGCGTACCAGACAGGTGTGCAGTATCACCTGGTGCATGCGCTCGGCGTCATTCTGGTTGGCGTGCTGGTCCAAGTGTTGCCGCCGGCAACGCGCGGATCGAAAGCACTCGTTGCGTCGGGCTGGACGATGATGATTGGGTTGATACTTTTCAGCGGCAGTCTTTATTTACTGGCGCTGAGTGGTGTGCGGTCGCTGGGAATTGTTACGCCGTTTGGGGGAATGGCGTTGTTGACGGCTTGGTTGATGTTGGTGGTGGGAATGATTAAATCGAGATGACAAAGTCAAGCGCTGGAGCGGCTTACCGGCCGAAAGTACCTGGAGAAGCGCTCCAGCGTTAGAGTTTCGACGTCGTACCTATAGAAGCCGTCGTCCCCGCGAAGGCGGGGACCCAGTGGCGTTTGCTCGAGTTACGTGACGAACGCCACTGGGTCCCCGTCTACACGGGGACGACGGTGCGAATTTAAACGGGAGCGCGTTTACGCGGGCAGCGTCACCTCATCCCCGACCCGCACCATCGCCAACTTCACCGGCACCAGGTTCATCCCGAACAAAACCCCATCTTCCGAATCCCGATACGTCCCCAGCGTCTGCAACGGCTCCGGCCCGCGCACTTCACCGCTCGCCTGATCCGTCGTCGTCACCTGGCATCTTGCGCACGGCTTCACCGCGCGAAATACTGCATCACCCACACGAATCTCACCCAGCTTGTCTTCGGCATACGCATCACAACCACTGATCACCAGATTCGGCCGGAAGCGATTCATCGCCAGCGCCGGCGAACCCGTCGCCGTCATGCGCGCATTCAAATCCGCGAGGGAGGCTTCCGAAATCACCAGCAGCGGATAGCCGTCGGCAAAACTGACAATCTCGCCATTCTTCGCAAACTCCGGATTGGCTTTCCGCTCACTCGAATCCGGCATGTACACCAGCCGCGCATCGAAGCCCAGATATTCCGAAAGCCACGCGTTCGCCTCCGCCGACACCTCATGCGCCAGCACATGGCTGCGCCAGATGCGCACCATGCGCGAAGGCAGTTCGGGCGGTTCGGCCGGCAACACCAGCGGCTCCATGTCCGGCGCGGCAAACGTCACCTCGCCATTTTCAATTTCCATCCACACCGTCGCCATCTTCGGGCACTCGCGCTGGGTGACGAAGGTATCGTTGTTGTCGACCACCAGGAAGCGCCGGTCGTACTGCAAACCGCGGGTGGTGACAAGCGATTCGGCCAGTGTGAGACCACCCAGGCCTTTTACGGGATAAACGTGGATATGCGTGAGATGAATGGACATGATATTGGTCAATTTTCGTGATAACGTGTTGCCGCACTGCAGACAGTATAGCGGTGCATTCTCTTGGTTGATTTTCCCTGCAGCACGCGTAATACAAGCATCACGCGCGCATCACACGTGTAACAACGCTCCCTCACTCTCAAGAGCGAAAACAGGGTAAGTCAGTCAAGTTCTACGTAGTTAAGCCTCTTCCTTATGGGAGCTCTACAACATGGTTGATCTCTGGAAAAAACTCACCGGTGAGTTAATCGACATCATCGAATGGCTCGATGATTCGAACAACACACTCGTCTACCGCTTCGAGCGGATGAACAATGAAATCAAGTACGGTGCCAAGCTCACCGTGCGCGAGGGTCAGATGGCGGTCTTCATCAATGAAGGCCAGCTGGCGGACGTGTACAAGCCCGGCATGTACACGCTGACGACGCAGAACATGCCGATCCTTTCCACGCTGAAAGGCTGGAAGTACGGCTTTGAATCGCCGTTCAAGGCGGAAGTGTATTTCGTCTCGACGCGCAAATTCACCGACCTGAAATGGGGCACGCCCGGACCCGCAACGATGCGCGACAGCGAATTCGGCATCGTCCGCGCCACCGCATTCGGCATCTACACGATTCGCGTAAAAGATCCCGGCATCTTCATCAAGGATATCTCGGGCACCGAAGGCCGCTTCACCACCGACGCCATCCAGGAAAACCTGCGCGGCAAGATCGGTCTGCGCATCAAGGAAGTCATGCCAGAACTCGGCCTGTCGATCATCGATCTCGAAGCCAAGGTCTCGATCATCGGCGGCATGCTGCGCGAACGCATCGGCCCGGATTTTGAAGGCATGGGACTCGAGTTGTGCGAAGTGCAAGTGCAGGACATTGGCCTGCCTGAAGAAGTGGAAAAGGCCATCGACAAACGCGGCGCCATCGCCGCCGTCGGCAACCTGCAGGCGTACACGCAATACGAAACCGCCAGCGCGATTCGCGATGCGGCGACCACGCCGAACAGCGCAGCAGGCGCCGGTATGGGGCTGGGTGCAGGCTTTGCGATGGGTGGCGCCATGGCCGGCCAGATGGGTGCCGCGATGAATGCCGGCGCTGCAGGCATGGGCGGTGGTGGCAGCGGCGGTCCTCCGCCATTGCCGTTGGCCATCGCTTTCCACGTCGCCAATAACGGCCAGCAGTCCGGCCCGTTCGACATGATCGCGCTGCAATCGCAGGCCACCGGCGGCACGCTGAAACGCGATTCGCTGGTGTGGAAATCCGGCATGGCGCAGTGGATGAAGGCCGGCGAAGTGAGCGAATTGTCGGGGCTGTTCTCCGGCTCGCCGCCACCGTTGCCGCCCGGCTGATCGCCGCCCGGGATATAGTCCGTAGGGCCGTTCCTCTCCTGCTTCCCAGGAGAGGAACGGTGCTATCCACGCTATGCATTCCCGTTGCCTCCAGATTGTTCCAGCGTTCCAACCTCTCCGCAGATTGAGAGACCTGCCATGACGATCACCATCCGCGCCGCCGAGCCCGAAGACTTCGAAGCTATCCGCGAAGTCATGTCACAGCCGCTCGCGCAAAAGTACACGCTGCAATTGCCGTTCCCATCGCTCGACATGTGGAAAAAACGAATGGCCAACATGCCGGAAGGCGATCACTCGCTGGTCGCCGAGATGGACGGCAAGATCGTCGGCAATTTCGGCCTGCACAGCCAGGCAAAATCAGCGCGCCGCCGCCACATCGGCTATGTCGGCATGTCGGTGCACGATGCATGGCACCGGCGCGGCGTGGGCGATGCCTTGCTAAGGGCCGGCATTGATCTCGGTGAAAACTGGCTGCAATACACCCGGCTCGAACTCACCGTATTCGTCGACAACGAGGGCGCGCTGGCGCTTTACAAAAAACACGGTTTCGAAATCGAAGGCACGTTGAGGCGCTACGGTTTCCGCGAAGGGAAATTTGTGGACGCGTACATGATGTCGCGCCTGAAACCGGTTTGATCACGTACCGGGCAGATCACTACCCAGTTTGATCCATTCATTTCCCCGCGCTCTGTTACTCGCATCCGCGCACGAAAACCCGCATCCCGAACGGTGACCATGGAAAATCCCAACGCCTCGCAAACCACGCTCGACCAGATGACCGCGAAAGTGCGCGCCTTCCCGTGCAAATCGTGCGGCGCCAAACTCTCGTTCGCACCCGGCAGCAAAACGCTGAAGTGCCCCTACTGCGCGGCCGTCAACGACATTCCCGATACCGACGACAAAGTCGAGGAACTCAGCCTGGAAGAATGGCTGGCGCAACTGGAATCCACGGAAGAAACCCACCAGCAGGAACAGGTGAAGTGCAGCAACTGCGGCGGCGAGCAAACCCTGCCCGCCAACCTGTACGCCAGCGCCTGCACCTTCTGCGGCACGCCGATCACCTCAAAAAGTTACGCGCAGCGTTTGATCAAACCGAAATCGCTGGTGCCGTTCAAAGTCACCAAACTGCAGGCGCAGGAAAAGTGGCGCACCTGGATTCGCAGCCTGTGGCTGGCACCCAGCGCACTCAAGAAATTCGCGCAGGGCGACGGCGGCATCAAGGGCGTGTATGTACCGTACTGGACCTTCGACGCGCAAACCTACACGCGCTATTCCGGCCAGCGCGGCGACGATCACATCGAGCGTTACGAGACCACCAACGACAAGGGTGAGCGCGTAAGCGAATCGCGCACGCGCACCGACTGGACCAGCGTATCGGGTGACGTGTCGTTTTTTCATGATGACGTGCTGGTGGCGGGCAGCAGTTCATTCGCCGCATCAGGCAATCGCGCCAACTCAGGCGCGCAGCAAGCACAGCAGGCCCTGCGCGCCGTCGGCGGCAGCGTATTGACCGGCGCGGTAGGCGCACTCGCCAGCCAGTTCGGCGGCGGCATGCGCACCTGGAACACCAAGGAGCTGGTGCCCTACCAGGACGAATACATCACCGGCTTCCAGGCCGAGGCCTACCAGGTGGGACTGAAGGCCGCGTTTGTCGAAGGCAAGAAGTTGATCGACTTCAAGGTCGAGCAACTGGTGTGTTCCGATATCGGCGGTGATCACCAGCG
>JBDTWS010000207.1:0-5988 GCA_040006575.1 Betaproteobacteria bacterium
ACCAAGGAGCCATCATGTCTTTCAACGTCCCCTGCTTCCGCCTTGCCACGCTATCACTGTCCATGTTGCTCGCGCTTTCCGCACCCAGCGCAATGGCCGCGCCGGACGAAAGCATCACCACCCTGGCGCGCCAGCAAAAGCAACCCCTGCTGGACACGCTGAAAGACCTGGTCAACATTGAATCCGGCAGCGGTGATCGCGAGGGTCTCGACCGCATTTCGCAGCTGATTTACGACCGACTCAAATCACTGGGCGGCGAAGTGGAATTCATCGAACCCGGCGCGGACACCTACCGCATGCACGACACGCCGGAGAAAATCGGGCGCATGGTGAAGGCAACATTCAAGGGCACGGGCAGCAAGAAGATCATGCTGATCGCGCACATGGATACGGTGTACCTGAAAGGCATGCTGGCCAGGCAGCCGTTCCGCATCGAAGGCAATCGTGCCTACGGGCTCGGCATCGGCGACGACAAAGCCGGCGTGGCCGTCATCCTGCATACGGTGGCGATGCTGAAGGCGCTGAATTTCCGCGAGTACGGCACGCTGACGGTGCTGATCAATGGCGACGAAGAAATCAGTTCACCTGCAGGCCGCAACCAGTTCAGCAAGCTGGGCGCGCAGCATGACTTCATCATGTCGCACGAAGGCTCTCCCATCACCAACGACAATCTTTCGCTGGCCACCGCAGGGATTGCAGCCGTCACGCTCAAGGTGACCGGCAAGGCTTCGCATGCGGGTTCGGCGCCGGAGCGTGGACGCAACGCCATTTACGAACTTGCGCACCAGATGCTGCAGACGAAGGACTTGTCCGATCCTGCGAAGGGCGTAAAGATGAACTGGACCATGATTAATGGCGGCACCAATCGCAATGTGATTCCGGCCGAAGCAACAGGTGCCGCGGATGTTCGCGTGGAGCGAATTTCCGATTACGACGGCGTTGAAATGAAAGTGCGTGAGGCGATCAAGAAACAGCTGGTTCCGGACACCAAAATCGAGATGACCTTTGAGCGCCGGCGTCCACCGCTTGAGGCCAACCCTGCCGCGCTGGCGCTGGGCAAATATGCGCAGGGAATCTACGCGGAAATCGGGCAGAAGCTGAACGTGACCGACAAGGTCACCGGTGGCGGAACCGATGCCGCTTTCGCGGCCCTCAATCACAGCAATCCCGTGCTGGAGCGATTTGGCTTGCTGTCGTTCGGCGCGCATTCGAATGACAGTGAATACGTGATCATCGATTCGATCGAACCGCGTCTTTACCTGACGACGCGGTTGATCATGGATTTCTCGCGGGGCAAGGCAAAATAGCCCTGCGGTTTTCCCCAAAAAAAGAGCGCTTGGTGCGCTCTTTTTTGTTCCTGTGACCTGAAAGTCCAGCACTGGCGCGCAGTTCAAGCCATTTTTGCCCTGCAAGCCTCGCCTGTCCTTGGGTTTGCCGGAAATTCCTGCCGCCAATTCACCTTGCAAACTTCGCGCCCGACCCTACCTGCGCGCAATCTGTTGCAAACTGGCAACACAACTCTCACTGGTCACAGACTGTAGCAATCTCCTACGTTACAATGAGTTACAAAGTCTGGGCGTTTTTTACGTAGTGTTTCAAATTGAAATTCCCGGTACACAAACACCTTTGTAAATTGCACTATCACACAGGAGAGGATCACCCATGTTACAACCCAGAAAATTAGCCTTGGCGTTGGTTGCCGCTGGCTTAAGCACCGCACTTGTTGCGCAAGCGCAACAACCGCCGGCCGCACAGAAGGTCGAAAAGATCGAAGTGACCGGCTCGAACATCAAACGTGTCGATTCCGAAACGCCGTCGCCCATCCAGGTCATCACCCGTGACGACATCCAGAAGAGCGGCACCAACAGCGTGGCTGAATTGCTGCGCGACATCCCGTCCATCGCCGGTGGTTCGGTGCAGGATTTCAACGCCGGTAACGGTTTTGCCCGCGGCACCCAATCGGCCTCGCTGCGCGGCCTCGGCTCCGTCGCCACGCTGGTACTGGTCAACGGTCGCCGTGTCGAATCTTCGCCGGTCGCCGATCCGAACTTCGGCCAGGGCTCTTCGTTCAACCTGAACGTGATCCCGCCAAGCGCGATTGAGCGCATCGAAATCCTGAAAGACGGCGCATCGGCCATTTACGGTTCCGACGCTATCGCAGGCGTTATCAACATCATCCTGCGCAAGGATTACACCGGCGGCGAAGTGATGTACACCGGCCGTCAAAACCAGAACAGCGATTTCCGCAGCCAGTCGGTTTCGGGCACTGTGGGCTGGGGCGACCTGGCACGCGACAAATACAACCTGCTGACCGCTGTTGAATACTTCAAGCGCGACGCCACCAGCATCTATGACGCAAACGACATCGCCAAGGAACTGTACACGCGACTCAATACGCGCCTGATTCCGAATTCCACGCTGAGCTACCCCGCCAACCAGCGCCGTGAAGCAGTCAACGGCAACGGTGCCTTCACCGTGGCCCTGCCGCTGGATCCGCGTTGCCCGCCCGCCCTCACCTTCGCCACGCTGTGCCGCTCCAACACCTGGGACGACACCAATGCCGAATCGAAGACCGAGCGCAAGAGCATTTTCGCGCGTGGTTCGTATGAGTTCTCACCCAACCTGGCCGGTTTTGCCGAGTTCCGTTTCTCACGCGCTGAAACCCAGTTCATCGGTGCGCCGCCGGCACTGGACGCCGCATCGCCATCGACCTGGTTCAATGCCGCCGGACAGCGTTTTGCCTACACCCTGTTCCTGCCGGTTGGTCATCCGGACAACCCGAACAACTTCCGTCTCGGCATGCGTTATCGCTTCGTCGACCTGGGCCGCACCTACCAGAACGTAACCAATGATTCGACCGGCGCAGTTGCCGGCCTGAACGGCACGTTCAAGTCGTGGGACTGGGAAAGCGCCTTTACTTTCGCCAAGACCAAGCGTGAAGACACCAACAACGGCCAGCTTTATTTCCCGGCGTTGCAGGCTGCTGTCGCCAACGGCACGTATCGTTTCTTCGGCACCAACAGCCCGGCGCTCATCGCCCAGTTGAACCCGTACAAGACGCAGCAGGGCATCAGCAAGACCGCCAGCTGGGACATCAAGGGTTCGACCGAACTGATGCAGATGGCGGGCGGCCCCATGGCGCTGGCTGCCGGTGCGACTTTGCGCAAGGATGATTTCGACATCGTTTCCGATCCGCGTAACGTAGCGGGCGAATTCGTCGGCGTCGCTTCCAGCACGGTGCACGGCTCACGCAAAGTCAGTTCCATTTATTCGGAATTGTCGGTGCCGTTTATCAAGAACGTTGAACTGCAACTGGCCGGACGCTACGACCACTACAGCGACTACGGCAATTCCACCACGCCAAAAGTCGGCATCAAGTGGACGCCGCTGACGCAAGTTGCCCTGCGTGCAACGTACTCGGAAGCTTTCCGCGCACCATCGCTGCTGCAGATTTCGCAGGGCAATGTGCAGTCGTTCAATGCCGGCATCAATGATCCACTGCGTTGCGGCAAGACGGGCGCCAATGCGGACGATTGCGGTGCTTCGAATGGCGGTACAGGCCGCACCATTTCCAGCCTGATTTCGCCTAACGCGAACCTGAAGCCGGAAACATCGAAGAGCTACAACATGGGCCTGATCTACTCGCCGACGAATGACCTGTCGGCGTCGCTGGATTATTTCCGCATCCATCGCGTGGACTTCATCGACCGTTTCGATTCGCAGACCGTGGTTAACAACGAATTCAACCCCGGCTTTGCGGGCGGCGTGGTATTCCGCGACACCAACCCGGCCACCTGGCTGCCAGGCGTGCCGAATTCGGGCCCGATCCAGAGCACCATCCGCCGCTTCGACAATTTCGGTGAAGCTGTTATTGCGGGTCTCGACCTGGATGTCACCGGTAACTTCAACCTTGGCGAAAACGGCAAGCTGAAACTCTCCAACCAGACCACCTACCTGACCAAGAGCGACTGGTCGTACGTCAAGGGTGCAGCGCTGGTGAGCGGACTCGGTAATTTCTACGTGTTTGAATCGCCTCGTGTTCGCAGCACCATCACGGCAACGTGGACCTACCGCGACGTCGTGCTGCTGGGTCGTGCCAACTACACCGGCAAGTGGTTCTACGGTGATCCTGAGTCCGGTTGCTACGCGTCGGCCGCAACACAAGCCGCCATCGGCGGCTGTGAAGTGGGTTCGTACACCACGGGCGACGTTAGCGCAACGTACACCGGCATCAAGAATGTTTCGCTCACGATGCTGGTGCGGAATATTTTCAGCCGCGATGCACCGTACGATCCTAACCAGACCACGCTGGGCTTCAACCCCACGTATCACAACCCGTACGGCCGCATGTTCAACTTCACGGCTTCGTACAAATTCAAGTAATTCGCTTTACCGCAATAGAAAAACGGGGACCTTCGGGTCCCCGTTTTTTTTCGTGCCGACCTGGCCGTCCAACTGTCGCCAGTGCAGGCAAAACAGTCCTTATCGCCGCGTTCAATAAATAATGCGGGCAGCGAAAAATATTGATCGCTGCCTGCGTCAACTGCACATGTGTTTTTGCGTTATCGCTTGTCGGTCAATTTTGGCCGGCATGAAAATAAACGCAAGGGAGTGAAAATGAAAAAACTAATCGCTGCGATCGCAATCATCCTGCCGCTGTTCGCAACAAATTTGGCGGCTGCGGAATCCAAACCCACCGAGAAGAAACTCACGCCTCAACAAAGCAAAATGTCGGCATGCTCGAAGGAAGCGAAGGGACTTAAGGGCGCGGAGTACAAGAAAGCACGCAAGGAATGCATGGCGCGCGAAACCGCGCCGGCCAAATCCGAGGTGAAGAAAACCAGCGCAACTGCACCCGAGAGCGACAAGCCCACGCAGAAGCAGAAGATGGCATCGTGCTCCGCGGAAAACAAAGGCTTGAAAGGCGAGGAGTACAAAAGGGCACAGAAGGAATGCCTGAGCAAATAGCGCTGGAATACAGCAGCGTTGCGGACTCGGATATCTCGTTGGGGGTTCGCTGAGATTCACTGCAATATCCCTTGGCCTCACACAAGGGTTCTCGTTTTCGCTTCCCTTCCCCTCCCCCTTCGCTTCCCTTCCTCACCCCGGAATATTCTGCGGCTGCCCGCTTTTTTTACGCGATTGCGATATCAAGTTCGCGATCACCGCGACTTCACATCACGTGAAGCGGACAGGCCAGGCAAGTTTACCGGCGCGGCAATCAGCCGCCATTTTCGACTACGAACATCAAGCACCAGCGCGGCTCACCAGCCAATTTTCGCCTGCAAGGCACGCCAATGCTTGTGTTTAGCCTCTAGTCCATGAGCAAAAAGGCTAATCCTTCTGCTTGCGATTTTCGTCGTCGCGCTTGCCTTTTTCATTGCGATTGTCTTCAGCCTTCGGCGCTGGTTTTTCCTTTTCCGCCTTGGGTGGCGGCGCCTGGCGCTGCTCCGGTGCAGGACGCGGCGCTGCCTCCGGGCGCGGTTGCGGTTGGCGCGGTGCCACCTCCGGTGCGCGCTCGCGTGGTTCGGCTGCCTTTGGCGCAGCTTGCGGCGGAGGTGCGGGCGGCGCGACAGGTCTAGGCTGGGCAGCCTGAGGAGCCGGCGCTGCCTGCGCAGGTGAACGCGGCTCACCTTGCGGCGCACGCCGGTCTTCGCGATTGCCAGGTTCGCGTGAGGCAGGGCCGCGTGGTTCAACCTCGCGACGCGGCGCCGGCGCTGTAGCGGGCGGCGGTACGGGCACGTTCGCGGTCGCAGGCGCCGGCGCTGTTGCAGGCGCTGCTGGAGGCGGTGGCGTTCTCTGCGGTGGCTCACCCTTGCCGCGGCGACCATCAGGGCGATCACGCGGGTCCTGGGGCGCTACCGGTGGCTGTGCGGCTGGTGTTGCGGCGGGCGGTGTGGCCGCCTGGGGCAAACGGACCGCGGGAGGTGCGGCCGGCGCCGGAAGAGGATGTGCGCCGGGCGGCAACGGCTGAACGGCAGGTGCCGG
>JBDTWS010000208.1:0-5965 GCA_040006575.1 Betaproteobacteria bacterium
GCCACGGTCGGTTTCATCAACATCAACCAGAACAAGATCATCAAGATTTTTTCGGTCGCGTCCGTGGCATTGCTGCCGCCGACGCTGATCGCCAGCATCTACGGCATGAACTTCAAGAACTGGTTTCCCGAGCTCGAATGGACGTACGGCTACCCGTATGCGCTGGGGCTGATGGTGATTTCGGTAGCGGTGCCTTTCGCGTATTTCAAACGCAAGGGCTGGCTGGACTAAACTCCACATCCGGCGCGCTTTTCCGGCCTTTTTTGGCTCGGAAGCCGCGCCCGCTCTGGAGTTCAGCGCTCAAGTCCATGCTGAATGTCAGCCTTGCTGTTTCACGGCAGCCCGATTCCCGCACGCGTTCGCGCGAGTGAAAGATCGGCGCCATCGACCACACCGGACAAATCGATATCGGCGCGGAAGGTGACCGGGTTTGCGGCCAGTCCCTGCCGTGCACGCAGCGCGCTCAGGTCACTCGCAGTGACCGCCCTCGAACCACTCACGTCCCCGAACAGGAATCCTATCGCGGCACTGGCATTGGTCGACGTGTTGACGCCATTGAGCGAGACCAGCGCGCGTTGCCGGTCCGGTATGCCGGGCAGCGTCACGGTAATTTCAAAACCTGACACTGCGACGGTCGGCGCGCCGCCGACACTGCCCGATGCCGCATCCGTAACCGTCACGGACGTCGGCGCCGTCACCGTGTTATTGAACCTGAAAATGAGCATGTGACCTGGGCCCACTGCACGCGGCTCGACGCTGACGGGGCCGGAAATTGCGGTCGAGAAATCGATCGGGATATCGAACGTACCGGCAGCGCCATGCTGTTTGCTGGAGCGAACCGAGAACAGCGCAAGTGCCGCCCCGGCGGACGGCTGAACCGGTACTGCCGCCGAAGGCAATCCCGTGCCGAATGCGTTTGTCGCAGACACCGTGCAGGAATAGTTTGTGCCGTTGGAAAGTCCGCCGACGACGATCGGCGACGACGTCCCGGTGACTACCATCGCGCCGGGGCTGCACGCCACGGAGAATGCAGCAATGGGTATTTCTCCAGCCGCGGGCGGCGTGAAACTCACGAGCGCAGAGGTGTTGCCCGCGATGGCCGCGACATTGGTGGGGGCGTCCGGCGCCTGGCTCATTTGCGTGATCAGGATCGAAGGCGGCAGGCCGCTGGCGGTCGCATTGCCCGCCAGTGTGAGCTTGCGCGCCGGATCCATTTTCAGCGCGACGCCGCCTCCCATTCCCGCGCCGCCTGTGCCGACGGTCGTGCGCCATTGCTCGCCGCCATCCGCGTCATATTTCACCACCAGGTAGTCGGCATTGGGATCGCTGGAATTCACGCCTGCGATGTAAACGCTGCCGTCGATATCGACGGTGATGGCGCGGATGCTGTCGTTGACATCGAGCACGCCATGGATGGCGCGACGCCAGCGTTCATTGCCGGTCGCGTCGTAGCGCACCACCAGCCCGTTGGCGCCGGCTACGGTGGCGCCGCCATCGCCCGCCAGGGAAATTCCATACGCGCGAAACGAATCACGCACCTGCCACTGCATGACGCCGGCGGCATCGTATTTCACGGTTGTATCGCCAGTGATGAATACGTTCCCTGCAGCGTCCACAGCCATCGCGAACGGCTGCTGCGGCGCATTGATGGTGCCGTCAAGCACTGCGCGCCAAAGTTCAGCGCCGGCCGGCGAAAATTTCACGGTGAGGTAGCTGTCGACCGCCCCGTCAAAACTGCGGCCGGTCACCACAATATTGCCGGCGTTGTCGAGCGCCATGGCCACCGGTGAATCGACGCCATTGCCGGCGCTGCCGGTGGTCGTGCGCCATTGTTCGGTTCCGGCTGAGTCGTATTTCACGGTCAGGAAATCCTTGCCGGCCGCTGCTCCCGTGACGATCGTGTTTCCCGCGGCATCGACAACCAGCGCACGCATTGTATTGGACGTGTTCGGGGCATGCCCCGGCTGGCGGCGCCATTGTTCGATGCCGGCCGAGTTGAACTTCACCGTCATGAAATCGGTATAGCTGGCGGCGAGGCTGTCGCCTCCCGCATATACATTGCCGGCAGCATCGACGCCGACCGCGAATGCACGATCGGTATTGGCGGCCACACCATTGACCACCGTGCGCCATTGCTCGGCACCGGTGGCGTTGATCTTGGCGACAATAAAGTCGGCCGTGTTGGAAATGCCGCTCTGCCCCGCGACATAGCTGTTGCCCGAGGTATCGAAGACCAGCGCGTTGCGTCCTTCCGCGCCAGACGCGAAACTGGTGGTCACCTGCGTGTTTTCGCCTTCGCTCGCGCTCCACTGCAACAGCCCTGCACTGTTGATTTTGAACACCATGAAATCATTATCGCCGGCATTGTTGCGGATGCCCGCGCCGATAATATTGCCGACGCCATCAAGGCGCAGCGAGGTGAGCACGGCGCCGCTGTTGCCGTTCACCCCTGTCAATGTGGTGCGCCATAGTTCGCCACCGCCGGGCGCAAATTTCACTACGATGAGATTGTTGCTGCCGCTATCGAATCCGGACGTATACGTATTGCCCGCCGCATCGACCGCCAGCGCAGAAAAAATATCGGCGCCGGTGCCGGAACTGTTGAGCGCGTTGCTCCACTGGAACGCGCCGGTGGTGTTGTACTTGATCGTCAGGTGCACCGGATTGCCCGGGCCGCTTGCCAGGCTTGAATTGCGTTCGCTTCCCGTGACGATCACGTTGCCCGCGGCGTCTGCAGCAATGGCGAATGCATTGCGTGTGAAGAACGGCGCCGGGGTCGTGGTCGCGCGCCACAGTTCGGGACCGGTCGCTGTGCTTCCATACTTGACAGTCACAAACTCGAAGTTATCGCCGCTCGAGCTCTTGCCGGTGACATAGGTATTACCGCCGCTGTCGCAGGCGATATCGAACGCGGCGTCGGGTCCCTGCGTAACGCCATCCATCACCCGCCGCCACATCTGCAGGCTGTCGGTGCGGTACTTGACGGTCACGTAATCGAAGCGCGCGTTGCTTTGGCTTGAGCCGGTCACAGCGACATTGCCGCCGGCGTCCATGCACATCGCCACCGCCATGTCGTTGGCGTTGCTGGCGCCGTCCTGCGGCATGCGCCACAGCTCGCTCCCGTCCGGCGCGTATTTGACGGTGACGTAGTCGTAATTGCCGTTGAAATTGACACTGGCGCCGGTTACGAATACGTTGCCGGTGGAATCGATCGCGATGGCATGCGCGGCGTCGTCGGCATTGCCATCGCCATTCATGATCGCCCGCCACAGTTCCACGCCACTGCTGTCGTACTTGACCGTCAGGTAATCGGTGAATGCGCCGTTCTGGCTGCTGCCGGTCACGACCACATTGCCGGCGGAATCAACCGCAACCGCGTAGGCGATGTCGTCGCTGTTGCCGCCGCCATTGGTGATGGCGCGCCACTGGATCACGCCGGCGGCGTTGTACTTCACGGTGAGGAAATCGACATTCGCGCCATTGGTGGTGGTGCCGGTGGCGTAGACGTTGCCCGCCGCATCGACCGCGACCGCATTCTTGGCCAGGTTCGGGTCCCCATAACCCAGCAGCGAATCAGCGTTGGCGCGGCCGTACACCTGCGTGCGGTAGACCAGCGAAGGCGCCTGGCCGAAGACCTGCCAGGAGCTCAGAACGCCCAGAATTATCGCGAATACGCCGCCCACGGCGCCCCGCCCTCTCCGTACCCGCTGTGACATTGTCCCGTTGTTCTCTCAGTACTCCGACAAACCGGCGCTACGGTTCATATCGTGTGCGCCACGACGATGTTGTTTACGCTGACCGCTGTTGCCGCGGTTCCGCAGTTATCTTTTCCACGCCATCCATTGCGACACGCCAGCATCAAACTCAAGCACTGGTGCGGCCTACAGGCCGAAAATGCCCTGAGATGGCCGTCAATGCTGGTGTTTCCTTTGATATTTAGTCATTTTTCACTAAGCCGGCGCAGCACAATTCAAAAAATGCTCGCGATAATATTTGAGCTCTTCGATGCTCTCGTAAATATCCGCCAGCGCTTCATGCTTGCCGTGCTTCTTCATGCCCGACATGATTTCCGGCTTCCAGCGCCTGGCCAGTTCCTTCAATGTCGACACGTCCAGGTTGCGGTAATGAAAATACGCTTCCAGCTTCGGCATGCCGCGCGCCATGAAACGTCGGTCCTGGCAGATCGAGTTGCCGCACATGGGCGAGGTGCTGGCGGGCACATGCTCGGACAGGAATGCCACCATGCGCGCTTCGACATCGGCGGCCGAGAGCGTCGAAGCCTTCACCTTGTCGATGAGGCCCGATTTCTTATGCGTGGATTTGTTCCAGGAATCCATGCCGTCGAGCACCGCGTCGGACTGGTGCACCACCAGTACCGGACCTTCGGCGATGGTGTTCAGGTTGGCGTCGGTCACCACGATGGCCACTTCGATGATGCCGTCGGATTCAGGCAGCAGGCCGGTCATTTCCATATCAACCCAGATGAGATTGTTTTGGTCTTGGGACATGGCAATTCGCAAATGCGCCTTAAAATAGGGATATGACTTATTTTCGCATGATTAACCTGTCGCCCCGCACCCGCATCGCATGACTTCCGCCCTTTCCGGTTTCACCCTCCTGTTCCTCGCGTTCCTGCTGCTCAGCTTCGGATTCGGTGCATTCCTTTCCTGGCGGCACATGGCGCATGTGCGCGCGCATCGCGCCCGGGTGCCGACGGAATTCAGCGACGCCATCACGCTGGAAGCCCACCAGAAAGCGGCCGATTACACCATCGCGCGCAAGCGGCTGGGATTGATCGAAAGCGTGTTCGACGTGTTGCTGCTGCTGGTGCTGACGTTGGGCAGCGGGCTGTACCTCCTGCACGAATCGGCATCGAATTACTTTTCCGGTCCCTATGCACTCGGACTTGCCACCTTCGCCGCGCTGATGCTGGTCTCGTCGCTGGTTTCCACGCCCTTCGATATCTACCGCACCTTTGTCATCGAAGCGCGCTTTGGTTTCAACAAAATGACGTGGAAGCTGTATCTCCTGGATGCGTTGAAAGGCCTGCTGCTGGGTGCCGCCATCGGCATCCCGCTGTTACTGGTGGTGTTCTGGCTGATGGAAAAAATGGGCTCGCTGTGGTGGCTGTATGTCTGGCTGGTGTGGCTGGGTTTCAGCCTGGCCATGCTGGCGATCTATCCCAATTTCATCGCACCGTTGTTCAACAAATTCAATCCGCTGGCCGATGCCGCGCTGAAGGATCGTATTGAAACCCTGCTGACGCGCTGCGGTTTCACCTCGAGCGGCTTGTTCGTGATGGACGGCTCGAAACGTTCAAGCCATGGCAATGCGTACTTCACGGGCTTCGGCAAGACCAAGCGCATCGTGTTTTTTGACACGCTGATCGAGCGCCTGACACCCGCCGAAATCGAAGCCGTGCTGGCCCATGAACTGGGACACTTCAAGCGCAAGCACATCGTCAAGATGATCATCGGCCAGTTCGCGCTGACGTTCGTGATCCTGGCGCTGATGGGCTGGGTGATCGACAAACCGTGGTTCTATCGCGGGCTGGGGTTTCCGCTCAATGGCGGCGCGCCGCACGTGGCGGTATCGCTGATCCTGTTTTTCATGGTGCTACCGGTATTCACGTTCTGGCTCACGCCACTGGGCAGCCTCATTTCGCGCAAGCACGAGTTTGAGGCCGACAGCTACGCGGCCGAACAGACGCACGCGAGCGACCTGATCACCGCGCTGGTCAAGCTCTATCGCGACAATGCCTCCACACTGACCCCGGACCCGCTGCACTCCGCCGTCTATGATTCACATCCGCCCGCCTCGATTCGCATTGCGCACTTGAAGGCCATGGCCTAACTCGCCATTCATAGTTCACAAAGGAAACACCGATGACGTTGTCGCAAATGAAATGCGTTGCCGGCGGCCAGGCCAAGGCCCTGTCCGACGCGGCGCTCGAAACGCACCTGGC
>JBDTWS010000209.1:0-5868 GCA_040006575.1 Betaproteobacteria bacterium
GATGTGGAAAGCGCCAGGGCCAAGGCGCACTTTGATGGCTTGAAGTAGCGCACGCCACAGCGCAAGGATCGGCGATGGAGTCCGGCAGTGGCAGCCTCCCTTCACTATTTCTGCGATGGCATTGCCCGGAATGATTAACGCGCCGTGGCCAGCCGCCGCGGCAACTCATCCGGCTTGTCAAACACCTGCAGCTTGCCGTTCGCGCCGCCCGGCCCGAACAACGCCCTGTACCGCGCGTCCTGTTTCTCCTTGCTGACATTGCGGATATACACCGCGTCAATCCGCGCGCCAAATTCCTTCAGGATCGTCGCGTACGTTTCCGGATCGCGCTCGCCCGAATCACCGACGAGGACGGCGTGCCGCCGGGGGAAGCGATTCAGGAACGCGCGAATCGCGGCAACCTTGAACACATACAGGCGATTGGGATCCGGATGGATCGTTTCGTCGTAAAGCGCGGTGGGGCTGGTGACATCCACACACCGCATGTCCCACGTGAATTCTGGAAAATTCACCCGCCGGAAAAATGCTTTCAACGGTTCATGGAAGTGCCATGGTCCCGCGCTGACCACGTGAAAATGCAAAGGCGTGCCGTTCGATTTCTGCCAGTCGCGATAAAGATCAGCCATGCCGTCAACGGCAACGAAGGGCGCCATGAAAGTATTTTTGGCGGCGATCTTCCGGTCCGTGTTGCCGGTGACTTTAATGGTGTCGTCGATATCGGTGATGACCGTCACGCCTTCTTCAGCAAGCAACAATGCAGTGCCGACGACAGGTTCCCGGCGATGCCGCGCCGGAACGGATTTGAAGTTGATGATTCCATCGTGTGTGAGGTCCGCGGCCTGCGCTACCTGCGTTACGTTGACTTTCACCTCTGTGGAGAAGCAGCCGCCCTCATTGGTTTTCTTCAGCGCATGGACCTGGTCGCCAAACGCAACCGCGACCCTGGCGCCCGCGATGCTGTTCGACACAAAATATCCGGCACGTTCGCGGAAGAGGGCGCTCGCGGCATCGGCGCCAAGGATCCTCGCGAAGCCACTGATCATGACTTGCCGCCGGGCCTCGCCGTCGGTGGGCTCGGACAACCGGCCCTGGACGGTGACCAGCCATCCGGGCTGGCCATTCACCGTGGTCGCCGATGCCAGGGAAGGCGCGAAGCTGATTTGCTGTATTTCCCCGGCGGCGGCATTGCTCGAATGACCCGCGAAGAATGACGCGAAACAGCAGAGTAGTACGGCACCGGAATACGAGCGAGCGTGAGCACGGGCGGGATGCGCGGAAAACGCGGACTGGTTGCGCGGGGAGGTCGTCATGTTTCGGTTGCCATATCGGTAGCCGCGCTTTCAAAAAACGCAGTATCGGGATTGTGTACGCTTCGCCCGACACTGCTGCTCAACGTGGGTAGAATTATTTCCCGGTATCTGCCGGGTACTTCGCCTTCACGCTCGCAACCGACTTGACCACCAGTTGCTCCAGTACCCCGAGATCGACATCGGCAAGCCGCTTGATATACAGGCATGACTTGCCGATCTTGTGCGGGCCGAGCTTGCCCAGTAACGCCGCAGACTCGCGAAAACCCATGACAATGTAGAGCACGAGGGCGGCCTTGCGTGGCGAGAAGCCGACGATGGGCATGTCACCCTCCCGACTGCTTGCATAGACGTAGTGGCACGTGCCGAAGCCGATAATGCTGGGCCCCCACAACTTTGGTTTTTCGCCCGTGGCCTGTTGCATCATTTTCACCAGCGACTTCGCGTCCGCACGCTTGGCCGGGTCCGGGTTGGCATTGATGAATGCGGCAACGCTCACGCCTGTCGGTTTGGTTTTGTTTTCGGCCATTGTGTGTACTCCCGTAGTTGTGAATTAAATTTTGACCACACCATGCGTGAAAGTAAAACGCCAACATGCGTGGGTACTTTCAGCGACGTTCAGATTCCGGGAAGCAAGTTGCCGTTGCCTGCAAAATTTCCGCAAACTCTAGCATTGATGAGGATTCGCAGCCATTTGTGGCATGGAAGGCGCTTCAGTGCTGGTGTTTCATTGTTCAAACGCGTTCGAGGCGCCTGGTAACCGTCCAGCGATAAAAGCGATAATCCCACCAATCTCAACACGGATGTCACTTCATGATTTCAACTTGCTCGTCGTTTATTTTTCGCCTCGCGCGGCTCGTGCGATTGCTCGTGCGATTGCTCGTGCGATTGCTCGTGCAATTTCTCGTGCGATTTACAGCGTTGTCACTCGTTGCGCCGATGCTGCTCGTGAGTGTTTTATTTTCCCACCCCGCCGGAGCGACACCGGAATCCGACGCGGCGCAAAGCCTTGCGATTGAAGCGGAAAACTTGCTCGATAAATGGAACGGCGAGCGCGGTGTGCTGATCGAGGCGAACAAGAAAATTGTCGAGGCGCTGAAGAAAGAGCCGAAGACCATGAACGCGCTGGTGCAGCAGGGGCGGCTGTTTATCATGGCCGGTTACGAGGATGGTGAACTTTCGCGCGATGCCGCGCGTGCCGCCGAGAACAGCCTGACGTCGGCCGTCATCGCCGATCCGAAGTCGGCAAAGCCATACATCCTGCTGGGCCATTTGTATACGCTCACCAGTCGCCTGCCGGAGGCGAAGGCGATGTTGACGCAGGCCGAAAACTTGCCCGTCGGTTCCAGCGATCCCTGGCTTTACCTGAACTGGAATGCGTACTACCAGGCGGTCGACAATGATGTGAAGCGCTTTGAGTACGCGCGGCGCGCGTTGGAAACGAACACGAAAAATCCCAAGGCGCTAAAAGTCATCTATGCGGAAATGCAGAATTTCTACGTCATGCAGGCGCGCAATCGCGCCAAGGCCGATGAGTTCTACAACAAGCTGGTCGAGCTGCAGCCGGGAGACGCATTCCAGCGCGGCAACTATGCGCTCCACCTGGTCATTTATTTTTCCGATTTCGAAGCCGGCGAACGTCTCGCTGAAGAAGCGCTGGCCATTCGTGAGTACGGCCATGCGCGCCAGACACTTTCACTGGCGCACTATGCGCGCTGGGCCGATGCCGCCGCGAAGGGCAAGGACAAAGCGACCGTGGATAAATTGCTTGCCGTGGCCACCGCATATGATCCCGGTGCGAAGATGCTGCCCTCATGCGCGCTGACGCATGCGCCTCTGTTCCCGCTGGTGGAGGCGCTGAAGAAGAAGGGACTTTACGGCAACGGCATGCGCTGCTGATATGCGCGAGACGCCAGTTTCATTACAATGAAGGAGAATCGTTGAGCGTTCCCACTTGACCAAGTGGTTTTGAACTTCAATTCGCGGGGCAGGATCGCTATCGGGGGGTGGCGATGACTAAAAATAATAATCAAGGTTGTTCAGCGCGCACGGGTATGGATTGCACCGGCTCTCGCAGGGTGAGACAGTTCGTCCGCCTCACCTGGCTATGCGTGCTGGCGGCGTGCGTGTCCGCGTCATCGGCCTTCGCGCAGACTACGACGGGAAATGCTGCCAACGGGAAAATTCTATTCAATTCCAAGTGTGGTAACTGCCATTCAACTTCATCGACAACCCTGCGCAATGCTGCGGATTCGGGCTGGCACATAAAGCACGCGATGGGGCAGGCGATGATTCCGCCAACGAACCCCGCCTACTCCCTGATGCAGTTCGAGTTCGACGATATCGCGGCCTATATCGGCCAGTTTGTGGGCAACCCCAATCCTCCCGCTTATCCCGTCGCCTACAACTCGCCAGGCACCGCCATCCCGGTCCCTAACCTCGCACTGAATACGTCGTACGGGGACTACACAAACGTGCTTCTGTTGGCTACCGCCCCAACAAAAGGCAACGTATCGTTCAGCGGATTGACGGCCACGTACACGCCGTTTGCGGGACAGAGCGGCCCTGACAGTTTCAGCTTTCGCGCCGTGCGCAGTGTGGCGGATGACGGCGGAATGTCATCGCTGCGCTCGATCGGCGTCAGCATCGCGGCGCCCGTTTCTCCGGCATTCACCAATTCGGCGAGCACCACGTTCTACATTGGCGTCGGTAGCAGTTTTACATTTACGGCATCGGGTTCGCCGGTCCCCACCGTCAGCAGCAGTGGCAGCTTGCCGGCGAGTCTTTCGTTGAGTGGTGGCGCAGGCTCGCTGACCTTGTCGGGTACGGCCGCGACGATGACGACAGGCAGCTATCCCCTGACGCTGACGGCCAGCAACGGCATTGCACCCAGCGCCACGCAGAATTTCACGCTCGTTGTTTCCGGCGCACCGCAGTCGATCGATTTCGTGCCGCCCACCGCGGTCACGTACAGCACGACTGCGTTTTCTGTGAGTGCGACGGCGACATCCGGATTGCCCGTGGTGCTGGCATCGCAAACACCTTCGGTGTGTACGGTGAGCGGATTCCTCGTCACCACAGTCGCGTTGGGCACCTGCACACTTGCCGCCGACCAGGCCGGCAACGGCACCTTCGGCGCCGCGCAACAAATATTGCGGCAGATCAGTGTCGGCGCCATCCCGCAAACGGTCACGTTCGGTACGCAGACCACACGCAATTTTTTGTTGAACGGCACGTTCGATATCAATCCACTTGCCACTTCAAATCTGGGCCTGGCGATCACCTACAGCTCGCTCACGCCAGGTGTGTGCACGTTGTCCGGCGTTACCGTCACCATGGTGTCCACCGGCACCTGCACGCTACGCGCGAGCCAGCCCGGCACCGCAACTGTCGGCATCGCATCAGCCGACCAGGCCTTCGCCATCAACCCGCCGCCGGGTCCGGGATTGCCGAATCTGATTACGCCGAAATTGCCGGTCGCGGTGCGCAACCAACCTTACGCAGGCAACGTGATGACCGGCGGGAATCCGGTGGTCACGGCGGCCGTAATTTCATCGCTGCCGGCGGGCCTGAGTGCTGTCCACAATGGCAGCGGCAGCCTCGCGATTACGGGAACGCCAACGCAGGCCGGTGTCTTCAGCCCGGCATTGAGCGTCACCAACGCAACGGGCACCAGCAACATTGCACTCAATCTCACTGTCGTCGATACCGCGAACTATGCGAGCAACGTAGCCGTCGTGTCGGCGGGAAGTACGCTGTCATGCGCGATCGTCAGTGGCGGCTTGCAATGCTGGGGCAGCAATGTGGGTGACGGCAACAGTGCGATCGCGGATTCCCCCCGGCAAACCTTTGCCGCCGGATCCGGCGTTACGCATTTCGATGCGGGCACCAACCACGGCTGCGCGGTGATCAAGGGCGGCGTGAAATGCTGGGGTGCCAATAACGCAGGGCAACTGGGCAACAACAGCATGGTGCCGAGCCTGGTTCCCGTGATCGCGCTCGCCGAGGGAAGCGGCGCGACATCGGTCTCCGCGGGTTCTGCGCAAACCTGTGCCGTGGTCACGGGTGGTGTGCAATGCTGGGGTACCAATACCAGCGGCGAACTGGGTGTCGGCGACAACATGAACCGGCTGGTCCCGACTGTCGCGATTCCCGGCGGCTCAGGTGCGACAGCAGTCTCCACCGGCACAGGAAGTACCTGCGCCGTGGTTGCGGGCGGCGTGCGTTGCTGGGGCTCCAACACTTCCGGGGAACTTGGCGTGGGTCCCACGCCGGTGCAGAGCCCGGTTCCGCTGCAGGCGATTGCTGCTGCGAGTGGCGTCACGCAGATCGGTGTGGGCGGCGCATTCGCGTGCGCGCTGGCCAATGGTGGCGCGCAATGCTGGGGCCTCAATCAATACGGCAAGCTGGGCACCGGCGACGGGATGAATCACAACACGCCGACATCCGTATTCGCTCCCGGCAGCGGTGTCACCTCACTCGGTGCCGGCACCCTGTATGCGTGTGTCGCGATCAATGGCGGCGTGCGCTGCTGGGGCTACAACTACGACGGCGAACTGGG
>JBDTWS010000210.1:0-5805 GCA_040006575.1 Betaproteobacteria bacterium
CCGTTCGTGCTGAGGTATCGAAGTACATGGATGGGCTGATGTAGTTTGAACGCTGCAGTCCGTTCAACCCTTCGATACCTCAGGGCGAACGGAAAACAAATTAGTGATTTTTTGGCGAAGAACTAGCAGGTGGCTTGCGCAGATTAAACACGCGAGTGGCATGTGAAGATAAAAACAAGCAAGTGGCTTGTGAAGATTAAACATCCCCGTTCGTGCTGAGGTATCGAAGCACACAGATGGGCTGAAGAATTCGAAATACCCATTGCCGCATCAACAAAATTGATTCGGCAATTCCAATACAGATCTGGCCCACAAAAAGCCGGAGCGCATTCAAGAACTCGATTTACTAAAATCCAACCCCATTTAAATCTCACCAAGCAACTGCAGCAAGCCGAGGTCCCATCATGATGCGAGAATTCCAGGAATCCAGTCTCTTCTTCGGCGCCAATGCGCCCTATGTCGAAGAACTCTACGAACAATATCTGATCGATCCCGCATCGGTCCCCGAAAACTGGCGGAAGCAATTCGATTCCCTGCCCAATGTCGCCGGCAGCACGGCGCCCGATGTGGCGCACACGCCCGTCATTGAAGCGTTCGCCGAGCGGGCAAAGCAGGGCAGTACGCGGATCGCGTATGTGAACGTGGGCGGCCCGGGTGGCAATACGCCCAACGATGACAAGCGTTCGCTGAAAGTGCTGCAGTTCATTCGCGCACATCGCGTCCTGGGTTCGCGCCACTCACAGCTGGATCCGTTGAAGCGCAGTGAACGCATGCCGGTGCCGGAACTGGAGTTGTCGTTCTACGGACTCACCGATGCCGATCTCGAAGCCGAATTCAGTTTCGGTTCATGGCAGGGCCGCATCAATGGCCAGAGCGAACGCGCCAAGCTGAAAGACATCGTTTCTGCTGTCAAGAAAACGTACTGCGGTTATATCGGCCTTGAGTACATCTACATCAGCTCCACCGAACAGAAACGCTGGATCCAGGGGCAGTTCGAATCAATCCAGTCGCAGCCTTCGCTGCAGACGGAAGAAAAGCAATTCCTGCTTGAGCGTTTGACGGCAGCCGAGACGCTGGAAAAATACCTGCACACGCGCTACGTCGGGCAGAAGCGTTTTTCGCTTGAGGGCGGTGAGAGTTTGATTCCGCTGCTCGATGACATCATCCAGGTTGCCGGCGGCAAGGGTGTGAAAGAAGTCGTGCTGGGCATGGCGCATCGCGGCCGGCTGAATGTGCTGGTCAACAGCCTCGGCAAATTACCTGCTGATTTGTTCTCCGAATTCGAAGGCAAGCACGCACACGATGTCGGCTCCGGCGACGTGAAATATCACCAGGGTTTTTCCTCCGACATCCAAACCAAGGGCGGTGGTGTGCATTTGACACTGGCGTTCAATCCCTCGCACCTGGAGATCGTCAATCCCGTCGTCGAAGGTTCGGTACGTGCACGCCAGCATCGACGTGACGATCACGAAGGCAAGGAAGTCTTGCCGATGCTGGTTCACGGCGACGCCGCATTTGCCGGCCAGGGTGTCGTGATGGAAACGATGGCGCTGTCGCAGACGCGCGGGTTCAAGACCGGCGGCACGGTGCACATCGTCGTCAATAACCAGGTGGGATTTACCACGTCGGACACACGCGATTCACGTTCGTCGCTGTATTGCACCGACATCGCCAAGATGATCGAGGCACCTGTGTTCCACGTGAATGCGGATGATCCGGAATCAGTCTTGCTGGTCGGCCGTATCGCGCTGGAATACCGCATGAAATTCGGCAAGGACGTCGTCATCGACATGGTTTGTTTCCGCAAGCTCGGCCATAACGAGCAGGACGAACCGTTCGTCACACAGCCGCTGATGTACAAGAAAATCGCGCAGCATCCCGGCACCCGCAAGCTGTACGCGGATCGCCTGGCCGCTGCGGGCACGACAGCCGCAGGATACGGCGACGACCTCGTCACCAACATCCGCGCGCGCCTCGACGCGGGCAAGAGCACCAACACCAAAATCCTCTACGGCATCAAGCCGCCGCTGGCGGTGGATTGGGCGCCCTACATTGGCCAGAACTGGCGTGCGCCGGCCGACACCACCGTGCCGATGGATACGCTGAAACATTACGCCGAACGCCTCACGCAAATTCCCTCGGACTTCAAGTGTCACATGTCGGTGGAGAAGTTACTGGAAGCGCGCCGCAAGATGGGCAAGGGCGAATTGCCGCTGGACTGGGGCATGGCGGAAAATCTCGCCTACGCTTCGCTGGTCGCGACCGGGCATCCGGTCCGCATGAGCGGCCAGGATTGCGGACGCGGCACGTTCGCGCATCGCCACGCCGTGCTTCATGACCAGAATCGCGAAAAGTGGGATTCAGGTATCTACATTCCGCTGCAGAATATTGAAACGAAGCAGGCCAAGTTTGTGGTGATCGATTCACTGCTGTCCGAAGAAGCGGTGCTCGGTTTTGAATACGGCTATGCGACCGCACAACCTTTCGAGCTGGTCATCTGGGAAGCGCAGTTCGGCGACTTCGTCAACGGCGCGCAGGTCGTGATCGACCAGTTCATCGCCAGCGGCGAAACGAAATGGGGACGCCTGTGCGGCCTCACCTTGTTCCTGCCGCACGGTTACGAAGGCCAGGGACCGGAACATTCGTCCGCGCGTCCGGAACGTTTCCTGCAACTGTGTGCGGAACACAATCTGCAAGTGGTGGTGCCGTCCAACGCCGCGCAATTGTTCCACATGATCCGCCGCCAGTCGCTGCGCGCGATGCGCAAGCCGCTGATCGTGATGATGCCCAAATCTCTGCTGCGCAAAAAAGAGGCGTCCTCCACGATGGAAGAACTGGCCAATGGCAAGTTCGAAGTGGTGATCGGCCATGTCGACCAACCCGGCGAAAAAATCAACGCCAAGAAAGTGAAGCGCGTGGTTTTCTGTTCAGGCAAGGTCTATTACGACCTCGTCGCCGAGCGCACCAAGCGCGCCATCGACGATATCGCCATCTGCCGTATCGAACAGCTGTATCCGTTCCCGCACGAGGAATTCGAAGCGCAGATCGCGATGTATCCGAATGCGAAATCCGTCGTGTGGACCCAGGAAGAACCGGGCAACCAGGGTGCATGGCATCGCGTGCAGCATTACCTGTTGCGCCACATGCGTCCTGACCAGACGCTGAGCTATTCGCTGCGTCCGTCTTCGGCGTCGCCGGCGGTGGGCTACAGCAGCAAGCACGCAGAGCAGCAGAAGGAACTGGTTGAAGCCGCGCTGACCTGGGAAAGCGAAGCGCCGAAAAAATCGGCGCATGCGCAGATGGGCACGCTGGCGAAGACGGCTGGGTAGAAAATGTCTGTGATGCGGGGGGTTGTTTTTTTTGACGGCCTTCCCCTCATCCCTGCCTTCTTCCAGGGGAGAAGGCAGCCAGTCAGATGAATTCAGGATTGAAAAGAAAAGGATAAGAAAATGCAGATCGAAGTCAAAGTCCCCGTGTTGTCCGAATCGATTACCGAAGCGACGCTGGTTGCCTGGCACAAGAAGGAAGGCGACGCCGTCAAGCGCGATGAAAATCTTATCGATATCGAGACCGATAAAGTCGTGATGGAATTGCCGGCGCCGGCTGATGGCGTACTGGTGAAGATCATCAAGGGTGATGGCGGGACGGTGGGTGCGCAAGAGGTGATCGCGATGATCGACACCGAGGCCAAGGCCGCCGCTGCGGCGCCTGCCGCGGCACCGGCGGCAGCACCTGCTGCTGCGACACCGGCGAAAGCTGCACCTGCTACCGCTGCTGCCGCTGCCGCTGCTCCCGCTGCATCAGCGCCTGCGATGAGTCCTGCTGCAACAAAGATTGCTGCGGAAAACAATGTAGCCGCAGGGGATGTCGCCGGCACCGGCCGCGGTGGTCGCGTGACGAAGGAAGACGTGGTCAACAAGGTTTCTGGTGCGCCAGCCGCTGCCGCGCCGGCCGCCGCCGCAGTTGCCAAACCCGCTGCGGCCCCTGCAGTGCAGATTCCTGCAGGCGATCGCACCGAGCAACGAGTCCCGATGTCGCGCCTGCGCGCGCGCATCGCTGAACGTTTGCTGCAATCGCAGGCTACCGCCGCCATCCTCACAACGTTCAACGAAGTGAACATGGCGCCGGTCATCAACCTGCGCAATTTGTACAAGGACAAGTTCGAGAAGACCCACGGCGTGAAACTGGGTTTCATGTCGTTCTTCGTCAAGGCCGCTGTGCACGCGCTGAAAAAATACCCGGTGGTGAATGCATCGGTGGATGGCAATGACATCGTCTATCACGGCTACTACGACATCGGCATCGCCGTCGGTACCGAGCGCGGGCTGGTGGTTCCCATCCTGCGCAACGCCGACCAGATGTCGATTGCCGATATCGAAAAGAAGATCGCCGAATTCGGCCAGAAGGCCAAGGACGGCAAGCTGACGATCGAGGATTTGACCGGCGGTACGTTCTCGATTTCCAACGGCGGCGTGTTCGGTTCAATGCTGTCGACGCCGATCATCAACCCGCCGCAAGCGGCCATCCTCGGTGTGCATGCAACCAAGGAACGTGCGGTGGTGGAGAACGGGCAGATCGTGGTCCGCCCCATGAATTACCTGGCGATGAGCTACGACCATCGCATCATCGACGGTCGCGAGGCGGTGCTGGCGCTGGTGGCGATGAAGGAAGCGCTGGAAGATCTGTCGCGGTTGTTGCTGGATATCTGAGTCTGGACTGACGAAGTACGACGGCGATCGCATATGCACGCACTCCCCCATCCCGGCCTTCCACCGCAGTCGCGGGGGAAGGTGGCGCGAAGCGACGGATGGGGGCGTGTTTCCCACAGCGAAGACGTTTCAAACCATCATCGCTCCCTTTCACCCGCAATCAATCTCGACGTCAATGACGATGGAGCCGTAATTCTTGGCGAAGAAAAAGTGGTCCCCCTTAAGTTTATTCAAGCAACTGCTGTTCTTCGTGCTTGGCGCGGTGCTCACCGGTTTTCTGACGGTGTTCTTCGCCAAATTCCTCGGCAATTACCTCGGCACGCATTTCTCGGTGTCGCTTGGGGTGGGACTCGCCGTGGCAATCACGCTGTGGCTCTCGCAATTGGTGAAAAACCCCCCATTTTTATTAAAGGGAACATCACCGCTGATCGCCGGATTCTGCGCGGCGCTCGGGGTGCATATTTCCCGTGTTTGGCTTAGTTAGGCGTGGGGAATTTTTTTCAATTTGGGGAAAAAAGACCTTTGTGTCACTTCCCCTCATCCCGGCCTTCTCCCGAGGGAGAAGGTGAGAAATAAGGCGCTGCTAGTCGCAGCACCTATGTAAAGGAAGCATCATGGCAAAAGAATTTGATGTTGTCGTTATCGGCGCCGGTCCCGGCGGATACATTGCGGCCATTCGCGCGGCGCAACTGGGTTTCAACGTCGCCTGCATTGAAGGCTGGAAAAATCCCAAGGGCGACATGGCCCTCGGCGGCACCTGCCTGAACGTGGGCTGCATCCCGTCGAAGGCGTTGCTGCAGTCTTCGGAAAACCTCGAGCAGCTCGAACATAAATTTGCCGACCACGGCATCACGGCCGCCGGGGTGAAAGTCGATCTCACCAAGATGCAGGCGCGCAAGGACGGCATCGTCACCAAGATGACCAAGGGCATCGAGTTCCTGTTCCGCAAGAACAAGGTCACCTGGGTGAAGGGCTCTGGCAAACTTGTTTCGGCCGGTGAGACCTATTCGATCGAAATAGTGAATGGCGAAGCCAAGGAAACGCTGACCGCGAAAAACGTGATCATCGCGACCGGCTCAAAAGCGCGCCACCTTCC
>JBDTWS010000211.1:0-5787 GCA_040006575.1 Betaproteobacteria bacterium
AACAGCAACCGCCCGATCAACGTCGATTTGCCGTCGTCCACGCTGCCGCAAGTGATAAAACGCAGCGGTGTACTGGCGCTCGTTTCGACGGCGACTCTAGCAATATCGGCAGCAACCATTGCCATCAGAAATAACCTTCCTGCTTCTTCTTTTCCATCGAGGACGGCTGGTCGCCATCGATCAGGCGACCCTGCCGCTCTGAAGAAACCGCGCTCATCGTCTCCGCAATAATGTCGTCGAGCGTGGCGGCGCTGCTTTCCACCGCTGCAGTGAGCGGATAACAGCCGAGCGTACGGAATCGGACCATTCGCGCTTCAGGCGCCTCACCGGCAACCAGCGGATATCGCTCGTCATCCACCATGATCCAAGCACCGTTGCGATTCACCACCGGCCTCGCCTGCGCAAAATAAAGCGGTACGACCGGAATATTTTCCTGGCGGATGTATTGCCAGACATCCAGCTCGGTCCAGTTGGACAGGGGAAAGACACGAATACTTTGTCCCGGCCGGATTCGCGTGTTGTAGAGATTCCAGAGCTCCGGTCGCTGCGCTTTCGGGTCCCAACGATGGCCATTTCCACGAAATGAAAATATCCGCTCCTTGGCGCGTGACTTTTCTTCATCGCGACGGGCGCCGCCAAAAATAATGTCGAAACCGTTCGCGTCCAGCACCTGCGTCAGCGCCTGGGTCTTCATTACATCAGTGTAATAACTTGAACCGTGCGTGAAAGGATTGACGCCCGCATCGAGTCCCTGCTGGTTGGTGTGCACCAGCAACGTCAAGCCGGATTCGGCAACCATGCGTGCGCGATGCGCGTACATCTCGCGAAATTTCCAGGTCGTGTCCACATGCAGAAGCGGGAATGGCGGCGGCGCAGGATAAAAGGCCTTGCGGGCGAGGTGCAACATCACCGACGAATCCTTGCCGATGGAATACATCATCACCGGCGTGCCGCCCGCAGCTACCGCCTCACGAATGATTTCGATGCCTTCGGCTTCAAGGACCTTTAATCCCGTGATCTGTGCAGCTGTCACTGGCAGGCCTTTTCCATGTTTGCGTGCACGTAATATTTGCCATGCAAAACCAAGCATTGGCGCGGCTCTCCAGGCATTTGTTTCCGGAGAGCCCCGCCAGCTGTCGTTCTATGAAATTTTACGCTCGTGAGTCGGTACAAGGAACCGCCGGCAACTTGAACAATATCGATCAGGCCGGTTCCCTATTTGCCCGCCTGAACCGCCGTCAACACCGGATAGGCGATCGAGAACACCACATTCAGGAACTTCTGGAGCTCCGCTGCGGGTGCATTCGACACGTACAGCAAATCCTTGTTGTTGATGGCGAAGTTCTGCATCACAAAAAAGCTTGCGGGGTTGTGCAGGTCGATGCGATAGATAACGGCAACGCGACCATCCGGTGTGGTCAGCACCGGTTGCTTCGGCCAGCTGAGTGCGGTGGCGGGTTCGAAACGGAAAATAAATACGCCTTTTGCGTCGGAACGCGAATCCTGAAGTCCGCCTGACCGTGCCAGCGCCTGTGCAAGTGAAATGCCCTGGGCTTCAAAATTGATTTCCTCGTTCTTTCCCGTGGCGCCCAGCGCGGTGAAACTCAGCGACTGGAAAATTGCCGTCACTACGTCGCCCGCCTGCATGCGCACATTCTGTTTGGGATCGCGGATGATGGTCTCAAGCGGCAGTGCGTAAACGTTGTCGCCGCGCGTCACCTGGATGGTCATCTTGTTGACGGGCTGGCGTACGCCGGCGGCGGCGGCGAGCACATCGAGCAGGCGCTCGTTGCTCGGCGTGATCGGCACGCGCATGCTGTTGGTGACTTCACCCACTACAGTGATGTTGGACGAGGAGTTACGCGTTAGGCGCACCATGGCCTCGGGCTGGTTCGCCTTGCCGGTCAGGCGCTTTACCACTTGCGCACCAATCTCCTGCAGCGTTCTGTCGGCAGCCTGGATGCGTCCGGCAAACGGGACACTTACAAATCCATCTGTACTGACAACCTGGTCGGGAAGTATGGTCGGGCGCACACCCGCTGAAGGCTGGCGCGGGTCTACCTGTCCCGCGCCAAACAACGTGGCAGGCGGCGCTTCCCAAATGGAAATCTCGAGTACATCACCAGGACCAACCTTGTGGCTCGCGGCGGCGGCATTACCCAGCGTTTCCGAGAACATTTTGTCGGTACGCTGCGCCAGCAGGCGGCGCGCGATAGCGTCGTCAAGTTCCACCACCTGAACAGCGCCAGCTGCGGCGGGAAGCGCTTCAATGGTACGGGTACTGGGACCGCTGTTGGGAAGTGAACTGCAGCCCGACAGGATGGCAAACGCGATGGCAAGTACGGAAGATATTTTCAGGCTTGGCTGCATGATCTCTATCAATTAAGTTGAATTGGCATGGGTGCGGATGGATTTCATCCGTCAGCGTCGAAATTGGCTTACATCACCACAAACCGCGGTGGCGGTTGCCGGTTTCTCGCAACGGCTGGGAAACGGTACAACCCTTCGTTGATGGGGACTGTCATCGTTCGCGCTCAATAGCGGAACGACAGGCCAGCGACGAAAACCTAGTGTAATAGAATCCAGCCGCTGTGTGCATACGGATGGCCTACCGATTCGCGTTTGCCGTTTCGTGGACAGCAGGTCTTTCCACTCTGTAATATGGCCGACACCTTTCCCTTCGTTCCGGTTCAGCCAATTTTGTCTCCCATCCTGATCGACATTACCCGCCTGGTTTACCGCCGCCTTTCCGGTGCGCTGCCGACTGGCATCGATAGAGTCGGGCTGGAGTATGTGCGCCACTATGGCAGCCGTGCACGTGCGGTGTTTTGCCTCGGGCCATTCAGCGCTCTGTTTTCGGCAGCAGATTCGGCACGCGTCTTTCGAAATTTACTTAGCCCTGCGGCACCCATCAAGGCGCATGCGGTCTGGCTGATCGTGAAAGCGATTTTTATTTACTGGGTGCCGCACAGGCTGGCGGGTGTTTTCCTGTTCAACACCAGCCATACGGGCCTGGAAAACCCGCACTACGCGTGGCTATTGCGCACGCGCGGCGCACGCGAGATTGTCGTCGTGCATGACCTCATTCCCATCACGCATCCCGAGTATTGCCGGCCCGGTGAATACGAAGCCCACAAAACGCGGATGCGCTGCGCCGTGACAACGGGCTCCGGAATCGTCGCCAATTCGCGCCATACGCTGGAAGACTTGCAGAAGTTTTGCCGCGACGAAGCGCTCACCTGCCCGCCTGCAATTTCCGCATTGCTTGCGCCAGGTTTGCCGGGCATTGTTGCCGGGGCACGCCTGATTGCCGAACACTACTTCGTCGTCCTCAGCACCATCGAGCCACGCAAGAATCACTGGATGCTGTTGCAGCTATGGCGGCATCTGGTGGAAACGATGGGTGCCGCCGCGCCACGGCTGGTCGTGATCGGTAAACGCGGTTGGGAATGTGAAAACGTAGTTGACATGCTTGAGCGATGTCCCCCGCTGAAAGGCTTTGTGATCGAGCGCGCCGGATGCAGCGACGCGGAACTGATCACCTGGCTTGATCATGCGCAGGCGTTGCTGTTTCCCTCTTTCGCCGAAGGTTACGGCCTGCCGGTAACAGAAGCGTTGTCACGCGGCGTCCCGGTGATTGCCAGTGAGTTGCCGGTCTTTCGTGAAACTGCAGGTGCCGTACCCGACTATGCAGATCCGCTGGATGGCAAGCGCTGGGAAATGCTGATCAGGGATTACTCGCTGGCTGGCAGCGCGATGCGCGCGGGACAGCTTGAACGCATCAGCCATTTCCGGCAGACGACCTGGGCGCAGCATTTCGAGCAGGTTGATGGATTGCTGGCGCGACTGTCCGCAAATGCGGGCGCTGCGCCATGAGTGCATCAAACGCGTCATACGCCTCGCCTGTCTCCATCCTCATCACCGGCGCAACCGGCGGCATCGGCAAGTCGCTGGCGCTGGCCTACGCGGCACCTGCGCGAACATTGGTGCTGCATGGCCGCAATGCCACCAAGCTGGCGGCGCTAAAGGCGGAATGCGAACAACGCGGCGCGCGGGTGATAGTGCTACTCGTCGATGTGACCGAGGTGGAGAAGCTGATGACACTTGTCGACGAAGCATGCTCACATGCCGCGGTCGACCTGGTCATCGTCAATGCGGGTGCCACGAATTTCATCGGCGACGATGGCGAAGCGTGGAGCGATGTTGAACGCATCCTCGACATCAACCTGCGATCCGCGATGGCGACGGTCTCCGCCACG
Source organism: Betaproteobacteria bacterium (assembly GCA_040006575.1). GTDB lineage: Bacteria > Pseudomonadota > Gammaproteobacteria > Burkholderiales > Usitatibacteraceae > UKL13-2. The sequence continues at coordinate 4,260 of JBDTWS010000211.1, forward strand.
CTGCCACACCTGCGACGCCAGGGCGTCGGACAGGTGGCCCTGATCAGCTCCATCTCCGCGTATGTGGGGCTGCCTCTCACGCCGTCCTATTGCGCGAGCAAGGCGGCATTGAAAGCCTACGGCGAAGCCTTGCGTGGCTGGCTGGGCCCGCAGGGAATTGCTGTGAATGTGGTGCTGCCCGGCTTCGTGGAAACCGCCATGAGTGCGCAATTTCCTGCTGGCCGGCCGTTCCTGTTGTCGCCGGCGGACGCCGCACAACGAATAAAGTCGGGATTGGCGCGCAACCAGGCGCGCATCAGCTTTCCTTTCCCGCTGGCATTCGGCATGTGGGCGTTGTCTGTGATGCCTGCCGCGTGGGCGCAGGCCATATTGCGCAGGCTGGGTTTTGCGGAGCCGCGCCGTCCTCGTTAGCAGGTTGCAGTCGAACGTGCGCGCGGTGCTGCGGCGGTTTATTCCAGACTCAGTGTTTCGCCGCGCAGGACAGCGGGTAGCGGCTGGTTTACAAGGTTGTGATGCAGCCGATAGGCCATCCCCTCAGCAGCCGCACGCACGCCTTCGCGGGTGTAATAGCTGCCCCGCACATGCAGTGTCGCGGCCAGCGCCCGCAGGAATGCATTTGCCAGGGACGGCTCCGGCGCACATCCGTTGATCCAGAAATCATCGAGACCGGCCTCATGCGTGAGTCCGTGGATACGATAGATGGCCTGGCCCAGCGCGAGGATGGGCAGGCCCAGTTCAATCGCGCGCAAGCCCACCGTGCTGTTGACAGTGACAACGCCTGCCGACGTGGCGATGAGTTTGTCGAGGTCACCACCGTCGATATAAATAACGCGCCGGCCAACACCGGCCTCATTCGCCATGCGTTCGATCATGCTGCGCCAGTTTTTCAGCTCTGGGTCGAGGGGATGAACCTTGAATATCAGTACGGAATCCGGTGGCGCATGCCGCGCGAAAGACTGGATCGCCTCACGCATGGGAGTGTCCAGGTTGGCGTAGTGCGAATACGCGCGCAATGAATAGTCATCCTCAGTCTGCATGGCGAAAATGTATTTCAGGCCAGGCACCGCCGATAGTTGCTCCAGCACTTTGCGTGTCCGTCTTTCTTCGACGCCTGCCAGCACGAGCCGCCTGCCGATCCCCAGGTAATTGGTGATGGGATGCTGCAGCGTATGGCGCTTGAAGTAGGGAAATGTCCACGGAAACAATGCGGACGATAGATGAAAAGTCATGTCGAGCATGGCCTGGCTGAAAAAACCATCCCGATAAATAACGGCCCGCTCTACAGGTGGAAGGTCTTTCGCCAGCGCATGAATCGCCTGCGGATCGCGCGGGAACAGGCTGTCTGCATTCATGCCATTCAGTTCGACAATGACCCAGTCGGGGCGGATATAGCCGAAGTCCGTGACGGTGACGGTGATGAATCTTTCTTTGGCAGCTTCAATAGCCACGCGGTGCAGCGCGCGCTGCTCCCCCAGCAACACGACGTCCGTGATCGAGTGCTGGTCGAGGAAGGTATTGATGTAATAGG